>CAZXNA010000041.1:0-25268 GCA_964641295.1 uncultured Thermoanaerobaculia bacterium
CGTTGTTGGAGGCGTCCAGAAAGAAATGGTACCGTCCCGGTGGAACCCGGTGGTAACTGACATAGTCCTCGACGACCGGTCCCGTGGGGGAGGGGTCGAACCCTTCGAGGATGTACCGGTACCGTACCTCCGCCGGTGCCGTCAGGCTCGGAGCGCTGAAGCCGAACTTCAGATCGACGGGGCCCGGGCCAAGAAGCCATGGGGAATGGTCCTGGTGTGTGTTGGAGGAAACGGGTTGGAAACCGGGCGGGGTCGCGCCGTTGACCAGGAACCGTTCGAGGACGGCGACGGGTGGAACCGCATTCCGGAGAAGGAGCCGCGTGTCGACCTGGGTGACTCCATAGGCCATTCCCAACCAGAGCCGTCCGCGGCTATCGCGGAATGCGGCGCCTTCGGCGGCTTCGCTGTCGGAAAGACCGTCTTCGGCAGTGAACCGCTGGACGACCCTTCCCTCTGGAGAGATCCGCGCGACGCCGCGGGTCGTGCCGGCCCAGACCATGCCGTCGTCGTCACGAAGGAGAAAGACGACGATTGGGCTCGGCAGCCCATCGACGAGGACCCGGGACGAACTGCCATCGGGGGATCGGATCCAGATCCCCTCGTCGGTGCTGGCCCAAACCCTGCCCTCCGGGTCCGCCATCAACGTCCAGACGCGCAGGGTCGGAAGCCCGTCCTCGAGACCCAGATGCCTGGCCCGGACCCCGTCGAAGCTGACGATGCCGTTTCCATGAACCGACGCCCAGACGGTTCCCCTGGTGTCGACGACGACGGAGCGGAGGAGGGGCGAATCCAGCCCGGCAAGGTCTGTGTAGGTTGTCCACGATTCTTCGTCCCAGTGGGCCAGCCCGCCGGCCGTTGCCAGCCAGACGCCCCCCTTCCCATCGGAGGCGATACCGCGAATATCGTCGCTGGGGAGGCCGTTCCTGCTCGTCCAGGTGGTACAGTTGCCATGACTGTAGCGGCACACCCCGGCACGAGTGCCGATCCAGAGCCGGCCGGCATCGTCCCTGCCCAGTGTCAAGACCTGATTCGAAGGCAAGCCGTCCTTCATGTCGATGGAAGGGCCCCAGTGATCCTGGCACCAGGACACGACGCCCGTGTCACCCGTCCCCATCTCGATACATCCATCGGGGCCCTCGCTGAAGCTCCACACCATGGCCGCGGGAAGCCCTGTCTCCAGAGTGAACTGGGTGAACGGGGAGGGGGGGCGCTGGATCAGCCCTTCGCCGAAGGTGCCGATCCAGACGTTGGATTCCCTGTCGATGAAGAGACGTTTGACACGAACCGGATGCCGCTGGAGGGTCACGCGGATCGGCAACAGCCCCCCACCGGGCTTCCTCTTCCAGACTCCCCGGTCCGTGGCGATGAGAAGGCCGCCCTGGGGGTCGTGGACCAGGTCCGTGACGGCGCCGGAAAGACGAAGGCGGATCGCCTGGGTGCCCCCGGGCGTCCGGCGAACGAGATAGCCCGAATCCCAGATGATCCAGGTCGTGCCGCCCTCCTGCGCGATTCCAGCGGCTCGTCCGGGCAACTCGGGCAGGTCGATGGGTGCGGGTGGACCATTGGCGGGAAGCCGATAGAGGTGCTTGGCAAGAACCCAGATGCTCCCGTCCTCCAGGGTCTCGAGCCGGTCGATGGGCCCTTCGACGATCTTCTTGAAGGAACCCGGTTCGCCTTCGAAGAGCCCTTCCCCGGTTGCCACCAGGAGGTTTCCGTTGCTGCGGATGGCGACGGAACGGATGGGGATGCGGCGTCCCGGAACCGGGCCGTCCAGGGGGGAAAAGCTTGTTCCGTCCCAGACCGCCAGAAGGCCGAGGTCCGTGGCGGCCCAAACGGTGTCTCCCTTGGAGACGATGGAAGTCACCACGTTGTCGGGCAGGCCCTCGGCCGTGGTATAGAGCGTAAAACGGCGGCCGTCGAAGCGTGAGATGCCTCCCTGGGTGGCGACCCACAGGAATCCGTTGCTGTCCTGTGTCAGATCGGTGACCTGGGACTGGGCCAGGCCCTCGCGAACCCCAAAATGACGGCAGGGCGTCCACTGGGCCTGGGCCACCGCGGCGACCAGCAGGACAACTGCGAGAACAAGCGTTTCTCGCCGTAGGTATTGCAACATCCTGGAGACGATTGTACCGCGGTCATCCGGCGCGGATGATCAAGGCCGCTACAGGCCGTTACGTCTGCTCTTCCGATGGCCCGGGAGCGCTGGGGCCCACCAGGAAGAGCGGATTCGGAAGGTGGGCGAGTATGGCTTCCGTTCTCGACCCCAGGAAGTGTGCCTTGACTCCGGAGTGCCCGAAGGCGCCGGCGACAACCAGGCTCTCCCGCTGGACCTCCCAGAGAAGGGAGGTGAAGCTCGGGGCATCGACGACCCTCCACAGTGGCCCCAGGGTCTCCAGGAGGCCGACTGCCTCCAGGGCTCGTTCCGCCTCGCGGGCCGCTCCGGGCTCGTCGTGGGTCAGAATCTGGATGGGAAGGCCAGCGCTCTCGGCGATCCCCCTGGCCCAGAGGAGTGCCCGGAGGGCGTGTTCGGAACCCGCAAAGAACACCGTCACGCTGTCCCAGGCCAGGTGTGGCACCGTCGGGATCAGGAGCGGGAACGGGGCACTCCGAACGAGCCTGCGAACACGGTTTCCCAGGCTGCCAGGAAAGGGGCCGGGCGAGGGTGTGCTCAACGATCTCGGGCAGCTCATGACGTGGAAACGGCCCTCGACCACCGGCATGGTGGAGGCCAGTTTATGGGAGGGCTCCACCCAGCGGGCGGGCACGCCGGCCGTCTCCAGGATCATCTGGCCGTGCCGGCGGGCGGTGTCGGGGTCGAGGGTGTAGGACCGGTCCAGGGGGATCTCGATCAGATCGGCGTCCAGCTGAAGGGTGAAGCGGGGCTCCACCGGCACGTACACGTGCAGCTGCATCCTGGAGGTACGGCAGAACTCGGCGGCACCGAGGAGAGTCTCCCGCCCCTGGGGCGTGTTCCGAAAGACGTGCAGGACACGTTTGAGCCACATGCCGGTCCCCTCAATAGCCCGTGGTGAGCACCCTACTGTTCCCAGGGACATTCTTCATGACCACCACCTTCCCGGGCGAGCGCAGAAAGCCTACTTGCGGAGGCTCTCCAGCCAGGAAAGTGTCAACACAACCCCAAAGCCAGTGGCCCCCACCGGGAGACCCGAGCGTTCGCGCTCACAGTAGGCGACCCCGGCGATGTCCAGATGGGCCCACGAGGCCTTGGCCGGCGCGAACTGCTGGAGGAATGCGCCGGCCGTCACGGGGCCACCCCACCTGGAGCCGGCGTTCTTCATGTCGGCCCACTCGCTCTTGAGGTAGGAGAAGTACTCCTCGTAGAGGGGAAGCGGCCAGACCCGCTCGCCGACCTCCTCTCCCATCCGCGACAGGGTTTCGAGGAACTCGCGGTTGTTCCCCATGGCGCCGGCGGCCTCGTACCCAAGCGCCACGACGCAGGCGCCCGTCAGGGTGGCGTAGTCGATGACGAAATCGGGATGGAACCGGTTGGCGTACACCAGGGCGTCGGCCAGAAGGAGCCGGCCCTCGGCATCGGTGTTGTCGACCTCGACGGTCTTTCCGTTTGCCATGGAGATGATGTCCCCGGGCTTGAGGGCCTCGCCGGAGGGCAGGTTCTCGGCCGAGGGAATCAAACCGACGACCTTGAACGGCAGCTCCAGCTGGGCAACGGCGTTGAGAACGGCCAACACGGTGGCCGCGCCGCACATGTCGTACTTCATCCAGCCCATGTCCTTGGCCGGCTTCAGGGAGATGCCGCCCGCGTCGAAGGTGATGCCCTTGCCCACGAGGACGATGGACTTCTTGGGTTTCTTGGGCCGGTGCTCCAGAACGATGAGGCGCGGCTCCTCGCTGGAACCCTGGCTGACCGCCAGGATCCCGCCCATCTTCTCCTTGGCCAGCTCCTTCGGCCCCATGACGGTCACCCGGATGCCGGATCCCTCCCCGCAGACCTCCCGGGCCATGGACGCCAGGGCCTCCGGGGTCAGGTCGTTCCCCGGGCGGTTGCCCAGATCCCGGGCCAGGCGGACGGAGTTGGCGTAGAGCCGGACCCGCTGCAGGCGTTGCTCGAGCTCCTCCTCCGATTCGCCGGCCATGGGGACGATGTGGAGGCCGTCGATCTTGTCGAACTCGTTCTTTTTCGATTTGAAGTGATCGAAGGTGTAGTCGGCCAGCGCTGCTTCCAGCAGGGCGAAGGTGCGCGACTCGGCCTCGGAGAGACCGCGGATCCGCACGGGCACCGCCAGACCGATTTGGTACTCGTGGTTCCTCGTGGCCTGCCGGACCACGCGGCGCAGTGCCTGCCGGAGCTTGGCGTGGGTCAGCTGCTTTTCGTCCCCGAGCCCGACGAAGGTGACGCGGTGCGCCATCTGCAGGGGGCACTCACCCGAGATCACCTCGCCTTCGGCGCCGCGGGGCGACAGCGCCCTGGCCTTGGTCTTGAGAGCCCTGCGATCCTTGGGTCCCAGCTCCATGCGGCCGACCGAGTCGACGCCGGTGCCTTGAAGGATGTAGAGACAGTCGAGTGGTTCTTCCGGGGTTTCGCGGTATTGGTAAAGATCAGCCATCTGGTGATCTTTTCCTCCCTCCTATGCACGTCAGCGTCGCATTATACCACAAGGTGACGATAATGTCAGCAGCGGTGGGCTCTTGCCTCGGCGAGGGCCGCGGCAAAGAGCTTCGCCGTCGGCCGGTCGAAAGCCGTCAGCCGAACCCTGCGCAGGCCGGAATCCGGGTGCCCGCACAACCAGTCGAGCACCTCAGCGACGATGGTCCTCGTCCCCTCGGCCTTGGGGTAGCCGAAGATCCCCGTCGAGATGGCCGGGATGGCCAAAGAAGCGGCGCCCAGCTGTGTGGCGTGCTCCATGCTGCTCCGTACGGCCGAGCGGAGCTTGCGTTCCTCGTCGCCCTCGCCCCAGCGGGGTCCGACGGCGTGGATGACCCAGCGGGCGGGGAGGGAACCCGCGCCCGTCACGGCGGCGGAGCCCACCGCCACCGGCGCCACCCGATCCGACTCCTCCTGGATGATCCGGCCGCCCCGTCGGACGATGGCGCCGGCCAGCCCGCCGCCGTGGACCAGGTGGGAGTTGGCTGCATTGACGATGACATCCACCCGCTCCTCGGTCAGATCGCCAAGGACGGCCTGGAGAACGGTTCCCCCGAGCTCCATGGATTCCAGAACCTGCGGCTCCATGCCTCAAGTCTACACGAAATGCATGTGATTGACAATATGGCCAAGAATGCCTAAACTGTGGTTGGAGGTAACCATGACGGGGGAAGGGGTGGGCAACGTGCCCTATCGCGAGTGGGCCAGGGTGCTCAAGGCCCTTGGCAACGAGGCCCGGTTGAGGATGGTCGCCCGTCTTGATCGGGGTGAGTGCTCCGTGAGCGAGCTGACACGGCTCGTCGGGCTGGACCAGTCGACGGTTTCCAAGCACCTGTCGGTGCTGAGGGCCCACGGGATCGTCGAGAGCCGGCGCCAGGGCAACGTCGTCTACTACCGCCTCCTGACTCCCTGCGTTCTGGGGTTCTTCTCCTGTGCCGGCAAGGTTCTCGAGGAGCGCCGTGCGTTCGCCGCGGGAAAGAGCAGGACGGACTAGCCCGGATCATTGATGAGAGTCGTGCTGCAAGGGCCGATGTACCACACCTGGCGGTGGGAACTCGTTTGCCCTCTCGACGTGCCCAAGCATGCCTGCGCTCACACATGTTGCGAGAGCACCGCCATGCACGGCGCCTCGCCCCTTTCGCGACGAACCGCCATGAGGAATACGGGGCAGGGTTCTCCGCCGTTCGGTAATTCAACTCCACCCATCATGTGGTACAGGGTGCGAGAATGGAGGAACCACACATGGATCAGAAGACCAGTGAGCTGCTCGATATCGGCTTCGCCTTCCACGGACACCGTTGTCCCGCCATGCCCCTTGGGCTGCGCTGCGGCGTGAAGGCCATGGAGGTCCTCGGTGTCGGGAGGGCCCATGACAAGGAGCTTTTTGTCCTTTCGGAGACCGGCGAGGGACACGCCGCCGGATGCTTCCTGGACGGGATCATGGTGGCCACCGGATGCACCTACGGCAAGTCGAATGTGAAGAAGACCTACTGGAACAAGATGGCCTTCACCCTGGTGGACACCGTCACCGACAGGGCTGTCCGGATCTCCCTCAAGCCGGCCTTCTTCGAGAAGATGCTCCGGTCGCCCTTCGTCCAGGAGCGGAAGAGTGGCGTGCCGCCCCAGGACGTCAACCCCCAGCTCCTCGCGCCGCTCCTCGAGAAGGTGCTAAGCATGGAGCTGGACCAGGCCCTCGACATCGGTGAGGTCTTCACCTACCACTGGAACCGTCCCAAGGGCTGCTTCAACGCCGTCGTCTGTGCACGCTGTGGCGAGGCGGTCTTCGAGAACGCCGTGCACCTGGAGGATGGGAAACCCGTTTGCCAGGGGTGCCTCGCCAGGGAGAACGAGGCCGTCGCCTGAGGGGGGTTGTGACGCGCCTTCCGCCCGCCGGTTCCGCCGCCGGGCTGTCCTTGGAAGTCGGGTGCGCCTGGCTGGGAGGTGTGGGATGTATCGAGTGCGCGGCTTTGTTGTCGCTGCCTGGGTTCTCGTGTGCCTGTGGGCGCCACTGTTGGCGGCCCAGCAGCACTACGACCTCAGCTCGTGGATTCCCAAGCCGACCTCGTACATCCAGGTCCGCTACACGGATCGCGATCCCGGTCCGGACATGGGGGCGATCCGGCGTTTCAAGCTAATGCTGGACGGCGGACAGGCGAAGGTGGCGCGCTACCACATCCAGCTGATCTACAAGACCAACAACCTCTCACCGACCGACGACCGGATCTTCCTCCAGGATGCCTTCCTCCGTTTCCACGGGGGACCGCTCCTCTGGACCGTGGGCCAGTTCAAACCCCCCTTCGGCCTGGAACGTTTCCAGCCGGACCGCATGCTGGACTTCGTCGACCGGACGGCCTCCACCAGTCGGCTGGTCGTCAACGGCCGCCTGGGCGAGAGCTTCGCACGGGACCGCGGGGCGCAGATGGACTACACCCGGAAGGGGTTCCGGTTGAGCCTGGGGTTGTTCCAGGGCGGGGGCGCCAACAACGATCAGAAGGGCAACGGTCCCCTCGGCGTCCTGCGGCTCCAGTACACGGGGAGGGGGAATCGGACAGAGCGGACATGGTACTGGGAGGCGGGGGTCGCGGGTTCGGCCCGAAGGGCCGAGGACCTCGATCTGCGGGGGCAGCTGACCGGCCTTCCATGGAGCCGTATCGAGCACTTCAACGGTTACGATCACCGCCTGGACCTCTTTATCCAGGGCGGTTGGGGCCGGTTCCGGGGCCAGGCCGAGCTGTACCGCGCCTGGTTCGATCCCAGGGCGGGCGCCTCCTGGGCAGCCAAGGGCGCCTACGCCCAGGGAGCGTACCTTCCCGTCAATGGCCTGATCCTGGCGCTTCGAACCGAGTGGATGACCCCCGACGTGGACGCCATGGTGCCCTCGGTCCACAACTGGACCGTTGCGGTCACCTACGATGTCCCTGGGATTCCGCTCCGCCTTTCCAGCGACTACGCCTGGTACGTGGGCAACAGCAGCCGGATGGCCCACATGTGGCGTCTTCAGATCCAGTACGTGCTCCTGGGGGGTGTGCCGGCGACCCATTGAACGGGTGAGCATCTCCGGGAGAGGAAGACCGGACGGAGTCCCTCGATTGTCGTCACCGGGGCCCTACGTGGCGGTGGCTCAGGGGAGGGGAGACGGGAGTTCAGCGCCGGTTTGGGCAGTCGCCGCAGGCGTGTTCGATCCCCGTCGCCAACAGGGCGTGAACATGGTCATCCGTCAAGCTGTAGAACACCTGGCGGCCCGAGCGGCGGGCGGTCACCAGGTCCCGGTCGCGGAGGAGTCCCAATTGGTGGCTGACCGCCGAGATGGAAAGGTCCACCCGCTCGGTGATCTCCCCGACCGTGATCTCGTCGGTCCCAGCGAGGATGTGGAGAATCTGCAAGCGCGTCGGATCGGACATGGCCGAGAACAGGCGGGAGAGACATTGAACGGCCCAATCCTGCAACAGGCCTCCGTCGGCTTCCGTTGCGCACGCTCCGGCCGTCGTTGCAGGCTCATTGGTCGGATCTGTCATGGTTGCTCCTCCTTGCCGATCGTACCCGGGAGCGTGCGCTCCAGCGTCCAACGAAAGCTCATTGCGATTCTCCGTACCGCGCCTAGCATAGCAGGATCGACCGGGTTGAAAAAGCGGTCAATTGTGCGGTGTTCCGGCAACGGTCAGTTTCTAGAAGAAGATCTTCAGGAGGAGCCTGAGGGCGACGGCGAGCAGGACGAAGCCGAACATCTGTTTGATCCAGCGGGCCTTCATCCTTTCCTTCATCACCTGGGCACCGGCCTGGGAGGCGATGATCACCGCCGTGGACGTGGCGATCATCAGTGGCCAGTCGAAGCGCCCTTCGGCCACGTGACCGGCGAAGCCGGAGAAAGAGGAGAAGATGACCACGAAGGCGCTGGTGGCGGCCGCTTTCTTGGCAGGGTAGCCCATGGCGATCATCATGGGAACGAAGAGGAAGCCGCCACCCACACCGAGCAGGCCGGCAATGAAACCGATGAAGAAGCCGCCGGCGGCCATCAGAGGGTAGCGCTTTCCGGGCGGCATCATCTCGGCCCTCTCCGCGCTCCCCGAGGTCATCAGCATGCGCCCTCCGGCAAGGACCATGGCGATGGCGAACAGCAGGATCAGCGTCCCGGTGGGAACCATGCGGGTGAAGTGAGCGCCGACCGGCGCCCCCAGGAACGAGGCGACGGCCAAGGGGATGGAACCCTTGACATCGACCATCCTGGCGCGGAGGTAGAAGACGGCCGCCGACAGGGCTGTCAGTCCGTTGAGCAGCAGGCCGGTCGGTATGGCGACGGTCTTGAAGTCATGGCCGAACCAGTGGAACACCGGGATATAGAGCATGGCGCCGCCCAGCCCCAGCATGGAGAAGATGAAGGCGAGCACCAGGATGACTGCGGTGACCATGGCGATGGGCATGCCCGGATCCTCCCTGATCGAATACCGAAGGATGGCGGCGCCGAGACTCTACCATAATTTGGCAGTATGGCCATAGATGCCTAGAAAGGGTCTGCCATGGATCCGGCGCCCTGTGGAGCTCGGTTCGACGCGAGCGATTGCCACCTGTGGTGTGCAACACGTCTGTTCGTCTCGATTGGTGGGGAATCTGGGGGTTGAAAGGGGTGCAACTCTCTCGACCATCGCCACGTGCCGGTTCAGACGTGGAGCTCGTCGAGCTCCTCGGGCCGGTTGACGTTGGACCAGGCCGGGGCCAGGCCGTTGGGCACCACGGGGGAGGCGACGCCCGGGAGGTCCCGCAGGCGCCGGGGCGCCAGCGTTCCCCCGGCCACCAGCTCCTCCACGGCCTCCCGCACGTGGGGCTCGTAGACGGCCAGGAGTGGCTCGATCCTGCCCGAGGGGCCGACCGGAAGGACGGCACGGATGCCGGGCCGGCGTTGTTCCAGGAGCCAGCCAATCGCCTCCGGGGCGATCCGGGGCAGGTCGCAGGCGGCGAGGACCCAGGCGGCCGACGGCGCCCAGCGGAGGGCGGCCAGAAGGCCGGCCATGGGGCCCATCAGACCGGGGGCGTCCGGCAGTCGCGGCAGGTCCCCGAGGGCGTCTGGAAGCGCGCCGGCGCCCAGGGCCACGACCCGGTGGGTGTGGGGGGCCAGGGCGTCGTGGACGATGGTGGCGAAGGCCCTGCCACGGTGCTGGAGCAGCTGCTTGGGAAGGCCCATGCGAGTGCTGCCGCCGCCGATGAGCAGCCCACCGAGGAGGGTTCTCGAGGACCACGCCTGTGCCAGAACGTCCTCGATAATGGTGAGGAGCCTCGCAGGCCGGTCCGTCCCCCGGGCAAGGCTCTCGAGGACGTTGGCCGTGCCGGCCGGCGGCCCCGCGCCGTCAGAACCGCTCAGCCAGACCTTGGGCAGGGGTGTGTCCTTGTGGCCTTCCACGAGGACCAGGTCACAGCTCCCCAGGAAGCGGTCCACCGAGCGTTGGAGACCCGTACCGGGACCGGGGTGAAGGCGCCAGGCCGTCTCGTCCGGACCTCCCAGGCAGACCCCGGCCCCGGCCCTGAAGAGACGATCGGAGTCCTTGTCCGGGCGATCCACGGTGAAGCCGTGAACGTCGTGCTTGACGACGCCGATGGACAGACCCCGGGCGGCGAGCTCGGGGATGACGGCCTCGAGCAGCGTCGTCTTGCCGGCGCCGGAATAGCCGCAGACGGCCAGCACCGCTCGGCCGGCGGGTGTTGCTGGGGGCAGTGATCCCTTCGGGCCCATGGATGCATCCTACCGCGGCGCCTGCAGGGTGGAGAAGGAGCCTGGCCCCGGGGCTGGCCCGCAACCGCGTGCCGGCATCGAGCTCGAGCTCGCCCGCGGCGGACAGGGGGATCCGGGTCGTGGGCAGGAGTCCCTTTCTTGATCTCGGATTGTGAATATTTGTGCAAACATTATGGACTTGGTAGCATTCATCGGGAGAGACGCCGCCTTCCGGGCGTCATGAACCATGGAGAGAACGTCATGATGGCCCAATCCTCACCCCGCCGCGGCACGGCCGGCAGAATCCTGAACTTCGCCAACAATCCGACGACCGTGACCGGAATCGTGATCGCCACGGTCGCGGCGCTCACGATCATCATTTTCATGGTGGCCGAGCTTGCCGGCGGTTTTCACAACCCGTACATCGGCATCTTCTCCTACCTTGTCCTCCCGGCGATCTTCGTTGTCGGCCTCGTGCTCATACCCATCGGCATGTGGAGGCGTCGGAAACTTCTGCTGGCGGAAGGGCAGACCGCCGAGGAGATGTCCTACTACCCCCGGCTTGATTTCAACGACCCTCACCTCCGCCGAGTCGGCTTCGTCATCCTTACCCTCACGGGGCTCAACGCCGTCATCCTGGGCTCCACCTCGTACCTGGCCGTCGAGGAGATGGATTCGGCGCGATTCTGTGGCGCGACCTGCCATACCGTGATGCAACCGGAGTACACCGCGTACCATGAGTCACCCCACTCCCGGGTCAGGTGTGTGCAGTGCCATATCGGGCCGGGCGCCTCGTGGTTCGTCCGGTCCAAGGTCGATGGCCTCCGGCAGGTCTGGAAGACGGCGTGGGGTACGTACCACCGGCCCATCGGAACGCCCCTTCACAACCTGCGCCCCGCGCGAGAGACCTGCGAGCAGTGCCACTGGCCTTCGAAACATCACGGCGACAAGCTCAAGGTGTTTGTCCGATTCGACACCGACGAGGGGAACACGCCGAGCTACACGGCCATGCTCATGAAGACCGGCGGGGGCAGCCTGGACATGGGGAGCCACGGCGGCATCCACTGGTGGCACATCTACTCGGACAACAAAATCCGGTACTACTCGACCGACCCCCGGCGGCAGGAGATTGCCTGGGTCGAGCTGACGACTCCCAGCGGCGAGATCCGCACCTATACCCGGAAGGGGGAGGACCTTCCTCCGAAGGACGAGATCGAAGCCAAGGCCAGGGTGATGGACTGCATCGACTGCCACAACCGGCCGACGCACCTGTTCAAGAACCCCAGCAAGGCCCTGGACGGCGTTCTCGAGAGCTTCCCGTCCTTCCGGGAATTGCCCTTCTACAAGAAGACGGCCCTGGAGGCGGTCGAGGCACAGCACGCGACACATGCCGGTGGTGTCGCCGAGGTCAGGGAGGCTGTGGAGGACTTCTACCGGAAACGGTACCCGCAGGTGTGGAGCTCCCGGAAGAACACCGTCGAGCGGGCCGCGGCCGAAGCGGCCAACACCTTTGCACGATCGTTCTTCCCGGAGATGAAAACCGACTGGCAGACCCATCCCAACAACCTGGGCCACGATGATTCCCCGGGTTGTTGGCGCTGTCACGATGACGAGATGTCAACTCGAGATGGCAAACACACGATCCCCCAGGATTGCGACACCTGTCACGTCTTCCTGGCCCAGGACGAACCCACCAAGCCGGATTTCGAGGACGTTCTTTCCAGGTGAGGGGATGATGGCGGCAAGGGTGTCGGGGGTCCGGGGTTTCGACGAGCTTGATCCCGGGTGCCTCACGCCTCCCGTTGACGAATCGCCGCCTTGGCTCCGGGGGCCCCAACCGTCGTAAGCCGCCAGGTGAGGCGCTTCTCGAACAGCAGGGCCACGTTGACCAGGCCGATGAGGACTGGAACCTCCACGAGGGGACCGATGACCGCGGCGAAGGCCTCGCCAGAGCCGATGCCGAAGACGGCCACGGCTACGGCGATGGCCAGCTCGAAGTTGTTGGACGCCGCGGTGAAGGAAAGGGTCACCGTCTTCGAGTAACCGGCGCCGATTCTGCGACCCATCCAGAAGCTGACGAAGAACATGATGACGAAGTAGACGATCAGGGGGATGGCGATGCGAACCACGTCGCCGGGGATGCGCACGATCTGCTCCCCCTTGAGGCTGAACATGACGAGAATGGTGAACAACAGGGCGATCAGGGTGATGGGCGAGATCCGCGGGATGAAGCGGTGCTCGTACCAGTCTCGTCCCTTCGCCTTCACCAGCAAGAAGCGCGTGATCATGCCGGCCAGAAAAGGGATTCCCAGGTAGATGAACACACTCTGGGCGATCTGCCCCATGGTGATCTGGACCAGGGATCCCCCCAGACCGAGGATCGGGGGGAGCTTGGTGATGAACACCCAGGCGTAGACGCTGTAGAAGAGGACCTGGAAGATGCTGTTGAATGCGACGAGGCCGGCGGCGTACTCGGTGTCTCCCCTGGCCAGCTCGTTCCAGACGATGACCATGGCGATGCACCGGGCGAGGCCGATGAGGATCAGGCCTGTCATGTAGGCGGGATGGTCACGCAACAGCAGCACCGCTAGGGCGAACATCAGCACCGGCCCGATGATCCAGTTCTGGATCAGGGAGAGCCCGAGGATCTTCCAGTCGCGGAACACGTCCGGGAGCTCCTCGTACCGCACCTTGGCAAGGGGCGGGTACATCATGAGGATCAGGCCGATGGCGATGGGGATGTTGGTCGTTCCCATGGAGAAGCCGTTCCAGAAGGTGGCGACGCCGGGCCACAACCAGCCCATGGCCACCCCGGCCGCCATGGCCAGGAAGATCCACAGGGTCAGGAAACGGTCCAGGAAGGAGAGTGTCCTGTCAACCTGCACTCCGGGGGTCATGTTCCCGTTCCCTTTTCCGTTTCAATGGCGTTCCGGCCGCGCACGGTTCCGAACCCGCTCCGGCAGAGGGTTTCGACGGGGATCTGATGCAACCGGGCCACGAGCCGTCGGTCCGCAACGGCCTGGGGGTCGGCGTCGATCCGTGTCAGGATGGGGTCCAGCAACTCGCGCACCTCGTCCGTGGCCACCAGACCGATGTTGACCCACCTTCCCGTCTTGCGTTCGCTCGTCAGTCCGGCGTTCCGGAGCTCCCTGAGGTGGGCCGATACGGTGGACGTGGCCAGGCCGAGCACGGCGGTGATCTGGCAGACGCACAGCTCGCCGTCACGGAGCATGGCCAGGATGCGCAGTCGCGCCGGGTGAGCGAGGGCCTTGTGGATTTGGGCGGCGCGGCTGAAGGATGCATACTTCATTTCGTCACCTCACGAAATGTAGTATAGTTGAGTGACCTTGTCAAATGTGCATATGTCGGAATGATGAGTCATGAAGATCGAGGTGAGTGGGATGGCTGAAAAGAAACGGGTTCTGATTCTCTGCACCGGGAACTCCTGCCGCTCCAAGATGGCCGAGGGGTGGATCAGGGTGCTTCTCGGGGATCGCTGGGAGGCACGGTCGGCGGGGACAAGACCGGCGGATTGTGTCCATCCTCTTGCGGTGCGGGCCATGGAGGAGGTGGGGATCGACATTTCCGAAGGCCGTCCGGAGCCGGTGGACGCCCATGCGAATCAGGAGTGGGACCTGGTGGTCACGGTCTGTGACTCGGCCAGGGAGAGCTGTCCCGTCTTTCCCCTGCCCGTGGAGAGGCTCCACGTCTCGTTTTTCGACCCGGCCGAGGCGGGGGGGACGGAGGAGGAACGGCTGGCCGTCTTCCGCCGGATCCGAGACGAAATCCGGGAGCGGCTCCTCCCCGCGATCGACCGGCGGAGTTAGCCCGGATTGTTCATGGGTCTTCTGCTGCCTGGGGCGGTGCATCCCGTTTCACGGTAGACGGATGCCGGATGATCCGGGCTTGGGCCGGAACGCTCCGCCCGCCCGCCCGGGATCAGTCCCGGTACAGCCAGCCCGCGACCAAGGCGGCGAGGATCGCGCCGACCCACAGCTCGACCATCCACCAGAGGGGGAAGATCCGGGCGATCGGTGCCCATGCGGCGGTGGAGAAGTTCAGGGGGAAGGCGGCGGCAAAGCCCACGAGGATTCCCACGGCCAGGGCGGTCTTGGGGCCCGCTCCATAGGTCCCGCGGACCCCGGCGTACAGCCAGGCCAGGATGTAGCCGATGAGGATCAGCGTCAGGAAGTACACCGGCAGGAAGAAGGGATACCGGGGCTCCCTGAGGAGGCCTCCCGCACCCTGGATGGCTTCGTAGCGCGGACCGAGAATCACGACGTTGATGATGGCGCTCCAGACGATCCACACCACACCTCCCGCGAGACCTCCGAGGAGCACCCGTTTCGAGTTCACCTGTGTCATGTCACACCTCCCTGTATTTGTACATCCAAGCATATCATTGAACGTTGATGGGTTCCCGGGATTCGCTTAACCCACATTATTCGTGAGGGTTCATCGCCCCTTGCAGCAGAGGACCCATGAATGATCCAGGTTAGAAGCCCCAGCCCAGGCCCCAGGTGAACAGCCAGTGGTCGTTGGGTCCGCCGGCGACCCGGCGCATGGCGCCGAGGGTCATGCTGAAACGGCCGATGGCTGCCTCGATCTCGGCCCCGGCGTAGGTCCGGTTGGCCCTCCAGGTCGAGTAGGGCCTCCAGGTCCGAAGGAGCGCGCCCCGCGCACTGAAGCCCAGCCAGGTGGCGTCGAGCGAGTGGCCGCTCCGGCCGATCCTGCCGTTGAGGGTGGCCCAGCCGAGGGAGAGCTCTCCGCCGCCGGGCCCGGCCGTTCCCTTGGCGAAGAAACCGTCCATGAAGCACGACAGGTGGCAGTCCGAGCGGGCGGGCGTGGAAGCCAAAAGAAAACCGAGGGAGGCCGTCGGCCCCATGGGCTCGAGCCAGCCGGCCTGCCAGCCCCACAGGGCGCGCCGCCGGACCCTGGCCTCGTCCCTGGCGACCTTCTCAAGGAGCTCCTGTGGCACCGGCCTCGCCAGCGGCGTGGGCGCCGGCATCTCGGCCTCGCGCCCCATGGAGTGGGGTGTCCGGCCGCAGACGGCGGGCAGCGTGAACTGACGCGGATCCTCGATCCGGCCGTCCCGCACCAGCTGGAGAACGGCGCGCTCGGTCGGCGTCAGGACGTCGCGCCGGCCATAGTCTTCCCACAGCCGTTCGAGCCAGGGGCTGTCCAGCTGTGGGCACAGCTTCTCGAGCCTGGGGCGGATCTGTTTCCACCGGCGTGGGCTGATGACCACGGGCTCGTAGGATTCGTCCCACTCGGGGGTGATGTATCGCCGAAGGTCGATGGGATGCCGGATGATCCAGCGGCCGTGCCGAAGCTGGAGGACGGGATCGGGTCCCGAGCAGAGGTCCCGGTAAAACAGCATCCCCTGGTAGTCCGCCACGAGATCCGCAATGGAGAAAACTCCCGAGACCCTGTACCCCAGGAGGTAGAGCAGCTCTCCGTCGATCCCCTTGCGGATGATCTCGCCGATCGCTTCCTCCATGGGCACGCCTTCTCCCAGAAGCTTGTGGAGGTCCTCGTAGTACGACCAGCCGACGGAGACGAAGTGCGCCAGCTTGTCGGCCCCGAAGCGAACTCCCCCCGCCTGGATCGTGGAGGAGAGCGGCATGAGCTTCGCCAGCGTCAGGGGAGTGGAGTCGCCGTAGATGCTGTCGTGCCAGAACCGCAGCTCTTCCTCGGACGTTCGCGGAACCCGGTCGACCAGTGGGCTGTTCTCGGCATAATCGTCCAGAACGTGGATGACAACGATCCGCCGAAGGGACCGTTCCATGGCGACGGTCATCCTCCAGCAGTCGGGAGGTTTCGACTTGGCGTTTCCCGCCTGGACGACCTCCTGGAGCCGGAGGTTGAACCAGGCGTTGAGCACCTCCGTGGAGTCCGCCAGCGGCCGGCCCCACGCCAGGTACTGGTCCGTTTCCAGGGCGCTCGGGGACCCGGCCGGCAGAAGGGCAAGAAGGAGGGTCGCCGCCAGAACCAGCGCCCTGACCGGTTTGCCGATCGGGGGTGCGGTTGACATCACGGGAGGGTCTCCAACATGGAAGGGCATCCTACCACCCGGGTTCCCGCTGGACCCAAGGGCCGGGCGCTGCTGTAGAATCCCGCCCATGCAGCGTAGGTTTCTCCCGGTGACCTTGGTGATGGCCGTCTTCATGGCCTGCAATGGCCTCCAGGCCCGTGCCGCCCAGGAGCCGCCCAAGATGGCCGAGATCGAACGCCTCGGTCATGCCATGTTGACCGAAGGCAATTCCATCCGCCTCCTCCTGGATCCCCAGAGGGCCTACGAGGAGCGGCTGGAGCTCATCCGCAGCGCACGGCACCACATCTTCTTCAGCGTGCCCATCTGGCGGCTCGACGCGGCCGGGATGCGGTACCTCGGGGAGGTCTGCTCGATCATTCGCAGGAAGAAGGAGGCGGATCCGCAGTTCACGGCCTATGTCGAGCTCGACAGAGTGACCTTCCTGCCCTCCCATGACTGGTTGGGGGTCGTCAAGCGCCAGCTGCGAAAGGCGGGCGCCCAGGTGCGATTCTTCAATCCCGGCACCTGGGTGGCAACGCCCATCTACGCGGCTCGCCAGCACGACAAGATACTGATCGTCGACGGAGTCCGGGCGATCTTCGGTGGCCGGAACATCGGCGACGAGTACTTCGATCCCGAGAACTACTGGACCGATCTGGATGTCGCCGTTGAGGGTCCGGCCGTCCAGGAGCTTCAGATGTACTTTCTCAAGACCTGGGTCCTCATGGGGCATTGGAACCTGGCACACAACTCCACCCGGCCCCAGGAACTTCTCTATGCGGAAGCCAGGAACCTCTGGCGGACCGGGTATTTCGGGAAGGTCAGGCCTGGCCACAGTCCCCTGGATCACTATTTCGCCGACGGCTTCTTTCCGCCCTTGAAGCGTCGTGCCGGGAACGTTCGAGCTCTCGTTCTCTACGACAATCCCTTCGTTTTCGACAGGGCACCGACCCTGGGGGTCCTGCTGCGCCTGGTGGCCGCCGCCCGTCGGGAGCTCGATCTGGTGACGCCCTACGCGACCCTGCCCCGTGAGCTCAGCGAGGCGCTGGGGTCCGCCGCGCGGCGCGGCGTTCGCGTCCGGGTGATCACGAGCTCCGAGACCCACCACAACTACGGCGAGAAGGGTTGGCTCGCCACCCTGGAGGTGTTGGCACGCCTTGCGGCCGACGGGGTGGCCGTCTACACCTGGACTCCGGGCGCATCGGAGGTGGGGAAGCCGTGTGCGAACGGCCCGGCGAAGAGCACCCTGCTCCACGCCAAGTTCGTTCGCATCGACAACGATATCGTCATCATCCACTCCTCCAACTTCAACTACCGTTCCAGTTACTACAACACCGAGGCGGGAATCGTCGCGTTCGATGCCGGGCTGAATCGTCAACTGAGGGATGTCGTCGACGGGTTCGTGGGCGCCCGGAACGATGTGAAAGATTGCACTCTCCGGGCGGCGGTCCGCAATGACGCGGGCGATCTGTGGCGGCAGTTCGAGTCCCATCGGGACGAGGTCAAGAGTCTCGAGGACTGGAGCTTCATGCAGTGAGGTTGCCGGCATCGGCCGCTTTGCTGGCTCTGCTCGTGGTACTGGTTTTGCCGGCGGGCGCAGTGGCCGGGGAGCGGCCCCTGGAGGGTCAAGAGCCACAAACGGCCGTGGACCGGTGGCACCGGCTGCGTCACTTCTATTCCATGGAGGACCGGGCGGAAGAGGGCGGTGTGCGCTTCGGGATCTGTCCCGGCATCGGGTTCCGAGCGGGGAATCCCGGGGCCGTTTTCGGTGCGGCCGACCTGTATGTCTCCGTGTCCCGGCGCCATTCGTTTTCGCTCTTTGCAGGAGCCGGCGTCGAGGGCAAGGGCCAGCTGAGGTCCGCAGTCTACACACTGGGTTGGGGAGGGGTCCGGAGGATCCATGTGGCAAGACGTCAGACGGGCTTCTTCGGCGCGTTCCTGCGGTACCGGGATTTCGTGGGAGAGGCCGGCAGGACGCGGGACGACGCCATCTCGGCGGGGACGGAGTTGGGCGCCGGCCACCTGGGTTTCACCTTCGAGCTCGGGGCCTCACGGCGCAAGAATGGAGACTGGAAGGTGCTGGTCTACGTGGGTTTCAAGATGATCTGGGCGGTGCCTCTCGGCTGGTAGGCGGGACCTCCAGGCATCGCGGAAGGTGATCAACGAGCCGGGCCTGGGCAGGTATCCTGCCCAGACCCGGACGATGGTTGGTTTGGGTCAGACCTGGACCCCGGCCGAGGACTCCCAGAGTCCGTGGATGTTGCACATGGACAGGGCCGTGAACGTGCCCGGCTGATCGACCTGGACGGAAAAGGTGACGGTGGGATGGGCGTAGACGGGCCCCTGGTTGGCGCCCTTGAGCGACTCGCCGTGGGCGCGGAAGTCGAAGTGTCCCACGTGGAAGGGGAAGCCGCCGGACGCCGGCTGGAAGAAGAGGTCGATCCACGCAATGAAGTGTTCGGTCGTGTTGGGGTGGGGGATCTCTTTCCCGACGCTGACCGTCACCGGGAAGGGTTTCCCGGCCTCGACCGCCTCCGGGAGCTCGATCACCGGAACGTGCTTCTCACCCTTGAAGTCACCGGAACGAATGAGATCACCAAGTGCCATACTTTCCTCCCTTTTTCTGGGTTGTTGCCCTCTGACTTTCGGGGACCGGCACAACGGGCGCCGCGTCTTCATGATCTATAACATCACTGGTGGCCAAGAATCTTCCCGCCTTGTGTCCGGGGCCACCGCCATGTATATTTGAAACCATGAAACGGTTTCCGTTTCGCCATGGAATTATCCTTTTTTTCATCCTGGCGGTAAGCTCGCTGGCCGGTGCGGGAGAGGGATTCATCCCCGTGGTCGCGCAGAGCCGAGGATCCGGCGGCAGCTTCTGGAGCACGGAGCTGTGGATCTCGAACCCGACCTCCAGGACCGGATCGTACGGGTTGGTGTTCCTGCCCGCCGGCCATGACAACAGCCGGCTGCTTTCCACCGAACCGGAACTCCATGAAATCACCGCAGGCGCGACGGTGCACCTCAACGATGTGGTTCCGCCCGACAGCATCGGGGCCCTGCGGGTGGTGATGAGCCGGGGCCTGGTGGTCCGCTGCCGGGTGTTCAATACGCGGGGCCGGGGTTCCGCCGGGCAGCTGGTCCCGCTGTTGACCGTCGACCAGATGATCCAACCCGGTGACACGGGTGTCCTGGTGCCCCTGCTTCGCGGTGGGCAGTTCCGGACCAACCTGGGGGTGTTCAACCCCTCACCGAATCCGGTTCCCGTGCGGATCGAGGTTCGGGACCAGGCCGGAGAGATCGTCGGCGAGACCTCGTACAACGTGGAGGCTGGATCCCAGTTGCAGCTCAACGATGTGCTGCTGGGATTTCGGCTCAGCCATTGCGACGGGTGCCAGGCCCTCGTCACGGCGAGCGGTCCGGTGGCGGCCTACGCCTCGCTGGTTGACAACCGCTCCGGCGCCGCGACCTTCGTTCTCCCTGCCGTTCGCTGAATCTGGCAAGGTCGGCGGTGTCGCCCCTGTGGAGGCTCGCCCGATGCTGGGTGGGTCAAGGCTCGTCATCAGGGGAAGGTCGCAAGGGGAGTCGGTTCCGGCCAAAACGGGTTTACGAGGGATCATTCGGATCTTCGTCGATCCCTCTGGGACGGCGGCCACGGCTGCGCCGGTGTCGACTGCAGCCGGGTCAGCGCCGATGGGATGTCACCGGGACTGGTCAGCCTCCCGCCCTTGCGGGCCGGCGTCGGGTGGGCGCCCGGGCAGGTCCTCTCCCCGTGGCCGTGGAATCGTCCTCCCCTGGACGACCCGGCCCGGTCAGCCTCGAGCCATGGCCTCCAGCCGCTGGATCCGCTCTTCCATGGGCGGGTGGGTGCTGAAGAGCCGGGTCAGCCCGCCGCTGGAGAAGGGGTTGGCGATCATCATGTGGGCCGTGTTGGCGTGGGCCGTCTTCATGGGAATGCGCCTGGTGGCCACGCTGAGCTTGCGGAGAGCGGAGGCCAGGCCGAGGGGGGTCCCCGCGAAGCGGGCGCCGTCGGCGTCCGCGTCAAACTCCCGGGAGCGCGAGACCGCCAGCTGGATGAGCACGGCGGCCAGGGGCGCCAGCATGTAGAAGGCCAGGGCGCCCAGGCCGCCGCCGCGATCATCCCGGCCGCCGGCACCTCCGAACAACATGGCCCAACCCAGCATGCGGGCCAGCATGGTGACGGCGCCGGCCAGGGTTGCCGCCACGGACATGATCAGGATGTCCCGGTGCTTGACGTGGGCCAGCTCGTGGGCCAGGACGCCCTTGAGCTCCTCCCGGTCCATGGTCTGCAGAAGACCCTGTGTAACGGCCACAACGGCGTGACTGGGGCTGCGGCCCGTGGCGAAGGCGTTGGGTTGCATCTCGGGGATCAGATAGATCCTGGGCATGGGCAGGCCGGCAGCGCTCGTCAGCTCGTGGACGATGGCGTAGAGCTCGGGCGCCTCGGCCTCCTCGATGGGCTGGGCCCGGTGGGCCCTGAGGGCGATCTTGTCCGAGAAGAACCAGCTCCCCATGTTGAGGGCCACGGCCACGAGAAAGGCGATTTGGAGGCCGGTAGATCCTCCCATGGTCTCACCGGCCCAGAGCAGCAGACCCGTCAGCAGCCCCAGAAGAAGAACCGTTTTGATCATGTTCATTGCTCGGTACCTCCGGAACGTATTGTTCCCCCACGAAGAACACGCATGAAGGAACCTCGTATTCCACGGAGATCCCGCGAAGCCATGCTCAGAGCAACGACGAGATCAGCATCCCGAGGAACAGCAGGACCAGCAGGCCTCCGAACCCGGCGAGGACCAGTTCCAGGGTCGAATAGCGCGGGGACCGTTTCGCAGGTCCACCACTGGACGCCTGCCGGCCCGGACGGTGCTTCCCCCCTTCGACCGCTTTCCCATCTCCGCCTCCCCGCCGCATCATATCGCAGCTGCGGAGAGGCGGAGACTTCCAGCGCGGAACGCCTTGGTTCAGGCCGGCACGGCCTTGTGGCCGTAGTTGATGGTCCCGGCCTCGCCGTCCTCGGAGATCTTCCGGAACTCCAGCCGGACCGGCATCCCGATGGTGATTTCCGAAGGATCGGCGACATCGGTCAGCTGCACCATGGTCCGGACGCCTTCCTTGAGCTCGACGAGGGCGAGGATCAGAGGTGCCTGGCCCTCGAAACCCGAGGGCGGCACGTGGACCACGGTGAAGGTGACGAGCGTGCCCTCGCGCGACAGGCTGACGGTCTCGAACTCGCGCCCATGGCAACCCGGGCAAACCACCCGGGGCGGGTAGGAGATCTTGCCGCAGCCGGTGCACCGGGAGGCCTCGAGGCGGTACCTCTGGGGGTATTCACGCCACGCACGTGCTGGGGACAACATCAGATCACCTCCAGGATATGAACGATGGACGTGCCGCCGGAACCGCCCATGTTCTGGGTCAGGCCGACGCGGGCGCCCTCCACCTGCCGTTGGCCGGATTCTCCGCGCAGCTGGCTGACGATCTCGCAGACCTGGGCGACGCCGGTGGCGCCCACGGGGTGCCCCTTGGACTTGAGGCCGCCCGAGGGATTGATGGGGATCTTGCCGCTGAGGGAGGTCCAGCCCTTCTCGGCCGCAGGACCACCCTCGCCGGGGGCAAAGAAGCCCAGGGCCTCGGTCGTCATGATCTCGGCGATGGTGAAGCAGTCGTGGACCTCGGCCACGTGGATGTCCGAGGGTTTCTTCCCGGCCATTGCGTAGGCCCGTTCGGCGGAAAGCTCCACGGCCCGGAGCCGCGAGAGGTCCTCGCGGTCGGCCAGGGCGATGGTATCCGTGGCCATGCCCGAACCGGCGATGCGGACGACGGGCCGGCGGCCGGCCAGGTCCCGAGCCCGGTCGACCGGCGCGATGACGAGGGCCGCAGCACCGTCGGTGATGGGGGAACAGTCCAGCAGGTGCAGCGGCTCGGCGACGGGCGTCGAGTTGAGCACGTCCTCGATGCTGACCTTGAGGTGGTACTGGGCGTTGGGGTTGAGGAGGCCGTTGGCGTGGTTCTTGGCGGAGATCGCGGCCAGCTGGCGGGACGTCGTCCCGAAGTGCGCCATGTGGACGCGGGCCATCATGGCGTAGAGCCCCGGGAAGGTGATGCCGTGGAACGACTCGTACTCCTGGTCCGCGGCGGTTCCCAGGGCGTAGGTGGCGGCGCCGCCGTCCACGTCCGTCATCTTCTCGACGCCGGTCACCAGGGCGATGTCGGCCAGGCCCGCCGCCACCTCGGCGAAGGCCGTGCGCAACGCCAGGCTGCCCGAGGCGCAGGCGGACTCCACCCGGGAGACGGGGACCCCCACCATGCCCAGCTGATCGGCGACCAGGGAGGCCAGGTGCTCCTGGCCAACGAAAAGCCCCGGCGACATGGAGCCGACTGTAATGAGATCGACCGTGTCGACACCGGCGTCCTCCAGTGCGGCCACGGCGGCCCGGGTCCAGATGGTGCGCAGGGAGTCCTCCCAGAGCTCGCCCCAGGGGATCATTCCAATGCCGATGATTGCAACATCTCGCATCGCCGCCTCCTCACTCGCCCATGCGGATCTTGCCGCGCAGGCTGGCGTATTGGCCGTAGCTGACGTAGATCTTGTCGTTGTCCAGCTGGACCCGCGTAATGGGGGCCAGGTCCTGGACCTCTGGCAAACGTTCGGTGATCCGGAAGACGAAAGAGTCCGATCCGGCTCCAGATCCGAAGGAGGTCAGCAGGATCAGCTGGCCGGGCTGGGCGATGTCGAGAATCGCCGTCAAACCCATGGGCGAGGCCCCCGAATAGGTGTTGCCCAGCCAGGGCGAGAGCCAGCCGGTTTCCAGCTGCTCCATGGTGAATCCCAAGCGCTTGCCGACACGAATGGGGAACTTCCCGTTGGGCTGGTGGAAAACGGCGTGGGCGAAGTCCCTTGGTTCGAGGCCGGTTTTTTCCATGATGCCCTTCGCCGAGTTGGAGATGTGCCGGAAGTAGGCCGGCTCCCCGGTGAAGCGGCTGCCATGGCGTGGGTAATGCATGTGGGCGCGCCGCCAGAAGTCCGGCGTGTCGGTGGTCCACGAGTAGGTGGCCACCACCTCGGCGAGGATCCGGTCCTCGTCGGCGCCGAACAGGAAGGCGGCGGCCCCGGCGGCCGTCGAGTACTCCAGGGCATCGCCCGGGGCCCCCTGGGACGTGTCGGCACCGATGCCGAGGGCGTAGGAGACTTCGCCGGCCTTGACCAGGGAGTGGGCCAGGTACATGCCCTCGGTGCCCGCCTTGCAGGCAAACTCCAGGTCGGCCACGTGCACCGCAGGTGTGATGCCCAGGGCTTCGCTGACAACGGTGCCCGAGGGCTTGACGGCGTAGGGATGGGACTCCGAGCCCACGTAGACTGCGCCGATCCGGGCCGGTTCGACCCCTCCCGAGCGGATGAAGGCCCTCCGGGCTGCCTCCACCGACATGGTGATCGTATCCTCGTCCTTCCCCGGCACCGATTTCTCGTGGAGTTGCAGGCCCCGCCTGTACGAATTCGCGTCCGCGCCCCAGACGGCGGCGATCTCCTCGAGCTTGATGCGCCGTCGGGGAATGAAGGCGCCGTATCCGATGATGCCGACCTTCATGCTGCCTCCCGTGTTGTGGTTTCCCATGATTTCATGGTTCCCTGTCCTCGTTGGGGCGAGTATACACCGAGCCAGCGCAGGCGGCCGGATGGGCTCTCCCGGCGGCTCCACCCGTGGGCTGGATCACCGCACCAGAAGTTCCGGTATCCTATAATTAGGTGTACCCGGACCGAACGGAGGGCTGTCGCGTGTTCCGTCTATCCGGGAGGGGTGCCAGGAGCCGAGGAGGTCACGGCGGTGGTGGACGCACGGAGGATCGTCGACGAGTTCCGGATTCTCAAGCTGCTCAAAGCGGCCCCCCAGACCACTGTGTTCCACGCCGAGGATCCCCGCACGAAGCGTCCGGTTGTGCTGAAGCTCCTCAACGTCCTTGGGGGCAAACCTGCCGAGGAGAACCGTCGGCGTTTCGAGGAGCTGGGCCGGCGCATGGCAGAGGCGGCGTTGCCCTGTCTCCCCGAGCTCCTGGACTTCGGATTCACTCCGGACGGCCGCGCCTTTCTCGTGACCTCTTTCGACGACGGCCAGCTCCTGACGGAGCTGAGCGCCACGTCTTCCGGTGAGATCCTGCCCCTCCTGGCCGCTCTTGCCGAGTGTCTGGATGCCATGGCCTCGGCCGGCCTGACCCATCACAATGTGACGGCCAGCAACGTGCTCGTCAGCGGCACAAGCATCCGTCTCCTCGGACTCGGTTCGGCGGCCTTCCTCGGGTCCGGCGCAGCGGGCGGTCTCATGGGACACTCCCCGGACTGGGACACCTTCGCGGCCCCCGAGTTGATGGACGCGGAGCTGGGGGCGGGGCAGCCGGCGTGGAGGGCCGACCTCTACTCGTCGGCCCTTGTGGCCTGCCAGGTGCTCGGGGCCACGGTCGAGAAGCCAGGGGATGCCCACCCGGTCGTCGTGCTGCCGGACACGCTGCGGACGGAGCTGGCTGACCCCGTCGGCCTCGAGGAGGTGCTGGCCACCTGCGTGCGGCGAGACCCCTCCGAGCGGAGAGTCAGCCTGGCCGAGCTGGCCGAAACCCTGCGGACGGGCGGGGAGGCCGCACCCATGCCGGATCTGGCCGAGTTGGGGGCCCCCGGGCCCGCCTCGCAGCAGATCGCTCCGCCGCCGCCCGCAACCGGCGATCACCCGGTGGAGGTGTTCGACCCCAACAAGACCCGCCCGAGCTTCACGCCAGAGGAGCTGGAGTCCTTGGTCGTCGAAGAGGGTGACCCCGATGCCGGGAAGGCCGAAGGGGGCGGAGCCGGCGCACCGGGAGAGGGAGCGCGTCCGCCGCCCGGGCCGCCGCCCGGGCCGCCACCC
>CAZXNA010000042.1:0-24919 GCA_964641295.1 uncultured Thermoanaerobaculia bacterium
CCCTCTGCACGTCTGGCGAATCCCAACTGCACCACATTGACCACGGAGTCCCATCACCTCGAGTTGACAAAAAGTGTATCACGCAACCGCCAGCTGCCCGGCCCTTCGCAATTGTCTCACGACATCGTGAACGGCGACGCCCCTCCGCGGGAGAGGTCGACTGAACCTCCCGGATCGCCCTGGGCTCACCCAGCGGAACATGCTGTCCGGAGAGGTTCGGTGTCAGCTGCGATCTCTGTGACGACCGTGGGACGACGGGAGAGCATGCCGCACGGAGCCGAAGGCGTGGGGCGAACCCGGATGTCGCACCTCCTCGTCCTCACTTCAGCGTCGGCATCTCGCAGCCGTAGACGTAGCGCTCGAACCAGGGTTGCCAGTCGTCGCCGGTGATCCGGTTGAGGATTCCGATCAGGTCCACGGTCGAGCCGTAGCCGTCCTTGTGGTGCTTGAGGAAGGCCCTCAGGAGGGCCCAGAAGTAGCGGTCACCCTGCTTGGCTCCCAGCTTCTTCTCGAGGCGCAGCCGGATGGCGTGAATGACCACGGGTCCCTTGTTGTAGAGCACCCGGATGTTGTCCATGAAGTCGGCCTCGTCCTCGACGGCCATGTAGCCGTGGAGGTAGATGGAGGCCCCGCCCCCCAGCATGGCGGCCCCGGACTTCCACGAGTTGAGCATCTTGGTGAAGAGCCGCTTCCCCTTCTTCTCGGAGCCCGCGGCCGAACGCAGCAGAAGCGCCGCCGAGTACTCGGCAAAGCTTTCCGTCAGCCACTGCTCCTCGGTGGAGTCCATCTTGACCACGTGCCCCCACCAGGAGTGGGCGATCTCATGGGCGATCCGCTCGTTGACGCCTTGGGAGAAGATCTGGTTGATGGTGTCCGAGAGCGGGCTGAAGGCCTCCTGGGTGATGAAGATGACCCCGGGCGGCGCCTGGCCCCAGCCCCAGGAGTGGATCTCCACGATGTTCATCTCCTTGTAGGGGTACGGGAGATGAAAGTAGCCGTCGTAGACCTTCGTCGCCGTGAAGAAGAAGTCCGCGAGTAACCGGGCGGCCTTCTTCTTACCGAAAACATAGGTGGCCACATCACACTGCACACCGTCGCGGGTGTCACTGAATACATGATAGTTTCCGGCCGCCACCACGGGAAACTGAACGGGGCTGTCCAGGCGGGTATGGAGGTAGTTCATGCCGTTCTCGGTCTTCCGGCTGACCGTGTTCCCGGAAGCGAAGGGAGTAAGCGTGTCGGGAACGGACACGCGGATGTCCAGAGTCGTCAGCTCCCCATTGAGGGGAGGCTGGGGATACCAGCCCCAGGTTCCCAGCGCCCAGTAGGCATCTCCTGCCGGGCGGATGGCCAAGGCTCCTTCATCCACAACCTCCACCTCGATGGTGTCGCCGGCCGGCGGTGCGGGATAGACTCGGACGAGCAGCTCCCCGTCCTGATGAACCCACGGCGCCGGCTTTCCGTTGACCAGCACCGAGCTGACCTTCACAGGGTAGACGTCCCGGTCCTTGTGGGTCCGCTGCACCAGGGAGGCCCGCCACAGACCGGCCCCGAAACGCATGGCACGGAGCTTCATCTTCGCCCGGACGGTCACCTGTCTTCCCTCCCTGTTCTCCACCGAGAGATCCTCGTTGGTGGCGATCAGGGGAGCCCTCACCGGGTCCCACCACTGCCGTCCCATGGGCTGCGCCGCCACTGGAAGGAGGTACGCACGCCCCCCGTTGACCGGATCGTGGGACGGAATCCTCTTGATGACGTAGAGTTCCTCGAGCTGGTCCACAACGGGATCCTGATCCAGGAGCAGGTCGTCGTGCTTCCCGTGAAAAACGGCGTAGACGGTGCCGTGGGCGCCGGCGAAGGCCTGCTCGGCCAGTTCGTGGGATGGATGGGCAAAGGTTGGATCCTCCAGGAGCCTGGAGAGCCAGCGGGGCAACCCCACGTCCCTTCCGCCGTCCCCGATGGCCGGCGGAACGGGCAGCTCCAGACCCCAGACGACGGCACCCTCCAGCGGCTCGACCACGCGAAGGGAACCGTCCTGACTCCTTGTGCCCTTGAGAGATGTGGCGTGCTTGAGATTCCTGAGGGCCACGGGCACCATGAAGCGGTCGGTCACCTCGACCACGAGGCGGGCCGGGCCGTCGAAGAGCAACCCGCAACGGGAGCCGTTGGCCCGGAGCTCCCGCACCGTACATCCCGGTCCCGGCTCCACCTGGAGCCAGCCCAGGTCGAGGGCGCCCCCCAGCTCCACGGCACCACCGACCCTCGGACTGTCGACCGCCCTGGTCCAGGCCCCGAGGTCGAATGCCCCTGCAGCGGGAGCCGCAAGGACGAGAAGCGCTCCGAGAATTCGTACAACCCTGCTCGACGCCATCCTGAACATGGGCATCCCCCCAACAATCTGTGGACAGAGTCTAACCCCGATCATTCATCACTCATCCGCTGCAGGACGGGATGCACCGCTCATGGCAGCAGATTCCCGACTCGCTCGCTCGACGTGCCGCAAGCACGCCGATGCTCCCTCATGGCACACGCCGCCCCCTTCGCAGCTGGGAGCGTGCCCCCCACGAGAATGCCGCCAGGCACGGCACCTCCGCCTCCCGCAACCATGTCCGAAGAATGACGGGGGCCGAACCGATCCCACCGTCCCCGGCCCCCCGGCACAGCACCGGGCGACGGAGATGACCCCTGGGGCAAAACGACAATGGCGGGCCCGAAGGCCCGCCGTACCGATGCTCTGGATCGCCGATGGAATCAGGCGCCCTTGACCTTCTTGATTTCCTCGACCATGGCGGGAACCACCTGGAAGAGGTCGCCCACGACCCCATAGTCCGCCACCTTGAAGATGGGGGCGTCGGGGTCCTTGTTGACGGCCACGATGATCTTGGAGGAGCTCATGCCCGCCAGATGCTGAATCGCGCCGGAGATACCGCAGGCGACGTAGAGGGTCGGGCTGACGACCTTGCCGGTCTGCCCAACCTGGTGCGAGTGGTCGATCCACCCGGCGTCCACCGCGGCGCGGGAGGCGCCGACGGCGGCTCCGAGGAGGTCGGCCAGCTCACGGATGATGGCGAAGTTCTCCGGGCCCTTGAGACCCCGGCCGCCCGAAACGATGACGTTGGCCTCGGCGACGTCGATCTCTCCACCACCCGCCGCGACCAGTTCCTTGACCACGGCGCGGATGGACAGCGACAGCCCGTCGAGGTTGACCACCTCGGCGCTTCCGCCGGTCTCCTCCACCGAAAAGACGTTGGGCCGCAGACCGATGACCTGGGGCTTCTTGCCCGCGGTGTCGACCGTGGCGAAGGCCTTGGCCGAGTAGACCGGCCGCCGGGCGACGAAGACCTCGCCCTCGAGGCTCAGGCCCGTCACGTCGGCCAGGGCTCCGACGCCAAGCTTCGCCGCCACCCGCGGCGCCAGGTCTCGTCCCATTGCGGTCGCGGAGAAGAAGATGGCATCGGGCGAAAACTTTTCCGCCGCCGCGACCACGGCCTGGGCGTAGCCCTCGGCCGAGTAGAGCTTGAGGTTGGCGTCGTCGGCCACGAACACCTGGGAGGCGCCGTAGGCTCCGAGGCCCGCCGCCGATCCGGCGACGCCCTCACCCACGAGAACGGCGGCAACCGGCCAGCCGTTGGCCCCGGACTGCCGCTTCGCCTCGCTCAGGGCCTCCAGGGACCCCTTCCTGATTGATCCGTCACGCTGCTCGATGAATACAAGAATTCCAGCCATGCCCGCCTCCCCTAAATGACCTTGGCCTCTTCGGCCAAGAGCTTGACCAGCTCGGCCGCGGCGGCCTTGGGGTCGTCCTCACCCTGGATGATCTTGCCCGCTTCCTTGGGCGGCGGCAGCTCGAGGCTACGCACGGAATAGCTCGCCTCGGCGCCTGCGAGGGCGGACTCGTCCAACCCGAGTGCGCCAACTTCCAGCTTCTCGATGGGCTTCCGCTTGGCGGCCATGATCCCCTTGAGTGCGGCGTAGCGCGGCTCGTTGAGCCCCTTCTGCGCCGTAATCACCGCCGGCAGCGGGCACTCCACTACCTCGTAACCACCCTCGACCTCACGGTGCGCCACGATGGAGGAGTCGCTCCACTCGATCTTGGTGACGCCGGAAACGTGGGGAAGATCGAGGAGCTCGGCCAGCATGGGGCCAACCTGGGCGTTGTCGGTGCCGACGCCCTTGATGCCACAGAGGATGACGTCGTACTCCCGATCCTTGAGCGCCGCCGCCAGGACCTTGGCGATGGCCAGGCTGTCCCCCAGGGTCTCCTCGCCGCCGTTGATGTGCACGGCGTTGTGAGCGCCCCGCGCCAGGCACTCCCTGAGGCCGCCCTCGGCGCGCTGGGGACCGTAGGTCACCACGGTGACCTCGCCGCCCTTGGACTCGGTCAGCAGGAGAGCCTCCTCCAGGGCGTACTCATCATAAGGTGAGACAATCCACTTGATACCGCTCTCGTCGATGTGCTTGCCGTCGGCGCCGATCTTGATCACGGACGCCGTATCGGGCACGTGGGTCATGCAGACGATACACTTCACGGCGAACCTCCCCTCGGTTTCTGGTTTGTGCGGAGGCTCAAAAAACTGAACCCCCATTCACTCGCGCAGTGTAGCAGACTGAATGACCATTCACCAGCCCCCGGTCCGAATCCCCTCCGGGAAATCCGGGGCGCCACTCCCCTTCCGGTTGCTATTCCTCCTCGGACTCGACCTGGAAGCGGCGGAGGGCCCGATCGTAGGCGTCCATCACCTGGTGGTGGGAGAGCAGCCCCAGCAGCCGGGCGGGAGGCGGTCCTTCCAGGACCGGCAGCACGTTGACCTGGGCCGCCATGAACCGCCTCAACGCCGTATGGAGATCGTCATCGGGATCCAGGTAGACCTGGGCTCGCGCCGAGTTTCCAAGGTCATCGGCGACGAGAACCGACCACACCTCCGGCGTCGCCACCACCCGGCGCACGTCGTCCATGGAGAACATGCTGACCATGCGTCCCTCCTCGTCCACCACGGGAAAGACGTCCTGGCCCCGTTCCGATGCCAGCTCCAGGACCTTGAGGAAGGGAGTCCCGGGAACCACGCTGACCACCTCGGCCGAGGGATCCAGGACGTCACTGACCCTCAGCTGTTCCAGGACATCGACCTGGAACTCGCCCAGGTGGGCCGGCGAGTCGATCCTCCCTGGCACCTGTTCCTCGTAGATGGAGACGCCGCGGGTCAGCAGAAAGGAGACCGACGAGGCGAACATCAGTGGAACCAGCAGGTTATATGAGCCGCTCATCTCGGCGACCATGATCAGCGAGGCGATGGGAACCTTGGCGGCACCGGAGAAGAAGGCACCCATTCCCACGAGAACGCAGGCGGCGACCGGCGGGGTCATGGAGGGCACCACGCGGGCGAAGAGTTCGGCGAAGACGGCCCCGGTGATACCACCGATGATCAGCGAAGGCGCGAAGACGCCGCCGGAGCCCCCGGAGGAGATCGTGAAAGCCGTCGCCAGGATCTTGGCGGGAAGCAGCAGCAGCAGCAGCTTGAACGGCAGGTTGTGATCCATGGTCAGCTGGAGCCAGCCGTACCCTCCCCCCATCACCTGCGGGACGGCCATGGCGAGGATCCCGAGCAACAGGCCACCGATGCCCGGCTTGACCCACGCAGGAACCGGCATGGGCCGGAAGACCAGATCCCGCATCCCGTAGAAGACCTTGACGTAAACGATGGCCACCAGGGCCAGCACGATCCCCAACGCCAGGTACCCCCCCAGCTCCATGGGGTGCGTGAAACTCACCGGAGGCGCCTTGAAGATATGTCCCCATCCCGTCGAGGAGGCGTTGACCACGTAGGCGACGATGGAGGCGATGATGGCGGGGATCAGCGCCTCCGACTCGTACTCGTTCTCCGAATACAGGACCTCGATGGCGAAGAGAGCGCCACCCAGCGGCGCCCGGAACATGCCCCCGATACCCGCGGCGACGCCGGCGATGACCATCAATCTCCGGTCCTTGGGCGAGAGCCCGAGGAGACGCGCCAGGTAGCTTCCGAAGCCGGCGCCCACCTGGGCCACCGGTCCCTCACGGCCCGCCGAGCCGCCCGAGCCGATGGTCAGGATCGAGGCCAGGAGCTTGACGGCGGGAACCCGTTTCCGGATCAGGGATCTCTCCCTGTGGACGGCGTGGATGACGGCGTCGGTGCCGTGGCCCTCCGCCTCCGGCGCGAAGGTCTGGACCAGCCATCCTACGACCAGACCGGCAACGGGCAGGATGATCAGCAGGAGCCAGGGGCGGGTCGGCGAGTGCCAGTCGCTGGAGGAGTGGGCGCCGTGCCCGGGAAGAAGCGCTCCGGCCAGCCGGACGTGCAGGAGATGGGAAAGGCCCTCCACTCCCCAGGTCAGAAATGCCGCGCCGAGTCCTGCAACGATCCCGATCAGGGTGGCCAGGAGAAGCCACCGGCCGAAATCATAGAACTGCATCCGACCGAAGAAAGAGATGACCCGACGGCGAAACGCCGCCGAGTCCTCGGCAGTGTTCGAAAAGAGCCCACTCACCATCTGGCTCCGGGGCGGCTCATCTTTCGCCGGATCGCCCCGCTACTCCGGGGCGCCGAAGACGAGGCACGCGTTCGTTCCTCCGAAGCCGAAGGAGTTGCTCATGGAAATCCTGACCTGCAGCTCCCGGGCCGTGTGGGGCACATAGTCCAGATCGTTTTCGGGATCGGGCTCGTCCAGGTTGATGGTCGGTGGCACAACGCCGTTGACAATCGCTTTGATGGCCACCGCCGCCTCCAGGCTCCCGGCGGCGCCCAGGAGGTGCCCCGTCATGGACTTGGTCGAGGAGATGGCCAGACGCCGGGCATGGTCCCCGAACACGCGCTTTATGGCCGTGGTCTCCGCCCGGTCCCCCAGGGGGGTGCCCGTCCCGTGGGCGTTGATGTACTGAACCTGATCGGGCCGGATATGGGCGTCGTCCAGCGCAGCCTTCATGACCCGCACCGCACCATCGCCGTCCTCGCACGGCGCGGAGATGTGGTAGGCATCGCCCGTCATGCCGAAGCCAAGGACCTCGGCCAGAATCGGTGCACCTCGCTGACGCGCGAACTCCAGCTCCTCGAGAACGAGGACGGCCGCCCCTTCCCCGATGATAAAGCCATCTCGATCCTTGTCCCACGGCCGGCACGCCGCCTCGGGATCCTCGTTGCGGGTCGAAAGGGCCCGCATGGACGCGAACCCGGCTACGGTCAGCGGACAGATGACGGCCTCCGAGCCGCCGGCGATGACGGCGTCGGCATACCCGTGACGGATGTAGAGCAACGCATCCCCGATGGCGTGGGCGGAGGTCGAACAGGCCGAGACGGTCGCCATGTTGGGGCCCTTGGCCCCCGTCCGGATGCTGACGACTCCCGAGCTCATGTTGATGATCGCCGTCGGGATGAAGAAGGGCGAGACCCGCCGCGGACCCTTGGAGACGAGGGTCGTGTGCTGGTCCTCGATCTCCTTGAGCCCGCCGATCCCCGATCCGATCACCACACCGACCCGCTCGGCGTTCTCCTCCGTCACCTCCAGCCCGGAAGCCTCCACGGCCATCTCGGATGCGGCCACCGCCAACTGGATGAAACGTGCGAAGCGGCGCGCTTCCCGGACGTCGAACCACTGGCTGGGATCGAACCCCTTGACCTCGCCGGCAATCCGTACTGGGTACTCGGAAGCGTCGAAAAGGGTGATCTCGCCGATGCCACTACGGCCGGCGAGAAGACCCTCCCATGTGGATTCGACGGTGAGGCCCAGGGGGGAGACCAGGCCGAGCCCGGTCACCACCACCCGGCGCGGCACGTCAGACCTCCACGTGTTCTTTGAGGTAGTCGATGGCGTCCTTGACCGTGGCGATCTTCTCGGCCGCCTCGTCCGGGATTTCCACGCCAAACTCCTCCTCAAAGGCCATGACCAGTTCGACCGTGTCCAGGGAATCCGCCCCAAGGTCGTCAACAAAGGAAGCCTCGGGCGTTACCTTTTCCTCGCTGACACCGAGCTGGTTGACAATGATCTCCTTGACCTTGGCTTCAATATCCATTCGCATACCCCTCCTGTTGGTCTTGGCTCCTGCGGAGCGCCCCCGTGATAACACAAGCCCCCCGAAGCACGCAAGACCGGACGCGGCGACATCTTCCCCTTGACAACCGTCGGAGGAAGGAGTAATCAGCCAGTTATGGCCGCACTCGGCCGAAGAACGGGGAGGATCCAATGGAAGCGTACATGACCGCCAAAGAAGCCGCCGGTTATCTCAAGCTCGCCGAGCGAACGCTGGTTCGACTGGCCCATGAGGGCAAGATTCCAGGCGTCAAGATCGGGGGGCAATGGCGTTTCCGTCGGGCCCTCCTCGACGAATACCTCGACACCCTGGCGGCCGCCTCGGTCGCCTCCGCGCCCTCCAATCCCAATCAGGTCATCGATGCACCCCTTTCCGAGATTTTCTCCGTCGAGAACGTCATTCCAAACCTGGACGCCACGGACCGGGCCCAGGTCATCCATGCCATGGTCACCCACGTGACGGATCTCGGCCTGGTCAGCGACTCCCAGTGGCTGGAAGCGGCGCTGGCCGCACGGGAACGGCTGGTTCCCACGGCCGTCCCGGAAGGCGTTGCCTTCCTTCACGCCCGCCGGCGATCGCCCGACAAGTTCCCCAGGCAGTTCATCGCCCTGGGCCGGTCCCGGGAGGGTGTCGTCTTCGGCTCGCCGGACATGGGCAAGACGCACCTCTTCTTCCTGTTAGCGCTCCGCAACGACGCCCTCCACCTGCGCTGGCTCTCCCGGCTGGCCTGGATCGTCCGGAACTCTACCCGCCTGGCCAGCCTGATCGAGGCCGAGTCGGCCCAGGATATCCACGACGCCATGCTCCAGGCGGCGGAATCCCTGCCCGCCTCCCTGCGGCCGACGGGCCGGGCTGCCGGACGCTGACGGACGATGCCCACCGCCCCCGTGGCCGGCGTTACAATGAGGCCATGAAAATCGCCCTCATCGGTACGCACGGCGTTGGGAAGACAACCCTGTGCTTCGATCTTGCGGCCCGACTCAAACGCCGCAATGTGGATGTCGACATCGTCCGGGAGATCGCCCGCAGCTGCCCGCTACCCATCAACCAGCAAACGACCCTCGAGGCCCAGGAGTGGATTCTCCACACCCAGATGGCCTCGGAGATCGAGGCGGCGGCCCGCCACGACGTCGTCCTGTGTGACCGCTCGGTGCTGGACAACTACTGCTACATGGTGCACGCCGTTGGAAGTTCCGACCACTGGGAAAGGATGCTCGACCACTGGATCCCAACCTACGGGCTCCTGGTCCACGTCCCCCTCTGGTCGCGCCCCGATTTCGACGGTGTCCGCGCCGTTGAACCCGGCTTTCAGGAACAGATCGACCTGCTGCTCGAGGGGATGATCACCACCCGCAACCTGGAGCCTGTCCGTCTCGATGCGAGCCGGCAGTCAGCCTGGGGCCGCGACCTGGTCGATCAGATTCTGCCCCTGCTCGACCCGACGCTGCCACTCTTCGATGCGGCGGAGCTGGATCCGGGGGATCAGTGAAGACGCCGCACGACCACGCCGAAGGCCCGGGGGTTCCCCACGGGGACCGGCCGGACCGCTGCGAGAGCAGCGCCGACGTGGCCCGTGTCATCGATCGCTCGGTGGAGCAGCTATGGGCCACCATCGAGCGCCTGGAACGGTTGCAGCCCAGGAACGTCGAGGAGTTCCGGGTGTCCATCTTCGGCTCCTCCCGCCTGGCGCCCGAGACAGCCCTGTACGCGGAGGCACGCGAGCTGGCCCACCGCCTGGCCAATGCCGGATGCCAGATCGTCACCGGGGGCGGCTCCGGTGTGATGCAAGCGGCCAACGACGGCGCTTCCAACGGCGGCATCACCGAGCCGGCCAGGGAGGGAGGTCTTCCCGTCCGCCTGGTGGCCGGCGAAGGCGGCCGTCCCTTCGTCGAGCAGCTGTACCGCCACCGGACCTTCTTTTCACGCCTCCACCACTTCGTCCGGCTCTCGTCGGCCTTCGTCGTCTTCCCCGGGGGCATCGGCTCCACCCTCGAGGCCATGATGATCTGGCAGCTGCTCCAGGTCCATCACCTTCCTCCGGTTCCCTTCATCCTCTACGGGGAGCATTGGGACGGCCTGCTCCAGTGGATGGCGGACACCGTGGTCGCGGGAGGTTTCGCGGATGAGGGCGACCTGGAAATCCCCCGCCGGGTGAACACGGTCGACGAGGCCACTGCCATCATCCTCGAGGAGCTCGAACGCTTCCGGCGCTCCGACTAACCCGGACCATTCAAGAGGGTTCGTCTCGAAAGGGGCGAGGCGCCGTGCATGGCAGTGTTCTCGCAAGATTCGCGGGCGCAGCCGTGCTTGCCGTCAGAACGCCGAGATCCGCCCTGCATCCAGCCCTGCAGCAGATGGAGGATCAACGATGCGGGCCGATCACAGATCGGCAAGACGCGGGAGGATCTCGGCGGCCACGGCCATGTCCCGGTGGTGCTCCCGGTCCTGACCGTAGGCCGGCACCCGTTCCCGGAGCCAACCCATGGCCCGTTCCAGGGGCTCCGAGCTCTTCATGGGCCGGTGGAACTCCACCCCCTGGGCCCCCGCCAGGTACTCCATGGCCAGCACCTGCCGTAACATCTCCACAACCCGCGAGAGCTTCCGCGCCGCCCAGGTGGACATGGAGACGTGGTCTTCCTGTCCGGCCGACGTTGGAATGGAGTCGGCCGAAGCCGGGTGGGCCAGGGTCTTGCACTCGCTGACCAGGGCCGCCGCCGAGACCTGAACCATCATGAACCCGGAGTTGAGGCCGGCGTGCTCTGTGAGGAACGGCGGAAGGCCGGAGAGGGAGGCATCCACCAGGCGGGCCAGCCGCCGCTCGGAGATGGAGGCAAGGTCCGTCAGGGCAACCGTCAGGTAGTCCATGGGGGCGGCGATGGGGGCGCCGTGGAAATTCCCTCCGGAAACGACCCGTCCATCGGTGAAGACCATCGGGTTGTCCGTCGCGGAGTTGATCTCGATCTCCAGGAGCCGGCTGACATGCTCCAGGGCGTCCCGGGCGGCGCCGTGGACCTGGGGTGCACAGCGAAGGGAGTAGGCGTCCTGAACCTTGGAGCACGAGGCGTGGGACTGACGGATCTCCGATCCCTCCAGCAGCCGGCGCAGGTGGGCCGCCGCGGCTCCCTGGCCGGCATGGGGACGTGCAGCGTGGATCTCCTCCATGAAAGCTGCGTCGGTTCCCTCCATGGCATCCAGGCTCAGGGCGCAGCAGACGTCGGCAGCCTCCACCAGCCGGCGGGCATGCCAGGCCGCCAGGCCGCCGACGGCGGCCGAGGCTTGGGTGCCGTTGATCAGGGCCAGACCTTCCTTGGCGCCGAGGACGATGGGTTCCAGCCCCGCCACCCGCAGGGCCTCGGCGCCACTCATCCGGCGGCCGTCCAGCTCGGCCTCCCCCTCCCCCACCAGGACCAGCGCCAGGTGGGCCAGGGGCGCCAGATCACCCGACGCCCCCACGGAACCCTGGCTGGGAACGATGGGATGCACCCGGCTGTTGAGGAGGGCCAACACGGCTTCGACCACCTCGGGACGGCAGCCGGCGAACCCGGAGGCCAACACGTTGGCTCTCAGAAGGAGCATGGCGCGAACGATCTCCTCGGGGAAGGGCTCGCCGACGCCGCAGGCGTGGGAGCGCAGGAGGTTGAGCTGAAGACGCTCCACCTCCTCGGCCGAGATCCGAACCTCGGCCAGCTTGCCGAAGCCCGTGTTGACACCGTAGACCACCTGGCCCGAAGAGACGATCCCCTCGATGACGCGGCGTGAGGCCGCCACACGATCCCGAGCCTCCGGGGAAAGGGTGACGGGCCGTCCCCTGAGCGCCACCTCGGCCATGTTGTCCAGGGTCAGGGAGTGACCGTCGATCACCAGCGGTTCTTGAGAGTGCTCCATCATTCCTCCACACCCTTCCCGGCACCCCGGGATCAGGTGGCCGTTTCGTCAGTCCAGCTCCTTGAAGACCCGGGCCAGGGGATGGCCCGGCGCCTGCATGTCCAGATCGAGGAACTGTCCCCATGGGGTCTGGGAGGCCTCGTACCCGGCCGATTCCAGCCGCGCCTGGGCGCGATCCAGAAGGTCCTGGGCTGCGCGCGGATCCGCCTTGACCTCCGCAAGGTGGGTAAAGGAGTGCAGCAGCACCCGCCGCACCTCCCATTTCCGCGCCAGCCACTTGGCATTCTTGACGAGCTTGGTCTCGGCCCCCGAGCCTTCCTCCAGGTCGGCAGGTTCCACGTGAATGAAGGCGACCACGGCCTTCTCCACGCTCCCCGGCTCCGCATCGGGCGCCTCCTCCAGGCTCTTCAACGCTGGAACCCAGGCGAACCGGTCGCAGTACCAGAACAGCACACGCATGACGACCCTCCCCCCACCGGCTCCCGGCCGGCCTCGAAAGGCTACCACCGACGGTCGTCCCGCGGGAGTGGAATTCCTCCATCCCCCGGCGGTCGGCGCACTGCCCCGAGGGCTACTCTCCGCCCCCTACGGAGGCTTCCCTTCCGCCACTTGCCGTCGTCGCCGGCACCCAGTCACCGGCCTTGAGGGTCATCAGCTTGACGCGGCCCCTTGCCGTCCACCGCGCCTGGCTGTTGTAGTCCCACCCAAGGGTCTCGCTGTCCCCGGCCCCCTGGGTCGTGATCAGGAACCGGTTGGCCAGCCCGCCGAAATAATCGGCACGGACGGCGGGAACCGGCGAGTCGCCACCGGAGGGATCGACCGGAACCCACCCGTAGTTGGGCAGGTACACCTCCACCCACCGGTGGAAGACGTCGTCGCGGCTGGCGTTGTCGCCGCGGATGACGACGGACCCCGAGTACCGGGCCGGAAGGCCAGCCGCGTGGCACATGGAGAGCATGACGAAGCTGTACTCCGAGCAGGATCCCGAGCCCCTGGCCAGGACCGTCGGGGCGATGTTCCAGCCGCCCACCATCTCGTAGTGCATGTGATCCTGGATGTACCGGTAGATCTTCCGGGCGATCCAGTAGGGGTTCTTCTCCGTGCCGACGGCGGCCTCGACGGCCTCCTGGATGACGGGATCCTCGAAGACCAGCTTGGAGTTGTCCTGGGTGTACGTCTTCCGGATTTCCTCGGGGATGTCGGTCAGGGAGCCCACCTTCTCCGGATCGATGTACCAGCGGAGCTTGTAGAGATCGGCCCTGACCCGCATGGAGGCGGTGACCGTCTGCTGCGGCCCGATGTTCTCGAAGTGGAAGTGGGCGCTTTTCTGGCCCCAGCGGTCCGTGACGATGTCGGTGGGCTCCGGATCGAAGACCGGCCCCTCCAGGAGCTCCTGGTTGGGCAGGTCGTGGGGAATGGCCATGTAGACGTCCAAGGTCGTGACAACGCCGGGCCCGAAGTTCCGCCAGGATTCCCGGTAGAGGAGCCGCTCGTGCCGGGGGTCGCTCTGCACCCACGGCGTCTCTGCCGCGACGCTCAGCCGGTAGAGGGTGCGCGTTTCGTAGTCGACGTTCCACAGGTGGGCGCCGTCCCAGGCCAGCCCCGTTGGATAGGGCCCGGGGGAGGAGAAGGAGTCGAGCACAACCTCTTCTCTCGGGTCCATCCGGTAGATGGTGTCGGTGGTCCGGTCGGCCACGAGGAGCCGCCCGTCGACGAACGTCATGCCGATCTCGTCCCCCCGTTTTCCGGCCAGGGGCGAGGGGAAGCTGGCCCACGTCGTTCCGTCCGAGTCGTCCAGGCGGTTGATGACCCCGGCCCGGGCGTCGGCGGTCCACAGGGCCGTGCCGTCCCAGGCGATTCCCTTGGCCGTGTCGCTGTCCAGCGGGAGCGCCCGGACGGTCAGGCCCGCTGCCGTGTCGACGGCGTAGGCCGTCTTGTCCGCAGAGTCCAGCACCCAGAGCCGGCTGCCGTCCCACGCCAGGCCCATCGGTGAGTAGCCCGGCGCCTCAAGGGTCCTGACAATCCGCCCGCTGGCCGTGTCCACCGCGTTGAGGGTCGCCGTGTCCAGGTCGGCGACCCACAGGGTCGCACCGTCCCACGCCAGGCCGGTCGGAGTCCGGAGGTCCAGCGTGATGGTCCTCTCCACCGTGCCCGGCGGAGACCCCGCCCATCCGGAGACAGCCGTGCTCACCGCCGCGACGATCGCCACCGCAAGGAGCCATCGCATCTTCATGTTCCACCTCCTTGACCCATAATAGGACCATTCGGAGGGTGTGGGGGCCGGGCTACACTGGTGGGGCCAGATGGAGGAACAAGTTCGCATGGGCCGGGAGACCGAAACCGAGTACCGGAAGATGGGCCGCCGGGAGCTCCTCAGGACCTGGGGACCGCCCATGCTGGCGAGCTTGGGTCTCGGAGCCACGGCACTTCTTCTTCACGGCCGGCGCGGCCGGCACGAGACGGTCGCGTCGTCCCGGAGCGCCCCGGGACCCCGGGACTGGAGACGTCCCGGCGTCCCGGCGGCCCTGGCCGTCAGCCGGGGCCGGGGCCCCGTCGAGAACGTCCGCCATGCCATGGAGGCCCTCGGTGGAATGGGCCGCTTCGTCTCTCCCGGCGAAACGGTCCTCATCAAACCCAACTGCGCCTGGGACCGCAGCCCGGAACAGGCGGCCAACACCAACCCCGAGCTCATCGCCGAGCTGGTCCGCCAGTGCTTCGGAGCCGGTGCCAAACGCGTGGTGGTCGCCGACGTCACGTGCCACGATCCGCGCCGCTCGTTCCGCCGTTCCGGCATCGGCCCCGCCACCCGGAAGGCCGGCGCCGTCGTCCTCCATCAGGACACGGCCGGCACGGCCACGCTGGATCTGGGCGGCACGATTCTCGGTGTCTGGAAGGTCCTGGCGCCCCTGGTGGACGCCGATCGGGTTCTCAACGTTCCCATCGTCAAACAGCACTCCCTGGCCCGCGCCACCCTGGGTATGAAGAACTGGTTCGGCGTTCTCATCGGGCCCCGGCCTCGCCTTCACCAGCGGATCCACCAGTCCATCGCGGAGCTGGGCGCAGCCCTCCGTCCGACCCTGACGATCGTCGACGCCACCCGGATTCTCACGGGCGGCGGCCCCACCGGCGGCTCCCTCGAGCTCGTCCGCCACGAGGACACCGTTGCCGTCTCCACGGACCCCGTGGCCGCCGACAGCTGGGGCGCAAGCATTCTGGGCCTGGAGCCGGGAGAGCTTCCCTGCCTGGGAATTGCCCAGCGTCTGGGTGCCGGAACCACCGACTGGCACAGCCTTCTGGTGGAGGTCTGAGTGCGTCTGCACGCCCGCCACGTCCGCATCCTCAGCCAGACCCTCTTCCTGCTGCTGTTCCTCTCGGCGTTCTGGGCCATGGGGGACGTCCGGGTGCGGGGGGAGATCACCTCCCTCTTCCTCGCCATGGACCCCCTTCACGGTCTCATCGTGGCCATGTCCGACTGGACCGTTCCGCGCCTGTTGTGGGTCGGGTTCCTCGTCCTGATCGCGACGACCCTCCTGGGGCGCTTCTTTTGCGGCTGGATCTGTCCCCTGGGTACGCTCCAGCAGCTCGTATCCTGGGCGGCCTCCCCCCGGGGCCGCCTGCGCCAGGATCGAAACCGCTACCGTTCGTGGTTCGCCGCCAAGTACCTGGTCCTCGTCTTCATCCTCGCCTGGGCGGCATTGGGTCTTTCCCATGCCGGGTGGTTGGAACCCACCTCCCTGCTGACCCGGGCCATTGCCAGTGGCTTCCGCCCCTTGTGGCACGGCGGCGCCTCCCCCTCCGGCTGGCTCTCGGCCGCCCTCGTCGTGTCGATCCTCGTCCTCTCCACCTGGATGCCCCGCCTCTACTGCCGGGCCGTCTGCCCCCTCGGCGCCCTCCTGGGCCTGGCCGCCCGGCTGGCGCCCCTGAGGATCCGCCGGGACGCCGCCGTTTGCACCGATTGCCAGCTCTGTCTCATGGCCTGCCAGGGTGCCGACGAGCCCCTGGGCGAGCACCGCGTCAGCGAGTGCCACCTCTGTCTGAACTGCATCCCCTCCTGCCCGGAGCAGAGCCTTCACTACGGGCTCGAGGGCGACGCCGCACGCCTCCCCACACCCTCCCTCGACGTGGGCCGCAGGCGCTTCCTGATCACGGCGGCCAGCGCACTCGCCGTCGCTCCCGCCGTCCAGGTGGCCGGTGGCGGCCGTTCAGCCAGCTCGGCTGATGCCATCCGTCCACCCGGCGCCCTCCACGAGGACGCCTTCCTGGCCCGGTGCATCACCTGCGGTGCGTGCGTCGCCTCCTGCCCCACCGGAGCCCTGGTCCCCGACATGGGCCGGACCGGCGTCGACGGGCTGTTCACACCGGTGCTCGTGCCCCGTCGGGGATGGTGCGAACCCTCGTGCACCCGATGCGGCGAGGTTTGTCCCACGGGGGCCCTCATACCGCTGAAACCGGCGGAGAAACAGGCCATCAACGGCCCGGCCAAGGTCGTCATCGGCACGGCCTTCCTGGACCGGGGCCGTTGCCTCCCCTGGGCCATGGACGTCCCATGCATCGTCTGCGAGGAGATGTGCCCCACCTCCCCCAAGGCCGTCTGGCTGGAGGAAGTCGTCGTGACGGACCGTCACGGTCGGCAGGTCCGCCTCCAGCGGCCCCACGTGGATCCGGAGCTCTGCACGGGGTGCGGCCTCTGCGAGAACCGCTGTCCCGTGGGCGAGATGGCGGCCATCCGCGTCTTCTCCGTCGGCGAAACCCGGTCGGCCCGAAACCGTATGCTCCAGGGTGGAGCGACCCGCTGATACGCATGGATCGGGCCTGGCGCCCCCCGTCGGAGCGTTCCGGTGTACGGTGATGGCCATGGATGTCGGTTTCTTTGACTGCGACAACGGCCGGTTGAGCCCGCATCATTCAATCAGAGATCGTCGCCAACGGTGCGACGCGTCGTGCCTGGCGGCATTCTTGTGGGGGACATGCGCCAAGCAGCAGATGGATGATGCATGATGCAGGTTTGGAAAAACACCTGGCGCCGACGGCGGAGCTGGCCCGTGAAAACGGCCCTGGCGGCTGTGGCGGCCCTTCTCCTCGGCGTCTGGCCCCTGGCGGCACAGGAGGCGCGTTTCAGCGGTTCCATCGAGGTGACCAGCGTCACGATCGAAGTGACGGTCACCCGCCACGGCCAGCCCGTGACCGACCTCCGGATGGAGGACTTCCGGCTCTTCGAGGACGGTGAGGAGCGGCGTATCACCGGTTTCACCCGTGTCACGGGAGGGCTGCCCGCGGGGACGAGGCCCACGTCGGCGGCCCAGACGCCCGCCAACAAGGCCGTTCTCGATCGGACCCGGCCCCATGTGGTGCTGCTCTTCGACGTCAACGGCGCCCCGCTCCCCGTTCTCGCCCGCGCCGTCACGGCGGCCAGCCGTTGGGTGGAGGAGCACGGCACCGGGACGACCCTGTGGGCCGTCGCCGCCGTGGGAACGGAGCCCCACCTGATCCTCCCCTACACCGACGACACGGCCAGGGTCCGGGACGCCATCACCACCATCACCGAGGTGCCCTCGGCCAAGGACCTCCAGCGGCTGGATGGCGGAATCATCTCGGACCCCATCCGCTACCAGCCCACCAGTCTTCTCGGCGACGATCTGGGCGGATCGGGCGGAGGAGGCCGCCTCTCCGTGGAACAGCTGGCCGATCTGGCCGCCTGGCAGGAGGGGAAGAACCAGCTCGCCCGGGTGGGGCTTCTGGGCCGGGGGCTGACGGAGATCCTGCGGGGCTCCGCGTCCATCCGCGGATCCAAGGCCTGCCTCCTCTTCTCCGGCAACATCGACCTCTCTCCAACATTCTCCGACGCCTACGCTGCCAGCACCAGCCACACACCCTTCGCCCACAGGCGTCTCGGCGACACCATCGAGCTCCAGCGGCAGCTTCAGGAGCTGAGCCAGGGGATCGCCCAGCTCTCGGCATCCACGGGGTTCAGGATCTACCCCATCGCCATGGGGGGGCTTCAGTCGGCCTCCAGCTCCATCGACGTCTCGATGGGGGGGAGCAGTGACCTCCGGGACGAGACCTCCGGCCCGACCTCCATCAACCCGCGTTCGCCCTCGGCCGACTGGGATTCCCTCCCGCTGACCCTGGCGGAGGTCACCGGGGGCCGCTACCTCCGGCGCAACCGGATCGGCTCCAGCCTCCAGGAGGCCTATTCCACACTGTCCGCCTACTACATCCTCGGCTTCCAAAGTCCGAGAAAGACCCCCGGGATCTGGCGCAAGCTGCGGGTCAAGGTCCTGCGTCCCGGCGTCCGTGTGGAGTACCGGCGAGGTCGCTACGACCTCGATCGGGAGCAAACCCTCGCCGAACAGCTGACGGCGCCGCGGTTGCTTGCCGTGGACTTCGGCGACTTCCCCCTCGACCTCCAGGCGGTCTCCAACGACGTGAACGGCAGGAAGACACTGACCACCACCGTCACCACGAAGCTGGACAACCTGGCCTTCCTTCCCAACGGCGAAACCTGGATCGCCCGGCTCGGGCTCCTGGCGGCCAGCTACGACGAAGCCGGCCGTTTCCTTCTCCTCCACCGGGGCCACCAGACCGTCAAGATCCCCTCGGCCCTCTGGGAGAGCGTCAAGGAAAAGGAGGCCCGTTTCGCCCTCTCCTTCGAGCTTCCGGCCGGCGCCACCCAGGTCACCATGGCCCTCTTCGACGAGGGGGCGGAAACCTGGGGCATCGCCAACGCACCCGTCACACCCGGCAAGCCCCAGGAGCCCGGCCTGGTCAACCCCGTCCAGGGAGGTGTCGCCATCCCGGTCCTCCGGCGCCTCCCCTCCCCTGCCCTGGAGCGCCGCCAGGGGACCCGGGTGCAACCGGAACCGGAGGGAAGCGAGGAGGGCGTCCCACGACCCGTCGCGTCATCCAGCCCCTTGGAGGAGTGGGCCAGGGGCCCGGTCCGGTGGTTGTTGACGGCCGACGAACGGACCGAGATGCCCCGCCAGCCCTCGGAGGCCGAGGCCGCGCGTTGGATTCGCCTCTTCTGGGCCCGGCGCGATCCCAACCCCGAGACAGCCGCCAACCCCTTCAGGAAGGAGTTCGAGGAGCGTGTCCAGATGGCCGACGCCCTCCTTGGCGAGCCTGATCTTCGCGGTTCCCTCTCCGAGCGCGGCCACGTTCTCGTCCTTTTGGGGCGCCCCAAGAGCCGGCGGAAAGCGGCGGATCTCAAGGTCGACACCTGGTTCTACCGCCGCAAGGACCTGGGAAGCATCGCCGGCCTGATCAAGCTTCCACCCGTGGTCCGTTTCCAGTTCCGCCTGGATGCCGACGGGCACTACCGGCTTCACGACGAGGTTGCCACCAAGCAGCACGAGGCCGAGGCGACCCTCCGGTGGTACCCAGCCGTCTCCATCGTCAACCCCAACCTCACGGTGGCGCCCATACCACCTCTCTTCGTCGGGGTGCCGGAGGCGTCCTCCGACGAGCTCGAAAGGCTGGCCTCGGCCCCGGAGCGCTGGCCGGCGGGCGCCATTGCCTCCAGCTACCCCGAGGCCTTCCCCGGACAGGCCCTCCGTTCGTGGGTCGTCATCGAGCTCCCGAACACCCTGCCCGAGCCCCAGGCCGCCGTCGGTCTGGTGCTCGACAGGGAACGGTCGGCCGTGGGTTCCTTCCGGATTGCCCTGAGACCGGTGGTCCGGGAGGCAGGTTGGGCCTTCGATCTCTCCCTCCCGGTGCCCGATTCACGCTCCACCCTGATCCTGGCCGTTCTATCCGGGGAGGACGTCATCGCCGTGAAGAGGCTTACCCTGAGGATCCCCCTGGCCCCTCCGCAGGCCACCATCATCACGCCAGCGATCCTTGGAACCGGCCTCCGTCGAATCGAGGAGTACCGCCCGTGGACCACGAACCTTTTCGGCGGATACCACCTGGACCCGCGGCCCCACGGCCGTTTCCGGTTGGGCGATACGGTCTACTTTTTCTTCAACGTCATCCGGCCCGGACGGCGTGCGGGCCGACCACCGAGCGTCCATGTGACGCTCCGGCTCCTGCGTGGGGAGAAACCCGTGGCGTCGGCCCACTGGGATGACAAGGAGCTCTCCATGATGTCCGCCGCCACGTATCTCTTTGGCTCCTCCTTTTCCCTGGCCGGAGTCGAGAGGCCCGGACGGTACACCATGGAGCTGACCGTTCGCGAACCGGTTTCCGGGACCGTCCAGATCACGACCCTCCCGGTGGCCATAGAACCGTGACTCGCATACCTCCACGGGTTTCGTCGTGAGGCCGTGGAGAGGTCGGTCGGTGTGGCGGTTCGACCAGGCCGGCGCCGAGGCGTGCTCGAGGCACGTCACGGGCGACGCCGCCGGGAGAAATGTCGTAATGACAGGCGTCTCCACGGTCGCAGCAGGAAACCGTTGAGATATGCGAGTGAGCCCGCTCACGGTTTCTACCGCGGTGAAATCAGCTATCATGGTCGACCATGAGTGAAGCACGCGATGCCCTGTTCGTCACCCACGGCGGGACCTTGCTCGAACCCATCATTCCGCTGCTCCGGCGTTCCAACTTCACCATCCACCGGACGGCCCCGGATGCCGGGTGCATCGAGTTGCTCAAGTCCTCGCCTTTCGCCCTGATCATCATCGAACATCCCATCGAAGGGCTGTCCATGGACAGCGTCGTCAAGGAGATTCGGGCCCCCTCCTCGGCCAGCCGGAATGCCGGCCTGATGGTCATCGCCGACGATGAGGAGGCCCACACCCTGGGGAGCCTGGTGGGGAACGGCATCAACCGCTTGATCCGCACCTCCCACGTCGGTTCCGAGTTCCTCATGGCCCTGGCCGATCTCATGGCCGTCGAACGGCGTGAGCCCTTGCGAACCGTCATCCGCGTCCACGTTCAGGCCACCACCGTGCCCAACACCATCCTCGCCCAGACGGAGAACCTCTCGGCCTCCGGGATGCTGGTGCGGGGAAGCACGCGGCACTTTCCTGTTGGCTCGGAGATTGAATTCCAGCTGGCCCTTCCAGGCCAACAGGAGCCGGTCCGCGGGAAGGGCGAGATCGTGCGCCACACCCATTGGAGCCGGGAACGCATCGAAGGCTTCGGTGTCCGGTTCACCAGCCTCGCCCCGAACGGCGCCAACCGGTTGCGGCATTTCCTCATGGACCATTGAGCCCACCGCTCGGAGCGGCCCTGGAAACACCGACCAGGCCCTGGAAGCAGCACTCCCGGCCTTACGGCCGGGAGTGCGTAACGAATGCGGGAGGATCGGTCGAGCTCGTTTGGTGGGATCTTATCGGATGGTCTTTTGGGTTGGCCTGTTCAAGGTAAGCCTAATATGGTAGGCACAAGGTGGCAAGCCGTCCCGGATCCCTCCCTTTTTTCGTCTGGAGCCAATATAACACCATATCGCTCCTTTGTAAAGTCCCTGGGGACGGGGCATGGGTACGGCCGGGCCGAGCTCCCCCAATTCGAGCTCCCGTGATCCAGGACGCGTCCGCCGGTCACTGGGAAAGGCGCCCCCCCGATCCTGGCGCGCCCCGCGGGTCAGAACAGGCCAACCCCCCACAGATCATGGAGATGGAGGACTCCCTCGACCCGCCCATCCGGATCCGTCACCATGAGAGACGTGATCCGCCGCCCCTCCATCAGGTGGAGGGCCGCCGTCGCCAGCTCGTCGCCGGGAACCGTCACTCCCCCACGGTGCATGACCTCTTCCGCACGCAGTCCAAGGGGGTTCTCGTGCCGCTCCATCAGGCGCCGCAGATCACCGTCGGTGATGACGCCCAGGAGCTTCCCATCGTTGTCCTGGACGGTGGTCATTCCGAGGCCCTTCCGGCTCATCTCGTAGATGACGTCCTTCATGGCCGTTCCCGGCTCGACCCGCGGGATTTCCTCCGCCCGGTGCATCAGCTCACGGACCCGGAGGAACCGTTTCCCCAGCTTGCCGCCGGGATGGAGCCGGGCGAAATCCTCTTCACGAAACCCCTTGCGGACCGAGACCTCCACCGCCAGGGCGTCGCCGAGGGCCAGCGTGGCGGTCGTGGAGGCCGTCGGGGCCAGGTTGAGGGGGCACGCCTCCTTGCGAACACCGAGGTCCAAGTGGATGTCCGCAACCCGCGCCAGCTCCGACTCCGGGCTGGACGTGATGGCGACCAGGGGGATGTCCAGACGCTTGAGCACCTCCACCAGCCGGAGAATCTCCTCGGTGGCGCCCGAGTTGGAGACCGCCAGCACCAGGTCGTCTCCGGTCACCATGCCCAGGTCGCCGTGGATCGCTTCGGCCGGGTGCAGGAACAACGCCGGCGTCCCGGTCGAGGCCATGGTGGCGGCCAGCTTCCGGCAGATGATGCCGGACTTGCCCATGCCGGACCAGACGACCCGTCCCCGGCACTGGAGGATCATTTCGACGGCCCGCTCGAATTCCTCGCCGATGAGGTCCACGAGCCCCCGGATGGCGTCGGCCTCCGTCGCCAGCACCTGCCGCGCGATCTCCAGCGTCACTCGAGCATCCCCCGGACCGCCGCCGAGACCCTTTCCAGCTGTCCCAGCAACTCGTCGAACTCGTCCAATGAGAGCTGCGTCGTCGCGTCGGAGAGGGCCCTGGGGGGATCGGGGTGGACCTCGATGAAGAAACCATCGACACCCACCGCGGCCGCCGCACGTGCCAGATGCTGGTGGAACTGCCGGGCCCCCGCGGTCGCATGTCCCAGGCCACCGGGCAGCTGGAGGGAGTGGGTGACGTCGAAGATCACCGGTGCAAGGGAACGCAGAACCGGCAGTGAGCGCATGTCGACCACCAGGTTGTGGTAGCCGAAGCTCGTTCCACGCTCGGTAACGGTGACACGCCCGTTGCCCGTGGACCGGACCTTCTCCACGGCGTGCCGCATGTCCTCCGGTGCGACGAACTGTCCCTTCTTGACGTTGACGGCCGCCCCGCTCCGGCCACAGGCCAGCAGGAGATCCGTCTGACGGCAGAGGAATGCCGGGACCTGAAGCACGTCCGCCACCTCGGCCGCCCGTTCAGCCTGCCACGGCTCGTGGACGTCCGTGACCACCGGCAGGCCGGTCGCCTCCTTGACGGCAGCCAGGGCCTCGAGTCCCTTCTCGAGACCGGGTCCCCGGAAGCTCTCCAGGGAGGAACGGTTGGCCTTGTCGAAGGAGGCCTTGAAGATCAGTGGAACGGCGTGGGAAGCGGCGATCCGTTTGAGCTCTCGCGCCACGCTTACGACCATCTCCTCGGATTCGATGACGCAGGGCCCCGCCATGTAGACCGGCCGCAGACCACCTCCGACCCTCACACCGTGCGCCAGCTCGAAGTACGCTTCCGTCATCCGCCCCAGTCTACCACCCGATCGGCGGATCAGGCCCCGGACTCCATCACCGCCGTCTCTTCCGGCGCCTCGCTACCCGCATCTCTTGCCTCTTCCGCCGCTTGGACCGCGGCATCCTCCTCGACCCGGCCCGCCTCGCGTTCCTGGGAGTACTTCAGCGCGGCGGCGATGAACGACCGGAAGAGGGGGTGGGGATCGTAGGGCTTGGACTTGAACTCCGGGTGAAACTGGCAGGCCAGGAACCATGGATGGTCCTGGAGCTCGATGACCTCGACGAAGATCCGATCCGGCGACTTTCCGCTGACCACCAGCCCCTTCTCCTCGAAGAGCGGCACGTATTCGGGATTGACCTCGTACCGGTGCCGGTGCCTCTCCCAGACCTCGTCCGAACCGTAGGCCTTCCAGGCCAGGGAGGAGGGTTTCAGACGGCAGGGGTACTTGCCCAGCCGCATGGTGCCGCCCATCTGGTCCACACCAACGAGCTCGCGCATCTTGTAAATGACCTTGTAGGGCGGCGCCGAGTCGAACTCCGTGGAGTTGGCGCCGGTCAACCCGCAGACGTTGCGGGCAAACTCGATGATGGTCGTCTGAAGGCCGAGGCAGATCCCGAAAAAGGGCACCTTGCGCCCCCGGGCGAACTCGATGCCGCGGATCATTCCTTCGATACCGCGCTTTCCGAAGCCGCCGGGCACGAGGATTCCGTCCACCTCGAAGATCTGCTCCGGGTAACCCGAACCCTCCAGGGACTCGGAGTCGATGTACACGAGATTGACCTGGGTCTCGTTGGCGATGCCGCCGTGGCCCAGCGCCTCGTTGAGGGACTTGTAGGAGTCGGCCAGGTCCACGTACTTGCCCACGATCCCGATGGAGACCTGGTGCTTCGGGTTCTTGATGGCGTTGACGACCTTGCGCCACCGTTCGAGATGGCGTTCTCCCTTGGGCATCCCCAGGATGTGCAGCACGTAGTCGTCGAAGCCCTCCGCCGCCAGCTTGAGGGGCACCTCGTAGATGGTCTCGGCATCCAGGGCCGGGATGACCGCCCGCTGCTCCACGTTGCAGAACAGGGCGATCTTCGCCCGCAGCTCGTCCGGGAAGGGCCGGTCGACCCGGCAGACCAGGACATCGGGCTGAATACCGATTTGCTGGAGCTGCTTGACGGAGTGCTGGGTCGGCTTGGTCTTGAGCTCGTCCGAGCCTGGGATGTAGGGCACCAGGGTCACGTGGATGTTGCACATGTTCCCCGGGCCCAGCTCGGATCGGAACTGGCGGATGGCCTCCAGGAACGGCAAAGACTCGATGTCACCAACGGTGCCGCCAATCTCGGTGATGACGAAGTCCACCTCCCCGCCCAGGGCGCGGATGTTCTCCTTGATCTCGTCCGTGATGTGAGGGATGACCTGCACGGTCTTCCCCAGGTAGTCGCCGCGTCTCTCCTTCTCGATGACCGCCTGGTAGATCTTCCCCGTCGTGAAGTTGTTCTTCTTGGCCATGCTGACCGAAGTGAAGCGTTCGTAGTGCCCCAGGTCGAGATCGGTCTCGGCGCCGTCATCGGTAACGTAGACCTCACCGTGCTGGAACGGCGACATGGTCCCGGGATCGACGTTGACGTAGGGGTCGATCTTCAGCATGGTGACCGAATAGCCATGGGCCTCCAGAAGTGAAC
>CAZXNA010000043.1:0-23941 GCA_964641295.1 uncultured Thermoanaerobaculia bacterium
GCCACCAGGAGAATGGCCACCGCGGCGCCAACGAGGGCCCACAAGATGGCGCGCAGGGTGGCGCCGCCGGCCTGTCGGCGTGAGGGGCGAGGGGTGGGGAGTGAGGGGAGAGGAGAGAGGGGAGACAAAGGCGCTCCCGATGCACGGCGTGTGCACTCTTCCGAAAACCGAGTGATGGGTTGGGTGGTCCTGTTCATTTGTTTGTCTCCAGCTGGGGAATCCGGGAGAGCGGCAGGCCGACGACGCCCTCCATCCGTGCCATGGCGACCGCCCAGTCGGCCCGGGCCCGGGCGGCGGCCACACGGACCCCCAGAAGGGTCCGCTCGGCGTCGAGGAGGTCGAGGACGGCCACGTTTCCCGTGGAGTACGCCGTCTCGGCCGAGTTCAGAGATTGCTGGGCCTGGGCCACGAGCACGTCGTCGAAGAGACGCACCTGGGCCGAGCTCGTCTTCATTCTGTTGGCGAGGTCGGCGATATCACCCTCGATGGCGGCCCGGACGGCCCGCCGGCGCTCCTCGGCCGCCATCCGCTGCTGACCGGCCTCCTCGACCCCTGCCTGCAGACGCTCCCGGTGAACGGGCAGGTTGACGGAGGCGAAGAGCGCGAGCACGTCCCTGCCGTTATTCTCGGGCGGGTTGGCCTGGCCCGCCGGATCGCTGCGCTTGCCGACCCACGTCCAGGCGATGCCGGCCGTCACGTCGGGCGAATAGTTCTTCTTGGCGACGACCGCTGCGTTCCCGGCCCGCTGGATCAGGGCGTCCACCTCGACCAGCTCGGGCCGCCGCGCAAGGGCCTCCCGAAGGAGCGTCTCCGCCGCCGGCACCTCACCGACGTCCGGTGGAAGCTCGAAACGTGGGAGCGGGGTCCCCCGGGGCCGGTCCCGAAGGGTGTTGAGCCGCGCCTCGAGGGTGCCCCGCCGGGCCGAGATCTCCAGAAGCCGGTTGTCGTCCCGGGTGATCTCCGCCTGGATCTTGATGATCGCCTGCTGGATTCCCACGCCCGAGACGTAGCGGGCCCGGGCCAGCTCTTCGTAATGTTCCAGGGTGCTGCGATCGGCCCGGACCTCCCGCTCCTGGAGGTCCAGCCAAGCCATCTCGTAGGCCAGCCGGCGGGCCTCCGTGACGATCTCGAGCCGCCTGGCGGCCACCCGGGCCTGGGCCGATACGGCGGCGGCAAGCTCCACCTGCTCCCTTGCCGGGAGCTTGCCGAACCACGGGAAGCGCTGGGAAATCGCGACGGTTCCGTACTGGGGTCCCACCCGCGTCTCGGGGCTCAGGAGAAAGGCCGTCACCGAGAGTACCGGGTCGGGTAACGCCTTGACCTGGGGCGCCCGCTGGCCTGCGGCCCGCGCCTCGGCGGCCAGGGCAGCCACGGAGGGGTTTCGCTCGAGGACCTCCTGCAACAAAAGCCTCAAACGGAGATCCTCCTGGGCGGCCGCGATGGTGGCGGCAGGGTCCGGGAGGGAAGCAGTCTCGTCCTGGGACGCTTCCTGTGGAGCCGGCGTCGGCCCGGTCAGTTCCTGGAGAGGCATCTCCTGGGCCGAAAGGCCTGGAGCCACGGCCAGGAGAACGACCAAGGCCAGTTCTATGCAATGTCGTTTCACGGAATATCTCCTTTCCTGAGATGTCCATCCGGGCGCTCTCGCGCCGGCGGCAGCGTGCTGGGGCACGCCCCGGGTCTACTCAGGAAAGGCTCAGATCAGGAGGGCACAGTCCAAGAGGAAAACGGGAGGCGCTTCGGCCGGCGGCCCGTGGGTGTGGGACGTGGCGACGGTCGACTTCACCGGTGTGAACGGGATCCGCACGGGAAGAGCGACCGCCAACGGCGCCGAGGCCTCCGCGAGACGCGCCGTGGAAACCGCTGTCGCCGGATCTGCCGGCAGGTTCGGCGAGTGGGAGCACGAGCACTCGTGACTCCGGTGTGCCGTGCTTTCTCGCGTCCCGTCCTGGGAATGGAATCCGCCCATCTCCCCGCACTGCACGCCCATGGCGCCACACTGGTGCGGGGCCGGATCCGCGTACAGGCAGGTGGCGAACGCTCCCCCCGCCACCAGGCCCGGGAGGACCAGGATCACGGCGAAGACGGCTGAAATATATCGCATACTGCTCATACGTTCACTCGAACATTCGCACGATACATTCTATTCCGCCAACTGTCAACGGGTTTCAGCACGGGCGCCACGACCACCCTCCGTCCTCAGTGAAACTCCTCCAGCGATGAATGTTCCAGGCTCCTGACCTTCTCGTTCCCTGACCTCTTCATCCACTCATTTCTTCACCTCCTCACCTGAGATCCAGGGTTGGAGTATGCTTTCGTGGAAAAGGAGGACCGGAGGGGAAGCGGACCCACGGGCCGTTTCCGCGCTGCCATGGGATTCGTAGGCCGTCTCGAGGACCTCGCCGTCGCGGACATCTTCCAGGTCATCGCGCTTGGAAAGCGCACGGGGAAGTTGACCCTGACCCGAAGGAAGGACCAGGGTCTGGTGGTGTTCCGCAACGGCGGCATTGTCTTCTGCCAGACCAACGCCATCCACGAGACCCTGGGCAGCATCCTGGTCAACCGCCACTACATCGACGAGGCCACTCTCCTGGCGGCCCTCGATATCCAGCAGAGCTCGGAGACGCCTCGTCCCCTCGGGAGCATCCTCGTCGGGATGGACGCCATCTCTCCAGAGACCCTCCGGGACGTCGCCTATGAGCAGGTCAAGGCCGTCCTGGCCGAGCTGCTCCTGTGGGACAGCGGGGTGTTCCAGTTCGAGTCCGTGGAGGTCGAGGAGATCTTCAAGACCGCCTTCGACACCAGCGAGTTTCTCGTGGAGGACGGACTCCGCACCGAGGAGGTGCTCCTCGATCTCCTCACCCAGTTCGACCGGTCAAGCGTTGACGATTTCGAGGCGAATCCCGAAACCAACGACTCGGCCCTCGATCTCCAGGCGGACGCCTCGAAGGAGCCCGCCTCCAAGGGCCGGCGGACGCGTCCCCACGGATTCGCCTCTCTCCGGGGCATCATGACGGAGCTGAGAAACCGGCCCGTCACCTTCACCGGGGAGCTGACCCTGATGCTGCTGCGCTACACCGCCGAGCTGGTCAACCGCGCCGTACTCTTCGGTATCCGCGGCAATCAGCTGGTGGGGATCGGGCAGTTCGGCATCGAGGTGGAAGGCGAGTCGCCCGACGATCGGGTTCGTTCCATCCAGATCCCCGTCGGGGAGCCCTCGGTCCTGGCCGACGTGGTCCGCCGCCGGGAGCCGTACCAGGGGCGCATGGCGAGGACGCCCCAGAACAACTACCTGGTCACCCAGCTGGGCGGCATGGCGCCCCGGGAGGTCATCGCCCTTCCCATCGTCGTCGAGGGCAAGGCGGTCGCCGTGGTCTACGGCGACAACCTTCCCAACGACACGCCCATCGGTCCCACCGAGGGGCTCGAGCTCCTCATGCTCCAGGCCGGCCTGATCATGGAGAAGAACCGCCTCGCCAAGCGGCTCACGGAGCTCAGCAAGCTGAAGTCATGATGCGCCTTCCCGCTGGACGATGGTTACGTGGAGGGGCTCCCCCTGGCACTGGAGACCCACCTGGGAGAGGGCGCGGCTCCCGGGCACGATCAGCCGGTAGTCCAGCCCCTCGACGACCGAAGGCAACGAGAGGCGGGAGCTCCCCTCGAGCAACGGCTTGATATTGCCGGCGATCATGTTGGCCAGCTCGCCCAGGGCATCCTGTACGTCCTCCACGCTCAGCGCGTCCGCCGGCGTTTCGAACATGATGGCCGCAAACTCCCTGGCCAGCCGGGCCGTACAGAACACCAGCGTGGCCCCTTCGAAATCCCCCGTTACGTGGACGCAGGCCGTCAGGGTACGCTCCCCTTCCAGCCGCTCCCGGGCGCTGCCGGCGCTCTCGACCGTGACCTCCAGTCCCAGGATGGAGTTCCAGATGCTGTTGACGACCTGCACCACCTCGTCTTCGTGAACCATCAAACGCTCTCCCTCATGGTCGGAGTCTGTAACACGAGCTCTTTCCCATCTGAACCCGTTCGAAGAGATCCGGGTAGGCGATCATGGTCTCCGCCCCGCCGACGAAAAGGTACCCGTCGGGACGGAGACGCCGGGCGATCCGCTCCAGCACACGGCGGCGCCGCGACTCGTCGAAGTAGATCAGTACGTTACGGAGAAAGATGACATCCATGGGCGGAAGGTCCGGCAGGGGGTCCGCCAGGTTGATCTCCCGGAAGTCGATCATCTCCCGGATGAGGCCGGAGACCTCCCACTCGAGCCCCTCCCGGTGGAAGTAGCGGACCAGCAACTGCGTGGGGACCCCACGGTTGACCTCCATCTGGGAGTACCGTCCGGCCCGGGCCCGCTCGAGGACGGAGCCGGAAACGTCGCTGGCGAGGATCCGGATCTGCCAGCCCTCCAGCTGCGGGAAGTACTCCCTCAGCAGAATGGCGAGGCTGTAGGGTTCCTGGCCCGTGGAGCAGGCCGCCGACCAGAACCGCAGGATCCGCGTCGACGCCCTCCTCTTCATCAGCTCGGGGATGATCCTGTCCTTGAGGCTGCTGAAGGGATGGACGTCCCGAAAGAACGAGGTCTCCGTCGTCATCAGGGCCTCGAGGACCCTGCGGGAGAGGGGCGCTCCCGGGTGATCGCGGACCCGGGCGGCCAGCTCCTCGATGGAGCCCAGCCCCTCACGACGAACGACTGGACCCAGCCTTGCCCGGACGAGGTACTCCTTCCCATCGTCGAGCACCACGCCGGTCTCGCGGAGCAGGAGGGTCTTGAGCAGCTGAAAGCTCTCCGGCCTCACCACCCCGCTTCACCCCCCACACCGCTCCCGAGCTCGGCGGCCAGCCAGGCCCCAAGTTCGGTCGGGGGCAGCACCTGGTCCGCCAGGCCCATCTCCGCGACGAAGCGGGGCATCCCCCAGACCACACTGGATCCCCGGTCCTGCACGCCGACCCGGCCGCCAAGATCGTGGATCGTCCGAGCGCCGTGCAAGCCGTCCTTGCCCATTCCCGTCAGGACCAGGGCGATCAGATCACCCCCCCAAACCCTGGCGGCCGAGTGGAAGAGAACGTCGGCCGAAGGACGGCAGGAGTTCTCCAGGGGGCCCTGGTGGATGGTCAGGCGCACCGAGCTCTCCTCCCCCTCCAACGCCATGTGGTAGTCCCCCGGGGCGACCCAGACCTGGCCGGGCCGTACCGTCGCCCCGTCCCGCCCCTCCTCGACCTTCAGACCCGTCGTCTGGGCCAGTCGACGGGCCAGGGAGCGCGTGAAGACCGGCGGCATGTGCTGGACGATCAGAACGGGCGTGGGCACGGGACGCGGCAGCTTGGCCAGGAGCTCCTGGAGTGCGGATGGCCCTCCGGTGGAGGCACCGATGACGACGGCCTGGACGCGCCCCCGGCGGCCCCCCGGGGCAGGCCTCTGGGCCCGGACAGGCGGAGCCGGCTCCGGCCGGCGCAAGGTCGGCTCGCAGAGCAATTTGATCTTGGGGATCAGCTCGACTCGAATGGCGGCCGCCGCCGCCTCGGGACTGGTCACATCCGTCGGCTTGGTCACGTAGTCGAGGGCCCCGCGGAACAGCGCCTCGAGGGTGACCTCGGCCCCGCGCTCCGTCAGCCCGCTGAACATGATGACGGGCAGTTCCGGGTACTGGAGCTTGATGTGCCGGAGGGTCTCCAGACCGTCCATCTCCGGCATGTCCACGTCCAGGATCACCACGTCCGGACTGACCTGTGGGATCTTGGCCAGGGCGATCTTCCCGTTGGCCGCCGTCCCGACGACCTCGAGCTCGGGATCCTTGTCCAGCTGCACCCCGACGATCCGGCGGATCACCACCGAGTCGTCCACCAGAAGGATGCGGATTGGCCCCACGCTTACGGCGCTCCCAGCAGGCCCACGAAGGCCAGCTTCTCCAGGAGCACGTCCTTGGTAAAGGGCTTCATGACGTACTCGTCCGCCCCGGCGTCCAGGGCCCGCATGACGTTCTCCCGCTCGGTCTCCGTCGTCACCATGATGAGCCGAACCTCGTCCCAGGCCCCGTCGGATCGAACGGCCTGGACGAACTCGAACCCGTTCATGCCGGGCAGGTTCCAGTCCACCAGCACCAGCCCGATCCCATCGTCCTCCCCGAGACGGTCGAGCCCCTCCCGGCCGTCGGCGGCCGTCACCACCTCGAATCCCAGCTCCGACATGATCTTGCTCAGGATGGACCGCATGGCCCTCGAATCGTCGATCACCAGCACCCTCATCTCAGCTCACCTCCCGGCCACGTCATCTTCCCACACCCCGTCATTCCGGCGCCGCGCCCGGAGTCCATGGAGCGCAAACCGCCATGCCCATCACGGTTTGTCCCCACCGCGGACGGACACCCCGGATTCCACGCCCACCTGGAGAAGCCGCTCGAGGTTGAGCACCAGGAGCAAACCCTCGCTGAGCTTGAAGGCGCCGAGGATCTTCTCCCGGATGGAACCCCGCAGGGTTTCCGGCGGCGGCTCGAAGTCCTCCGGGGAAACCAGGACAACCCCTCCGGAACGATCGACCAGCAGGGCCACGGACTCCGCGGGACCGCTGAGGACGACGCCGTGCCTGGAGGAGCCGGCGTCCCGGGCCTCGAGCTCCAGGAGCCGCCGCAGGTCAAGGACCGTGATGATGTGCCCCCGGAGGTTGGCCAGTCCCGCCACCTCCACCGGCGCAAGGGGCACCGGCGTCAGCTCCTGGAAGGTCACCACCTCCTGCACCGCCGCGACTTCGACCCCGCACCAGTGGCGATCCACGAAGAAGGTCATCAGCTGCTTCCCCATCACTCCACCTCCGGCGCGGCCGGCGGCGGACCCGCCAGAATGGGGGGTCTGGCCTCCTCGATGATCGCCTCCACATCGGCCAGCTCCGTCACGCGATCCGCCAGCACGACGCACTCGAGGATGTTGGCCCGGGTCGAGGGACGCCGGATCTCGACGACCTCTTCAACGATATCGACCACGCGGCCGATCACCAGCCCGACGGTCCTGCCATCGTGGCTGTAGAGGAGGAGGTCCAGGAGATCGTCCGGCTCCTCCAGGGCGATGCGCGGCGCGCTCCGGCGTTCCTCCACGTATTCGAAGAGAAAGACCACGGGAAGCAGATCCCCCTGGTACTGGAGGGCGAAGCCGTTGCCCACATGTTCGATGGCCTCCCGCGGCACCCTGTCCAGGCGGACCACGTCCTCCAGGGGCACGGCCATGCGGCCGTCGTCGGGGCTTCGGAAGACCAGGAAGCTCTCCTTGGGGGCCGTGGCCGCCGCTCTCGACGTTTCGTCTGAAGCAGCCGCAGCGGCCTCGGCCTCCACGTTGAGGTGGCCCTCCCGGGCCAGGCCGAGAACATCGAGGATCAGGGTCACCCGGCCGTCCCCCATGATGGTGGCGCCGGCGTAGACGGGAAGCCGTTCCAGGATCGGCCCCAGGGGCTTGACGACGACCTCCAGGGTGTCCAGAACACCGTCGACCACCAGGCCAAAGGGGCGTTCGTCCGCATCCAGCACGACGATGACCCCGCCGCTTCCCTGTTGGCCGAGATTCAGCTCTTCCCCGAGACGGACCAGGGGAAGGAGCCGTCCCCGCAGCCGGTAGACCGGGGCGCCATGGAGGAGCTCGATCCCCCTGCCATCGCCATCGCCTCCCAGGCCAACGAGCTCCCGCACGGCCGCCTGGGGCAGGGCGAAACGTTCGCCCCCGGTCGTGACGATCAGGGCCCGCAGGATGGCCAGCGTCAGTGGGATCTTGAGCCGAAAGGTCGTTCCTTTCCCCGGCGTGCTCCGAACCTCCACCTGACCGTTGAGGCGGCTGACGTTGGTGCGCACAACGTCGAGGCCGACGCCGCGACCCGAGATGCTGGTCACCCGCTCGGAGGTGCTGAAGCCCGGCGTGAAGATCAGCTGCAGAGCTTCCTGGGGGTCGAGGCCCCCCACCCGTTCCGGCGAAACGAGACCCCGCTCCACCGCGGACTCGGCGACTGCGGCGGGATCGATGCCGGCGCCATCGTCCTCCACCTCGATGATGACGTTGCCCGACTCGTGAAAGGCACGCAGCCAGATGGTCCCCTCGGGTGGCTTGCCCGACTCCCTCCGTTCGCTGGGGAGCTCGATGCCGTGATCGACGGCGTTGCGGACCAGGTGGGTCAGGGGATCGCGGATCGCTTCGATCAGGCTGCGATCGAGCTCCGTCTCTCTCCCCTCCATGCGGAGCACGACCCGCTTGCCGCACCCGGCCGCCAGGTCGCGGACCAGACGGGGAAGACGTCCCCAGGCTCGGCCCACGGGCTGGAGACGGGTCCGCATGATCCCCTCCTGAAGCTCCCCGGTGGTCCGGTCCAGGTGCTCCATGTTCTGTTCGCCGACCTCGCCGCCGGGAGCCGCCAGAAGCTGGTTCCGGGCCAGGACCAGCTCGCCCACCAGGTCCGTCAGGCGATCCAGCACGCGGACGTCGACCCGGACGAAGGAGTCCTCGAAGCGGGGAGTGGCCTCCCACGCCCGGGACTCCGCTTCGAGCCGCGTGGACGCCCCGGCCGCGGCGTCATGGCCCACCCGTCCCACGTCCTCCCAGAGGCCCGTGTCGCCGCCCGGGACCTCCGGCGCGGGTTCCTCCTCCGTGCCGGGGCTCAGGCGCTGGGCCGCCTCGGCCAGCCGGCCGGCCAGCTCCTCGATGGAGATCCCCTCGTCGGACCCCTCCTTTTCCACGGCCCGGAGCAACCGCCGCGTGGCGTCCACGAGCTCGAGGAGCAGGGGCACGACCCAGGGCGCCGAGCCCACGTCCACGGCCCGTAACCGGGCGAGCAGTTCCTCTCCCACGTGGCTCAGGGCCTCGAGGCGGGAGAAGCCGAGGAAACCGCAGGTTCCCTTGATGGTGTGGACGGCCCGAAAGATCCGGTCCACAAGTGTGGCGTCACCGGGCGAGCTCTCCAGGGCCACCAGATCCCGGTCCACACGTTCCAGGTTTTCCAGGCTTTCGTCGAGGAACTCGCGGACGATGGGATCCATCTCAGTCACCGCGAGCCGCCCTTTCGACGGTCTCGACCACGGCCGCGTCCTCCCCCTGGGGCTCGCAACCGTCACGGCGAACCGCGGCAATCAGTTTCTCCAGGGCCCCGTGAAGGGCCCAGGCCGCCTCGATCCGTTGGGGCACCGGCGAAACGGCACCCGACTCCAGTCCTGTGAAGAGCCTCTCACCGGCGGCGGCCAGGCAGGACACACGGGGCAGGCCCAGGAAACCGCTGGCGCCCCGGAGGAGGTGGACGGAGCGGTAGCAGGTGGCGCCGGCACCGCCGGGATCGGCCTCCAGCCCATCGATGGACCGGGCCAGGGCCGCCAGGGCCTCCTCCGCCTCCTCCAGGAACTCGGCCAGGATCTCGTCCATGGGAGCCTCCCCCTCCTCTTTTACGCTCAGTACTTGAAGCGCCCGACGATGGCCTTGAGCTGGACGGCCGTCTCCGCCAGGGACTCGGCCGCCTGCTGGATGGAGCTGGCCCCGGCGGCCGTATCCTGAGCCACCTCGGCGAAGGCAGCGATGCTCTGGGCGATGTCGTCAACGCCCCGGGCCGCCTCGGAGACGTTCTGGCCGATCTCCGCCGTCGTGGCGCTCTGCTCCTCCACCGCCGAGGCGATGACCGTCTGGATGTCATTGATCCGATGGATGATCTCCGTGACCCGCCCGATGGCCTCGCCCGCGTCGCCGGTCAGGTGGCGAATGGAGGCGATATTGCCCTCGATCTCTTCGGTCGCCTCGGCCGTTTGCTTGGCCAGCTTCTTGACCTCGGCGGCCACCACCGCGAAACCCTTGCCGGCCTCCCCGGCGCGCGCCGCCTCGATGGTGGCGTTGAGGGCCAGCAGATTGGTCTGGTCCGCGATGCTCCGGATCACTTCGACGATGCGGGCGATGGTCTCACCGCTGGCGCTCAGCCTGGAGAAGCGATCGACCGTTTCCCCGGCGATCTCAACGGCTTCGCCGCCGACGCGGGCGGCGTCGGTGGCGCTCCTGGCGATCTCCCGGATGCTGGCGCTCATCTGCTCGCTGGCCGTGGCCACCGACTGGACGTTCTTGCTGACCTGCTCGGCCGCCGCCGAGACCATACCGGCCTGGCTCGAGGTCTCCTCCGTGGCGCTGGCGATCTGCTCACTGAGGCCCGAAAGCTGGTCCGAGGTGTCCACCACGGTCTCCGAGAGGGTGGCGATTGACGAGATGTCCCTGCGGATGCCACCGACGAAGCGGTTGAAGAGCTTGCCAAGCTCTCCCAGCTCGTCATCGGCTTCCACCTCCACGCTTCGCGTCAGATCGCCCTCGCCCTCGGCAATGTCGCGGAACCGTTCCACGAGCTGGGAGACGGGACGGGAAACGATCCTCGACGCGAGGAAGAGCATGACGGCCCCCACGATGAGCAGGCTGAGGACGATGGCGAGCATGGAGGACCAACGGACCCTCCGTATGGGTGCGGCCACCACGTCCTGCGGCACCAGCAGACCCAGGGACCAGCTCATGCTGGGCTTGTCGGAATGGACCGGGGAATAGAGGACGAAGTAGGGCTGGCCCTTCCAGCGGACGTTTCCGAGTCCCCTCTGGCCCTGGATCATCCCCTGGACGACCCGGTCGAAGCCCATTCCTCCCTCGAAGACCTTGAGGACCGAGGGGCGATCCTCGCCCTGATCGCCCGTCACCCGGATCCCCGGGTAGTAGACCATGTGCCCCGTCCCGTCGGCCAGGAAGGCCATCCCCTTGCCCTCGTACTTGATACCGCTGACCAGCTCCCCGATGGTGTTGAGCTGGACATCGACCCCGGCCACGCCGAGAAGGCCGCCGGTCTCGGAGGTGAAGGGACCCTGGACGGTGACGGAGACCGTCTTGGTCGTCAGGTCGACGGAGGGCTCGGCGACGAAGAGCTTGCCGCGCTCCATGGTGCTCTTCCACCACGGACGCTTGCGCGCGTCGTAACCCTCGAGGTCGATCCGGCCCTCCTCGCGGTAGTACTCACCCGTGCTGGCCAGGGCGAAGAAGGTCGAGCGCACCATGGGATCGCTGGCCGTCAGTCGGCGGCAGAAGGCGATCAGGTCGTGGTAGTCCCGATCGTTGCTCAGCGACACACTGCCGTCGGTCCGTCGGGTGGCGAAACGCAACAACTGCGGATCTTCCATCAGGCTCGTGACGATCCGGGAACGCTCGCGGAGAAAGCTCTCGATTCGGTGCGCGCTCATCTCCACGTTGTTCAGGGCATCGGCATAAACGCGGGACTGGGTCTCCCTGGCGATGTAGCTGACGACCCCGAACCCCAGCCCCCCGAGAAGGACAACGACGACGGCCACGATGACGGCAACCAGCTTCTGGCGAATCCCCCAGCTTTCGAACATGGGACCTCCTCCGATCCAAAACCGGGGGGAGGAGCAGCCCCGGGGGGCCGGCCCCCGGTTTTCAATCACAGTACAGTAGGCAAGAGCGCCACGGCAACCTCATTGGGCGCCCGTCATTGAATGTCACGGCTCGATCGTCTCTCCTCCGGCGTGTAAGACCCCGATCACGGCTTGGAAACCTCTCCACGGCGATGCGTACTGTTGAGTGCAGCAACCCTGTTCAAGGGATGGGGCTCGAGGAGGCAGCGTCATGAACGTCTTCCCATGGCTTCGGGAGTTCACCCTCGTGTTTTCATTGGCCCTTGCGGTGACGGCAGCCGTGTCATTCCTGTGGAGCCTGATGGCGCACGGGAGCGGAGCCGTCGACTGGGAGTCGGCCCTACGGTTCGGGATCATCCTGGGGATCGTGCTTGCCTGGATCAAGGCCCGTGAAACTGGAAGGGTCAACTGACGGCCGTGCCCTCGTGGAGGGGACCCTGGGCTGCATCGAGGGTCGGCTGCGGTGGGGACGCCGGAGACTCGCCGAACCGTAGGTGGCGGGGCCGTGGTCCCGACCGTGGCAGATCAGGTAGCAGGCCCCCGAGCCGGGACCGGTTGACTCGAAGGCCAGCCGGCCCGTCGACGGCGATGGTGCCACTCCCGAGATGATGGTCTCCTCGCCGAAGCGGATCAGGGCGCGGTTGATCACCGAGCCGTGGGGGTTGTGGCAGGTGGCGCAGGACGTCCCGACCTTTTCGATGTGCTCGCCGTGCTCTGGAAAGGCCGCGCTCTGCAGCACCTTCCCGCGATCGTGGCAGGCGTAGCACAGGGCGTAGGCCTCTTCGCTCTCGGGCCCGTCCGTGGTCAGGTAACCCCGGCGGAGGATGTACTGGACGGGAGAGCCGTGCGGGCCGCGGGGACCCGCAGGATCGGCGTTGCCGTGGCAATCCGTGCAGTTGATCTGCCCGCCTTCCAGGGACTCGATGACGGAGGGGGAGTTGCCGGCCGCCGGCGCCTCGACGGGGTGGTAGGAGGGGTTACCCGGGTAGAAGAGGCGGCTGATGTCGGTGACGCTCCGCGTGGTGGCGCCCGCGCTGCCGTGGCACCCTTCGCAGAGCTCGTATTCGAACCTGTTGGGGTTCCTCGGGGAGCGCTTTGGGGTGCCGGCCGGCTGGTCTCCAGCCCCCTGGGAGCCACGGTGGGGCGCGTGGCACGAGGTGCAGCTGGCCGTGGCGGCGGCGTCGGCCGAGCTCGCCGAGGGGTCCAGGGGGTGGGTGTAGGGCTGAGCGAGGACCAGACTCAAGGATGGAGGCGCGGCATCGCCGGCCAGGAGCTCCGCTCGGATCATGCGGTTTCGATCGCCGAGGGTTCCGTGGCAGCGCAGACAGACGGCGTCGACGGGCTCGGGGAGCATGGGAGAGGCGCTGACTCCGTGACCAACGTGGCAGGCGATACACGAGCCGGGCACCCGGCTGGGGTCCATGTGGGGTGTCTGGCCGCCGGCCAGGACAGCGCCAGCCAGGCAGACCACGAGGGACAGGACGGTCAGCGGAGGGCGTGGCATGTGATACAGACCTCCTGGACCGTCGGTTTCACCCAGAAGTGGGGGACCTGGCCTTCCTTGAAATTGCGGTCGCTGTGCGGATCGTGGCAGGTGGTGCACTGCATCTTCCCGCGGGCGTCCAACCGGACATCGGGGTCCGCCGTGATGGAGGAAAGCGGACGCAGCCCCATGTCCCGGTCATCCGCAGGGTTTGAGGCGCCGGCCGCGTCGGGGACGACAAAGGAAATGGGATGGCTCCCGCTGAGGTCCGTGCCGATGAAACCGGGGCGGCCCGGAGCCAGGTGCTGGCTCCCCCGCATGGGGATGGGCCGTTTCCCGCCCAGGTCGCCGAGGGCCACCGTGCCGTCATGGCAGGAGAGGCACAGCCTGGAGGCGCCGTCGGGCTGGGGTGCCGGCACCTTTCCTCCGGAGGATGAGGTCACGTCGGGCACGCGGTAATCGGCCGAGGAGAGGGCGTGGCCCCAAAGGGGTTGGGGGACGACGGCGTTGTGAGGAATGTGGCAGAACTTGCAGACCTCCGTCTCGCTGACGGAACGGATCTCGCCGGGACCGCTGACGGAGAGGTTGTGCAGGGTGTCCGCCACCCGCTGCTGGGACAGGACCGCCGCGGGATCAAGCAGAGACAGGATTCCCGCCAGCACCACCATCAGCCCGCGCCCGGTCCGGGGACGCCCCCCCGTCATGGCGTCTCCCCAGGGCCGGCGGGTTCGAAAACCTGAAGCCTCCGGTTGAGGGAATCGGCCACGGCCACCCGTCCGGCGGGCCCGGCGGCAAGGCCGGCGGGAAAGCTCAACTCCCCCGGAGCGCTTCCGTGCCGTCCGATGGACATGAGGTACTCTCCTTCACGAGTGTAGAGGGCGATCTGGTCGAGGAGGGCGTCGCTGATCCACAGGCGTCCGCCCTGATCGACGGCCAGCCCCTTGAGCCGTGGCATCTCTCCCGCCGAGTCGCCCAGGGCCCCAAAGGTCTTCAGAACCCGGCCTCCGGCCGGATCAACCCTGACGACCCGGAAGTTGAGGGTGTCGCCCACCCACAGGGTGTCGCCGTCGGCCGTGAGGCCGGTGGGGAAGTTGAACTGACCGGGGCCATCTCCCCGCCCTCCGAGCACGGGGACCACCGCTCCGTCCCGGAGCTCCACCAGCCGGTGGGCGCCGGTCTCCACCGCGTAGACACGGGATCCCACGCAGGCCACCCCCGTGGGACGCTGAAGATCGTGGGCCAGCCATCGGGTGAGGCGAAGGTCACGGTCGAGAAGGGCCACGCCGCCGGCCGGCGGATCGGAGACCACGATCCCTCCCGCGCAGGCGACCACGGCGACCGGCGCCACGAAAAGACCGTCCGCGCTTCGGCCGAGGGAGCCGTCCGGCCCGATTCCTAGGACCCGGGCAGCCCCGGGATCGGCCACGAGGAGGGCGTCTCCATCCCAGGCCACGCCGTAGGGCCGGGCGAAGAGCGGCTCCTTGCGTCCGCCCCGGAGCCACTGCAGGAAGCCGCTCCCGCGCAGATCACCCCGGACGCCGAGAACCGTGACGAGCTCGATGCGCGCCTTCCCCGGAGGCCACGCCCGGATACCAGCGCCCTCCCGTGTCGATGGTGTGGTGTGGATCACCGTACACGCGCCCACCAGGGCGCCGGCTGCCACCAGAAGCCACGCCGATCCCCTCACCGGATCACCCCCCGTCGCTGGGGAGCGCTGACGAAGGGCAGCCACCCGGCAAAGCGGGCGGACAAAGCGAACAGCGCCCCCCGCGTACGCCGCCGGCTTCCTGCAACGGTTTCCGCCTGGTCCCACAGCTGGGCGAGGAGGTTGTAGCGTCCGAAGCGGAGCTGCGCCGTTCCCTCCACTCGTTGGCGATCCACGTCGGGGCCCTGGGAAACTTCACTCACATTGGTATGGTAGCTGGCCCTCAGGGTCAGGTACCGGAGCGGTGTCCAGTGGAGGCTTGCGGCAAAGAAGCGCACATCCTGGCGAAGGTCGGAGCGGCCCCTCGTCTTCCCGGCGTCCAGGGTGAACCCGACACGGGGACCGGTGAACGTCACGTCCAGCACGTCGGCATCCACCCGGATCGGGCTGATCCGGAAGCTCTCCTGCTCACGGCGCCGGTGTTCCACGTAGGTGCTGAGGCGCCATCGCCCGAAACGGCGGCGCAGGGTCAGGCGGGCCCGGGCGCCATCCTGGGTATCGATTCGCTCGTATTCGGTACCCAGATCGGGGAGCTCCACGAGCGCACCGCCAACGGTGCGCAGCTCGTTGTGGGCCAGGGCCAGGTCCAGCTCGGCCCGCAGGTGCTCTTCGGTGCCTGTTCCCACCGTGCCGCCCGCCGACCACGCCACCACCGTGGTCTCCTGGGACCCCTCGTCCCAGGAAGTGTCGATCCACGCCCCGCTGAGCCCTCCGTTGAGGCTGAGGTCGTACCGCTCCCTGACGTGGCTCCACGAAAGGTCGATTCCCATGGACGGCGCGTGTACCGATGTGTCGCCGGCCAGCTGGAGGGTGTAGCTGGCCGTCGGGATCAACTGGAGCGCCCGGCCGATGTGCCACACGTACCTCGCCGCCAGCGTGTGGGTGTTGGCGGTGGGGCCGGCGTCGGCATGGCTGAGCCCGCCCGTGTACGAGAGATCCACCAGGTCGCGGCGCTCCGTCGTGTAGACGAAGCGGCTCCGAAGCCGGGCGCTCTGCGCGGTGTTGGCGGTGTCCTCGTAATCGAAGCTGCGGTGAAAACCGATGCCGCTGAGGTCCCAGCGCCAGCGGTCCGAGAGCAATCCGTGCTCGTCCAGTGTCAGGGTGTAGTCGTCGGTGGTGTAGCGGGTCCGGCCGTAACGGCGGTACTGGCGTTCGAGGCGGTAGTGATGGTTGATGCGGCCCGAGGCTCCCGCCCAGTCCAGGTACTGGCGGACGAAGACCTCGTCACGGACCTCGGGGTCCACGAAGCTGGTCTCTGTCCGCTCGGTGCCGGCCGCCAAGCCGCGGAACAACCCGCCCCGGAAGCGGATCCTCGCCCCCCAGGTGCTGGTGGTGTCCGCCAGCCCCGTGGTGACCAGGGGGTCTTCACTGCTCAGCACGTAGCTGTACCGGCTGTGGGCCAGGTGGAAGTGGGAGGGGTACCGGCTGAAGGGCAGGAGTGCGAGCTGTGCCCTCAGCCCCCAGCGGTCGCTATCCGGGGCCGTTGTACCCGAGTAGTTGGAAAGCAGGGTATCGAGACCGAGGCGGAACCGGGCAATGGCCGGATGAACGATGAAGCCGTTCATGCCCAGATCGAGGCGGAGGCTGCGCTCGGTGTAATCGGTGAGGGTCCTTCCTTCCACCTCGGTCAAGTAGGAACGCTGCTGCAAACCCAGGAGGGCATCCCACGACCACTGGCCGAAGAGCTGACCCGCGGCATCCCGCGGGACAAACACCGTTGCCCCCAGCAGGAGCAGCGTCCCAAGCCATCTGCGCACCCGGAGCTACTCCCCTCCCTCACCCTGACGCAACGCCGGATCGAGGATGACCACTGGATTCCGTTCCCGCACCTCGTCGTACCACCGCCTCTCCGCCTTGGCCAGGGCGGCCTTCTCCAGCTCCTTCCGAAGGATCGGCGCCGCCTCCTCCAAGGAAAGGGTGCGGCCGGGCCGGGCCTCCTTCACCAGGAGAAGGTGGACGCCGTCCTTCGTGCGGATGGGGCCCACCACCGATCCGACCACGGCTTTCCAGGCCGCTTCCTCCAGCCCCGGCTGAAGCCGGCCCCGGTGGACCCAGCCCAGGTCGCCGCCCTTGACGCGGTACATCCCCTCCGAGTGCCGGGCCGCCAGATCGGCGAAGGCCGTCCCCGCCTCGGCCTGGGCCTTGATCTCCCGAGCCTGGGCCCAACGCTGTGCCCATTCCGATTCGTCGGCCGACGGCGGCACCTTGAGCAGGATGTGGAGGAGGTGAAGGGATGGGGGCATCTTCCACCGCCCGGGGTTGGCCTCGTAGGCCGTGCGGACGGACTTCTCCGGGACCTTGGCCCTTTCCCTGACGAAGCGGCGGTAGGCTTCCTGTCCCAGCAAGGTCTCGGTCAACGCCCTCACGTGGTCCTCCCGGGTCCAGCCGTTGGCCTCGAGGGAGCGCTCGTACTCCTTGGTTCCCAGCTCGATCTCCATGGCCGCCCGGCGACCCTCGGCATCGGAGCGTGGGGGCTCGAGGCCCCGGTCACGGGCGCCCAGGATGTCCAGCTGGCGGTGGATCAGGTGCTCGAGCTGCTGGCGCCGGAGCTTCTGGAGCATGGCCTCGGGAAGCCGTCGGTGGTAGTAGCCGGCGTTGACGGCCCGCTGGACGGCCAGATTCAGCTCCTCCCTCGAGATGGTCCGGTCGCCCACACGGGCGACGATCTCGGCCTCGACGGACCATGCCGGCGAGGCCACGGCCGTGGAAATGGCGACCAGGGCCGCCAGACAGGCCCAGGCGTGAGGTTTCATCGGGTTCCCCTTTGCACTCTCAGCACACACAGCCGTTGGTGTCGGGATCGGGTCCATTCTCTTCTCTCACGGGGGAAACGCCTCCGGGCATGAGCCGGCGGGGGCCGGCCCTCCGGCCCCCGCCGCGGATCGATCGTCCTTCCCTGCCGGCTACTTGATGTGGCAGGTCGTGCAGAGCGCACTGGCGGTGTTGTCCATCACCAGGAAGGGCGCGTTGGTCGGATCGTGGACCTCGTGACAGGAGGTGCACTGGACCTTGTTGTTGATCAGGAGCGCCGCAACCGCGGGCGTCGTCGACGGGTCGTTGAGGGAGCCGTCGGCTGTTGCCAAGGCCGTGTCATAGGTGAAGTTCACCGGATGGTCGTCCGTCAGGTCCGTGCCCACGTTGGCGTTGCTGATGATCAGACCGCCGGAGTCGATCCGGCCGGCAATGGCGTTGATGGTCACCGGATTGGTCTCGTTGGGCGGGTTGTACATGCTGGCGATGGAGACCGTTCCGTCGTGACACGAAAGGCAGAGGTTGGAGGTTGCAGCGTTGCCTTGGGGGGGATTGCCGACATCGGTCACATCCGTCGCATCCAGGGTTGGGCTCGTGTAGGTGCCGTAGCTCGCCGTCGAGGACAGGGTGTGGTTCCAGAGGGGGTACTGCCCATTGGCCGCGGTGGCCTGGTGGGGCGTGTGGCAGAACACGCAGACCCGGGTGACGTTGGTGGCGGCGGTCCCACCGGTGGTGCTCAGGTCGTGCTTGGACCCCACGACGGTCTGGGCGTTGGCCATGACGGCGGTCACGAGCACCGCCAGGCAGACGATCAGGATTCTCTTCATGATTCCTCCCTCTTCTTGGTACTTCTCCATCCCCGAGTCACGGGGCGGACGCTTCGGGCAACTGCAACCTCCGTGCCATCCGCGGGAACGGGCACTCACCAGCCCATGCCACCGCCGCACAGGGCCGGAGCCGGGCCGGCGAGATCAGTGCCCGGTCACCCCGTGGCACACCGGGATGGTTCCCTCCTCAGGGTGTGGAGTGGGGGGCTGTACATCTGTGCAGGCGTGCAGGCCTCCCAGGCTCCGCTGGATTCCAGGCGAAACCGGCTGCTCCCCGCCAGACCGCTGGCGGGTCGTTCCGGCCGAACGCTCTTCCAACGTCCCGGCAGACCGGTCCGAATGGGGGGAAAACGCGCAGTGAACCGCCGAAGGTTGGGGACTATTCCCCACCCTGGGACTCGATGAAGCGGAAGAGTTGGACCCGCTTGTTGAGCTGGTCCACCACGGCGAACCGGTCCCCGTGGACCGCAACGCCTCCGGGAAGCTGGAACCGGCCCGGGCCGCTCCCGTTCTCACCGACGAAGGTCAGCAGGCGCAGGTCGGCGTCGAAGATCTGCACGTTGCCGAAGGCGGCGTCGGTGACAAAGACCAGGCCATCGGCATTGATGGCCACGTCCTTGGGCCGGACGAAGTTGCCGAAGCCCACGCCCAGGGCGCCGAAGGTCTCCAGCACCTCGCCGTCGGCGGTGAAGACCTGGACGCGGGAGTTCATCTGGTCCACCACGAAGAGGTCACCCTCCGGGGAGAAGCACAGGGCCGAGGGGTAGTTGAACTGGCCCGGTCCGGTGCCCCGGGATCCAAAGCTCATGACGATCTCGCCGTTCGCCACGTTGAAGACCACGACCTTGTGGGCCTTGGAGTCGGTGACGTAGAGCCGCTTGCCGTCGGGTGAGACCTCGGCGTCGGTGGGGTTGACCAGCTCGCCCTGGTGGCCGTAGGCCTTGACCAGCTTGCCCTCCGGGGAGAAGGCCACCACCTTGAGCAATCCAGGGTCCGCCACGTAGATGGTGCCTTCGGGCCCGATGGAGACGCCGAGCGGGATCTTGAGACGGACTGCCCCCTTCACACCGATGATGTCCATCTTGCGGCCGGACCGGTCGAATCGGAGGAGAGCACTGATCCCAGGGTCGGTCACGAGGATGCGGTTCTGGTCGTCGATGGCGGCACCGAAGGGCTTCTTGAGGAAATCCCACGGACTGTGCGGGCTCGAGCCGATGAGGGCCTTCTCGAAGCCCGAGCGGGGCTCCACGTCGAGGCGGCTGTGGAGGATGTCCACCAGCTGGATGCGGGGCTGGTCGGGGGGCGGGGGCCAGACATACTCGGCGTACCGGTCCTCGTGACTCTTCGCCTGTATGGGCTCGGCCTTGGGTACGGTGGTGCAAGCGGCGGTTCCGGCGGCGAGCGCCAGGGCAAGAATGGAACGGTTGAATCGGCTCATGGATCGGGTTCCTCCGGATCACTTGGGATGACAGTGGGCACAGGCCTCGAAGGCGCTCACAGCGCCCCAGCGTAGAAGCAAGCGTGAACGGCCCTTGTGGGGGTCGTGACAGCTCAGGCAGTGAAGCTCGCCCTCGAAGCGGGCCTTGTTGCGTCCAAGTTCTTCCTCACTTGACGTTCCCAGCACCCGGTGGTTGATCACCGGGTGGTTTCTCGTGCCGTCCGGGCTGAGCCGAAGCGACGCCATGGCCCGTGCGATATCGGCCGGTATCTCGAACCTGCCCAGCACCCGGACGGGCTCCCGGGAGGCCACGGGCGGTGAGTTCCTGGCGTCGTGGCAGCCGAGGCAGAGTGTGTCGGGTTCCAGGTGAAGGAGATGCTTCCGGGAACCTCCGTGGGGCTCGTGGCAGGCCCTGCATCCGATCAGGGTGATGACACCGTGGGCCACTTCGTCCCTTTCAGCCCCCATATCATCGTGACAGGTCAGACACTCTCCGCCGGCAGGCTCCTTGACCAGATGCTCCTGGGCGCTGGCGTGGGGGTTGTGGCAGACGACGCACCGTGCTGTTTCCATGGGCGCATGGGAGTATCTCGCCCTCCCGGCGGCCTCGCCGATATCATCGTGGCAGGTGAGACAGAGAGCGGATCCACCGTCATCCATCAGCCTGTCGTACGCCCCCTCGTGGCAGGTGTCACAGCCCTCCAGGACGGGCGGATGCACGGTCCTGGCCAGCAGGTGCTCGTTGCCGTCGCCATGGGGCGTGTGGCAACTGACGCACGGCAGGTTGCCCATGTCCGCTCCAAGGTGGGTCCTGCGGAGCTCTTTGTCGTCAACATCGTGGCACCCCAGACAGAGGGCCGGCGGGGTCCCGGTCAGAAGGTGGGGTTGGGACGAGTCATGGGGCTCGTGGCAGTTGGTGCAATCCTCGGCGGCTGCGGGATGTCCCCTGTCGCCACGCGCGGCCGTGACGACGTCGGGGTGACAGGCCTCGCAGAGGCCGGAGCCGGCCATGCGGAGCATCAAAGGGTTGTCGCTCATGTGCGGGTCGTGGCAGGCGACGCAGACCTTCCGGTTGCGGCGGCGGTCAAGGGCGGGATGGACGCTGACGGCCCTGGGATCGACGATCTCTCCGTGGCAGGAGGTGCACACCTTGGCGCCACGCGCGCGCAGCCTGACCCGGCCTGCGAAGGGTTCCCGGTGACAGGCGTCGCACTCTCCTTCACCAAAGGGTGGGTGCTGGTGCTCCCCGCGCAACATGTTCGACGCATCGCTGCCGTGGGGCGAATGGCAGACGATACAGTTGACCTGCTCTCCGAGCTGACCGCCGTGCTTCGGCTGGAGCCCTTGGAGATCGTGACAGCCGAGACAGAGATCAGGAACGGACCCCTTGAGGAGGTGCTTCCGAGCGCTGGCGTGGGGCGTGTGACAGTTGAGGCACGAGTCCCCAACGGGGGCGTGGGGGCTCGCCAGCTCTCCCTCGACTGCCTTCTGAAGATTGTTGTGGCACTCCAGGCAAAGGGCCGGCCCCTTCTCGTTCAGCCCAATGGCCGTTCCCTCGTCGGAGATGCGAACGTCGTGACAGGAGGTGCAATCCTCCCTGGCGGGGGGATGGATTGAAGCCTTGCCCCGCAGGAGCTTCCCGTGGCAGGTGGAGCAGTGCGAGGCTTCCACCGAGATCAGCCGCGGGTGACGGCCCGCGACCGCCACGGGGACGAAGGCGGTGGTCGCGGCCAGTACGACAGAACCGAGGCGGACAATCTGCTTCAACACCGTTCGGACTCCTCCAGGGATCATGCTGCGCCTACCCCGGCGACCGTGCAGCACGATCCCGGGACCCGACGCGATCGAGAAGGCCCCGAACGGCCAGCCGAAGCTCTCCGATCTCCACCGGGGAGACGGCGGCTTCCGCCACCGCTTGCGGTACGGGCTCTCCCAACGGCAGAGCGGTCAATGAGTAGTAGAGGAGGTAGGGGGTCTCCGGACAGTTGGACCGGCACAGGTCCACCAGCTGGTCCCACGGCAGATGCCCGGCGGTGAGACCGATGAGGACGGCGTCCGGCGGGGACTCGGAGAGCACGCGATGGGCCTCCTCGAAGGAGGGCAGCACCTCGTAATCCACATCCGGGGGCAACAGCCGCGTGATCGTCCAGGCTGTCACGGGCGAGCAATCGAGAATCGCGATCCGCATGTTTCCACCTGGACCGAAGCCTCAGCAAGGATCGTGCCACTGGTGTCACTCACCGGCCTCGGGAAAGCGCTTGAGCCGGTAGCGAAGCTGGTCCCGGCTGATCCCCAGAAGCTCGGCCGCACGGGTCTGATTGCCCCCGGTGGCCCGCATGGCCCTCCGGACCAGCTCTCGCTCGGCGGTTTCGAGAGGCACGATCCCCGCCAGGGGCTCGTCCAGGACCGGAGCCGCGGGCGCCCCGGTTTCCGGATCGAGAATCAGGGAGGAGGGGGTGATCTCCGTGCCCTTTTCCAGGATCATGGCCCGCTCCACCACATTGCGGAGCTCGCGGACGTTGCCGGGCCATGAGTACCGCAACAACAGGTTCTCGGCCTCCCGCGTCAGGCCGTTGAAACGGCGTCCCATGGCCGGCTGCAACATCCGGAGGAAGGCCCGCGCCAGTGAGAGAACGTCCTCCTGGCGCTCCCGGAGCGGCGGAACGGTGATGGGAAAGACGTTGAGCCGGTAGTAGAGATCCGCCCGGAACGCGCCTTCCGCCACCATTCCTCGAAGATCCTGGTTCGTCAGGGCGATCACGCGGGTCTCGACACGGATCTCCCGCAGCCCTCCGACACGCCGGAAAACCCTGGACTCGAGGAATTGCAGGAGTTTGGCCTGAACCTCGAGCTTCAGCTCGCTGATCTCGTCGAGGACGAGGCTGCCTGCCGCGGCCAACTCCAGAGTTCCCCTCTTGCTGCTCTTGGCATCGGTGAACGCTCCCCGCTCGTGGCCGAAGAGCTCACTCTCCACCAGGTGCTCTGGGAGTGCGGCGCAGTTGATCTCCAGGAGCGGTTTATCCCGGCGTGCCGAGATCGCATGGATATACCGTGCCACCACGTTCTTCCCGGTGCCGCTCTCTCCCTGGATGAGGATGGTGTCCACGTGGGAGCGGGCCACCTGGCAGGCAATGTCCAGGACCCTCTTGAAAGCAACCGAATGGGCCACGATGTCGGCGCTGGTCCGATGCTCCTGCTCACGGCGGGCAACCTGAGCAGTGAGACACTCCTCCCGTCGCGCCAACGATCGTTCGATCAGCTCGAGCAGCTCTGCGGTATCCACGGGTTTCGAGAGGAAATCGAAGGCGCCCAGCTTCATGGCGCGCACGGCATCCTCCACCTCTCCCACCGCCGTCATGACGATGGTGACCGTGCTCTCCAGATCGGGCCGGTGATCTTCAAAAAAGTCGAGCCCGTGTCCATCCGGGAGGGCCAGATCGAGTAGCATCAGGTCCGGCTGGCGGCGCCTCAGATGATCGGCTGCCTCCGCCAGGCTGGCCGCTCCGTCGACGGTATATCCCGCCTTGGCAAGCCGCTTTTCCAGCGCCCACCGGAGCAGCTCTTCGTCCTCAACAAGCAGGATCAACGCCATGGCTCAGGCCTCCATTCCGGCACCGAGACGATGCTCCTGGCCTCGATCGGGAAGAAGCAGGAATACCGTCGTCCCCACTCCCGGGGCAGAGGAGATCTCGATGCTCCCGCCGTGCTCCTCGACGATCTTTCGGGCGACCGCCAACCCGAGCCCCGTTCCGTGCAGCTTGGTGGTGAAGAACGGCTCGAACACCTCCCTCTGGGTCTCCTCGTCCATCCCGTGGCCATCGTCCACCACGGCCAGGATCAAGCCGTCCCCTTCGGGGAAGGTCGTCGCCATGAGCTCGATCTTCCCCGAGTTGCCGATGGCGTCCGCAGCGTTGGTGATCAGATTGACCATGGCCTGGCGAATCTGACCCGGATCGAGGGTGAAGGTCCGCACGTGCTCGTCCACCCCGATGTTCAAGGTGATGTTCCGACGGGAGAGTCCCGGCCGGGCGAGCTCGGCGATATCCTCCATGAGGGCCGGGATGTCCGCCACGACGCGACGCGGCTTCCTGGGACGGGCAAAGTGGAGCAGGGAGTGAAGCGTTTCGTTGACCCGCCTGAGCTCTTCGAGCATGCGCCGGTAGAGGTCCACTCGTTCGTCGCTGCGGCACTCCTCGACCAGGAGCTCCAGGGCACCCTGAACGCCTGCCAGCGGGTTCTTGATCTCGTGGGCGAGTCCTGCTGCGAGCTGGCCCATGCAGGCCAGTCGCTCGGCGTTTTCGAAGCGGCTCTCCATGCTGGTACGCTCTTCATGGT
>CAZXNA010000044.1:0-22799 GCA_964641295.1 uncultured Thermoanaerobaculia bacterium
GCCCACACGCCCCCCGCCCCAAAGGAGCGCCGCCACGACGGCCAGGACGGCGGCCTTCATGCCCCCTCCTCCACGGCCCCGAGCCACCCATCGACAGCTGCATCGCCGAAACGGCGGCGCATCCTGCGTTCCAGCACCCGGAACTCCCATGCCGGCCGGTGGAGCCGGTAGAAGAGGAGCTGGGAGGGGCGGTAGAGGCCGTCGGAGACCTTCCGCCCCCGAAGGCCACCGGCGTGGGTGACCAGGGCGCCGGCCTCCTGGGTCAGCCGCCACCCGGCACCTTCCAGCCGCAGGCAGAGATCGACATCCTCGAAGTAGAGGAAGAACCGTTCGTCGAAGCCGCCGACCGTGCGGAAGGCCTCCGTGCGGAGGAGAAGGCAGGCCGCCGTATACCAGATGGGCCCCGCCAGCCGGGCCAGGGCCTTCCCCACGCTGCCGTGGACCCACCGCGACCCCTCCCGTCCGTTGAGGAAACGTTGCAGCGCCTCCCCGGCCAGGGACCGGGCCGGCGAACACACGAACTGGGGAGTTCCGTCGGGGTACTGGAGCCGCGGCGCCACGAGGCCGATCTTTCCGTCCGCATCGAGCCGTGCCGAAAGCCGCTCCAGGGCGCCATTCTCCAGCCAGGCGTCCTGGTTGAGCAGGAGCAAGGCCTCGCCCCGTGCCCGCTCGGCCGCGAGGTTGACCGCCGCGCCGAAGCCGAGGTTGGAGGCCTGGTGCAGAACGGTGGCGTCGGGAAAACGCCGTTCCACCAGCTCACCGGAGCCGTCGGTGGAGCCGTTGTCGACCACGAACACTTCCAGTTCCCCGCCGGCGCTCCACAGGCTGGCCAGGCATCGTTCGAGGAGCTCGCCACCGTTGTGGCAGACGACGATGGCCGAGATCATACCGCCACCGCCCTCTCGAGCTCTGCCACGAGCCGCCGGGAGGCGGCCTCCCAACTCATGCCGGCCAGGACCTCCCGGCCGTGCGCCACGACCTTCCTCCGTTCCGGCTCGTCGTCCAGGATCCGGATCAGTACCGATGAGACGGCCTCGGGCGTCAGCTCCCGGCACCGGTACGGGTACTCCGGCCAGGCATCGTCCAGGCCGAGGCCGGGGCTGACGATCACCGGCGTGCCGCAGGCCAGGAACTCCAGGGGTGGCAGCCCGAACCCCTCGTGGCGGGAGAGGTAGATCCCCGCCTCCGCGTGACGGTAGAGGGGCGCCAGCGCGCCCTCCTCGACCCAGCCGGGCCGCAGCACGGCGTCTTCCAGATCCCGCTCGGCGATCCAGCGGTCCAGCCGCTCCGGCGAGCGAAGACGGTTTGGCCCGGCCAGGACCAGCTGCAGCGGCCGCCCCTCGCGGCGCAATCGCGCCAGGGTTTCCAGCACCGTCGGCGGCTCCCGCCGCTCGAACACCGAACCGACCCAGAGGAGGTAGGGCCGCCGGACCCCGAGGGCCTCGAGCACCGCCCCGTCGCCCGCGTCCGGCACCGGAGAAAAGCGTTGGACATCCACACCCAGGGGTACGATCCCCAGGCGGTCTTCGTCTACGCCATACATGCGCCGCAGGAGCTCACCCACGTGGCGTGTGTCGGCGAGAACCCTCGCCGCCCGCCGGGCGGCCCGCCGCGCCAGGAAGCGGCGGCGCCACCGCTCCACGGGAGAGAACTCTTCCGGAAGGAGCTCGAAGGACAGGTCGTGGATGGTGACGACCGCCGGAAGACCTGCTCCTCCGGGCAGGGCGTAGGCCGGATCGAACACCACGTCGATCCTTTCCCTCGCCATCCGCCGGCCCACGAGGAACTGTTCCCAGACCACGGAGCTGCCGCCAAAGCCCGACCAGTGGGCCTCCAGCTCCCTGGCTGCAGGGGGAAGCTCAACCGGATCGCCCTTGAGGAAGAGAACCGGCTCGAGGCCGTGCTCCCAGCCCCCGAGCCCTTCGAGCAGACCTTCCAGGTAGCGGCCGACGCCAGTGGGCCGGCCCTCCAACTCGGCGGCCACGATCCCGACCCTCAACGGCTTCTCTCCAGATACACCACGGTTGCATCCACCGGCCTATCCTAACCCGGATTACTCACCATCCATCTGCTGCAAGGCGGGATGCACCACACGTGGTGGCGTTCTCTCGATTCGCTCGCCCGACCTTCCACCAGGCACGACGCCTCCCGCCCCTCGCGACGACCTCGTGTGATCAATCGGGGCCAACCCGAATTATCGCGACCCCATCCAGTGGCGGGGATCGACGATGACGCCCACGGTGGCTGCCCAGTGGGTCCCCCCACCGGATTCCCGAACGACCGAGATCTCCGGCAGGATCTCGATCCACGGTGCCAGGTGGACGTTTGGGCCGATGGCCAGATGGACGGGCCAGGCGCCGCCCTCCGGCTGATCGCTGGACAGCTCGAAGTGGAGCTCCAACGGCCCCCGTGGCAACATCAACCCCATCAAGGGGTGAAGCCGCAGGTCTTCGCCCTCCTCCCCCACGAACGACAGACTCCCGTACGGGACAGCGCCGTCACGCCAATGGACCAGCTGGAACCCCGCCGTCCAGTCCGTGTGGGCGAGCTCCACGTCCAGCTTTCTGCCGGCGAGCCCGGACTCGGCCCACAAGCTCAGATCCGTGTCGTCCCCAAGGCTCCGGGTCATGGCGACGACCAGTCCAAACCGGGCCGCATCACCCTCCTGCGTCGAGATGCTCAGACCCAGGGATCCCCCCCGACCGAATCCAAAACCCACGAGGGCCTGGCCCTGCGCGTCACCACCCTCCCCCAATCCGAGGAAGAGCTCGACGTCGGTGAACCCCGGCTCCCAGGGCTCGAAGATGTCCGCAGCCTGGAGTGTGGGAACGAGAAGACCCACGGCAACCGCCACGGCCAGGTTTCGAGACACAGTAACGAACATGCGACTCATGCTCATCATTCTGCCCGCGGCAATCCTACTCTTCACCGTCCGTGTTTTCAAGGGCTCCCGGCGGGCAACCCGGCCCATCGGTCTTCAGATCACCCCGAGTCACGGGAATCGTGAACTCCGAGCCCTCCCCGCTCCTGCTGCTCTGCAGTGGCTCCAGGGGCTTCCCCCGGGCCACCGGCCGTGCTCTTGCTTGTGTTTCGAGGCGTCATCTCGTGAGACAATCATCCCATGTTGCGTCGTCCTCCTCTCCTGACAACTCTCCGCGCCTCCGAATGTCCCGCGGGGCGAGCCGCCAGGCATCTCCCCGCACCGTCGAGCTCCCCCTCCTCGCGCCTTTCCCGGTCCGTCGAGGCGCCGGCCACCGGTCATGAGCCGGCGCCCACGCCTTTCCGGCCGGTGACCGCCGGGGCCCGGGCAGCGTCCTGGCACCGTACGAGACGCTGCCTCCAGACGGGTCTCTTGGGCCTGCTCATGCTCCTTGCCCCGTGCGCGACACCCGACGCTTCCAACTTCGGCATCAACGTCCACGTGCCGCCGTCCCAGGTCCTCGATCGGGTTGCCCAGGCCGGCATCGGCTGGATCCGCATCGACCTCCTCTGGTCAACGATCCAGCCGGCACCCCACGAGTGGAACTGGAGCGTCTACGACTCCCTCGTCAGCCAGGCGGAAGATCGCGGGCTCCGCGTCCTCGCCATCCTCAAGGACACGCCGGCCTGGGCGACCTCGGGTTCGCCCGGCACCGGTGTACCGGACGCCGCTGCTTGGCAGCGGTTCTGCTACCGCGCCGCCCGCCGCTACCACGGAAAGGTGGCAGCCTGGGAGCTGTGGAACGAGCCCAACCTGGACCGGTTCTGGGAGGGTACCCGGCAGGACTACATTGACGTCATCCTCGTGCCCGGTGCCCGTGCCATCCACGAGGCCGATCCCAACGCCCTGGCGGCCGGACCCGCCCTCGCCCATCTGAAGAGCGCTCACTGGGAGGACTGGCTCCGTGACTGTCTCATGGCCGGCAGAGATGTGCTGGACGTGGCCACCCACCATCTCTACCCCAGCGACTGCAGCCACGCGACGGTCACCAAGGCCCTGGACCGCGGCGGCTCCTACCCGTGGGATCCGCCCTCGGTCAAGAAGGTGCTCCACGATGCCGGATGGTTCGGCCGGCCGTTCTGGCTGAGCGAGACCGGCATGAACAGCGACCGCTGCGGTCAACACGACCAGGCCGGCTTCTACGTGAACCTCCTGAACGACTGGTTCCGGCCCGACCGGGACCTGTCCTGGATGGACCGGATTCTCTTCTACGAGATCATGGACGCGCCGGCAGATCCCGGCTGGGGGATTGTCGGTGAATGGCCGGAGCTGGAGCCCAAGGAAGCCTTCTTCGCTTACGGTGATTTCATCGCCGGAACACCGGTGGACGACGGAGAGGTCGTCGCCGTCCGCAGCCGGCTGACCCTCCAGCCCGGCCAACCGGGCACCCTCATGGTCGTCGTCCACAACACGGGCACCACTCCCTGGGATTCCGCTCAAGGCTACCAGCTGACCCCGACCTTCGATCCTTTCGGCCTCACCGACGGCCCAACACCACTTCCCGTGGGGACCGTGATCCCCTCCGGATCGTTCGCCGCATTCGCCGTCCCCGTCACGGCCCCCGAGCTGCCGCAGGGGTTGGAACTGGCGGCCCCGCTTCGATTCCGCCTGGAACGGAGCGGTCACTGGCGTTTCGGCGATGGGGTCCGGGCGACGGTCCGGGTGAGCTCAAACGCCGATCCGTGGCCGCGGGTCGACGGCCCCTCCCAGCCAGCTCCGGCGAAACCCGGTGCAACGGTCCGCCTCCAGCTTCAGGTCGGGAATCCAGAGGCCCTCAGCTACCGGTGGCAGCTGGACGGTGTGGACCTCGAGGACGACGGGCGCTTCGCCGGCATCCATGGGCCGGAGCTGACCATCCGGCACGCCGGCAGGAACACCGAGGGCTGGTACCGTTGCCTCGTCAGCAGAGGCACCGTCTTTACCGTCAGCTCGGCGGTCGTCTGGCTGCAGCTGGCGGACCCCGCACCGCCGACCCCCCGGCGCGTTCTCCATCGTACCGTGGCGTCCGGCCAAGCGAATCCCATCCAGGGACGCGCCGCCCAAGGGGATCCGTGATCAGCCGGAAACCACCCTGGGCACACGGTTCGGATTCCTCATGGAGCCACCGCTCCCGCCGCCGTAATCGGGGACAAGGTCCGTGCCCGCCACGACGCCCAGGGGCTCGTAACCTGCGTAGCCGGGGAAGACCGCTCCCAGGTGCGGATTGCCCAAACGACGGATCAGCACCTCGGAGAACACACGGCGGAAGTCCGTGGTGACCTCCAGATCGATCCCCTCGAACATCCGCTCCGGCTCGAGCCCGGGGAAGGTGCCGTGGACACCACCGAGGACGTTCCCGCCGAGGAGCAGCATGGGGGCGGCGTGCCCATGATCGGTGCCCCGGTTGGCGTTCTCCTCGACGCGCCGTCCGAACTCGGTCATGGTCAGCAGGGTCAACCGCTTGGCCAGCCCGCCGGCGTCCAGGTCCGTGTAGAACGCCGTCAGGCCCTCGGCCAGGGCCCTGACGAGCTCCGCGAACTGGCCCCCGCCTCCCGATCCCTGGGCCTCGTGGGTGTCAAAGCCACCGTAATCGACCGTGACGATGCGGATCCCGACGTCGGCCTTGATCAGCTGGGCGGCCAGGGCCAGAAGGTTCCCGAACTCGTCCTCCGGGTACTGGGCCCCGCCGGCCGGCGTGTAGCTGTCCGAGGTGAAGGCGTGCACGATATCCACGGCGTTCATGGCCACGAGACCGGCGGCGTGGACCTCCGAATGGCCGGCCGCGTACAGACTTCGCTGTGCCGTCCGCTCGGCGTCCTGCCACTGCCACGGTCCCCAGAGGTACTCGAAGTAGGCGGCGTCGGAGAGGGCCAGGGCTTCCGTCGATCCCAGGAGGGAGGTGGGCTGATAGTAGCCGGCGGCCAGGGCCGGGATCAGGATCTCGTCGGGCAGGTTGGTGGCCGAGGCCAGGTGGCGGTGCAGCCAGCCCGAGCCGACGGACTTGCTGCCCGGCGTTCCCATCTCCATGAAGTCCTCGGCCTCGAAGTGACTTCGTGTGGGATCGTGCATCCCCGTGGCGTGGACCATGGCGAGCTTCCCGTCCTGCCACAAAGGCCGGAGCGCCACCGTGGCGGGGTGGAGACCGAACTCACCATCCAGAGACCAGGCGGCGTTGCCCCCGGAGGCCGGGACCGCCAGGCTGGGGCGGGCCGCCTCGTAGAGAGGGCGCTGGGAGCCGGCGATGGGAAGAAGCAGGCTGAGTCCGTCGCACCCCCCACGCAGGAAGACGACCACGAAGATCTCGTCGTTGAGCTCCTGGGCGCGCCCTCCGGCGAAGCCCAGCCGGGACAGGGCTCCCACGGCACCGGTGGCGAGACAGCCCGTGACGAACCTGCGGCGTGTGGTGATCAGCATGGCGTCTCCTTTCAGCGCCAGAGGGCGTCGGGCGAGGTCAGGATGAGGGCGGCCAGGGTCCGCAACCTGCTCTGGACCGACGGGTCGTCGGCCACACCGAGATTGACGGTGGGGAGATGTCCCTGGGCCATGAAGTCGACGACCCGCCTCCGGTCCTCCGCAGCCATGGGCCGCCCGAGGCATCGGGCGATCCAGTAGTCCGCGAGCTCCTCGGCCGTGACCAGCCCGGCCGGCGTCGCGGTCACAACGTCGAAGGGGTGGATTCCGCTCTCGCTGGGAAACACGAGATCCGAGAGCCAGTTGACCATCCGCCAGCTCATGACCAGGGGGTTGGTTCCCAGCCAGTTGGAGCGGACGTCCGGGTAGCCCGTGGGAGGCCGCCATTCGAAAGGGGCCTGTCCCGTCTCCGAGAAGACCCACAGGATCCACCAGGTCAAATCATTCTCGAAGTCCATGGTGAAATCCGGGTTCATGGCCCGCATGGCGCCCGTCACCAGCTCGAAGGGCCGCTTGACCTTGGCGCCCCAGGTCGAGACGAACTCGTCCGACAGCAGGATGGTCCGGACGACCCGGGCCAGCTGGTCCGGAGCGGAAGCACTGGCCAGGAAGGTGGCGGCCGCGGCCTGCACCAGGGTTTCGGGCGGATCGTCCGCCACCAGGCGGCGGCACAGCTTGCGGCTGATGAACCGGGCCGTGCCCGGGTGGGCGGCCAGCCGGTCGAGAACCCGGCGAACGTCCTCCATGGGCGGCAGGCCCGCCGGAATGTCCAGGCCCAGCACCCGCTTGGCGCCGTCGTCGTGCCACTCCTCCACGTAGAGGAACTCGCCGGTCTCCTCGTTGATGGTCCAGCCCGTCAGGCAGCGGGCCAGCTCCCGGACGTCCTGGTCCACATAGGCGACGGGGACACCGTCGGGGCCAACCGGCACCTGGCTCGCGGGGATGGCACCCATGTAGTTCTCCGCGCCCAGGGTGTGGAGCTCCATCAGCTCCCGGGCGTAGTTCTCGTTGGGACCTTCGAGGGTGCTGAAGGCGTTGTCCAGGTAGAAGAGCATGGAGGGAGCAGCCGTGACGTCCTCGATCAGCCGCCGGAAGCTCCCCAGCATCCCCTTCCGGATGACGTCCCGGTCCCAGTGGACGAAGAGGGGCCCGGCCTCGTCATGCCATCCGTAGATGTTGAAGTGGTTGTGCCAGAAATCGGCCAGCACCTCGCTCAGCTGGCGTTTGGAAAAAACCGCACGCAGGAACACGGCCGCCTGGGTCTCCATGAAGGGGCGCATGCGCACGTCCCACTCGATGTCTTCGGGAAGCCAGTGGTCCGTCCACAGCTGGGTCAGGCTCTTGCCGAGGGTCGTGAAGCCGGACGCGGCAAGGCGGGACTCGAGCTCCGTGTCGGCGATGGACTCCGGCGTCAGCTGCCAGTCCACCCAGGCCGTCATTCGTTCCGCGTCGGTGCTCCCCAGAGACTGGAAGTGTTCCAGGTCCCCCGGCGCCGCTCCGAACGCGGCCCGGTTCAGGGCGATGACACCCAGTGGCGGCCGGCTGGGCGTCGCCTTGAGGACCAGTTGCCGCACCTGCACCGGGTGCCGGAGCGGAACGGGCGGAGGACCGACTCCGAGCCGGCGCCCCGTCCTTCGCGCCCGCTCCAGGAAAGCCCGCCGCGCATCGCCACGCTTCCGTCCGACATGGGCCTTCAAGCGAGGCCGGCCAACATCTTGGCGCATCCTTCCCCTCCTTCCACCCCGTCAGTGTACCGGAATGATTCGCACTCTTATCCTACACCCCTTCTCCGTCCCGGTGGGTGACTGAAGTCACAGGGGGCTTTTCCGGAGACCTTGGCCTCCGGATCCGCGCCAGGGGAAGGCCGACCATGGTGCACGGAGGGGCCTTACGGACGCCCGGCACATGGCCTCCCAAAAGCCGAAACGGCCGGGAAGGGCCGTCGTGGACGGCGATCGCCGCTGGCCGGGCCCGGCGGGTCGCCGGCCCGGATCGCTCACCATCCATCTGCTGCAAGGCGGGATGCCCACCTTACGTGGGCGTTCTCTCGATTCGCCGGCTCAGCGCGTCGACGGCACGCTTCCGCTCCTTCATTCTGGGAGGACGCCAAGATCCACGGTGCCTCCCGCCCTTCGTTACGGGATCTGGTGGATCATCCGGGCTCGCCCGAAGTTCCCGACAGCAGCTCCCCGACGATGCCGGACGCTGCCGCCATGGCCTCGTCCAGCTTCTCCGGGTGGGGCCCCCCGGCCTGGGCCAGGTTGGGCCGCCCGCCGCCGCGGCCGCCGACCAGCGGCGCCAGGGCCTTGACGATCTCCCCAGCCCGCAAGCGGTCCGTCAGATCCTCGGTGACCGACACCAGGAGCGTTGCCTTGCCGCCTGCCTCCATCCCCAGCACGACGACGCCGGAGCCAAGCTTCTGACGCAGGGTGTCCGCCAGGTTACGAAGGTCCGGCACGGCCATCTCGGGCACACGGCGGGCCACGACGGCCACACCTTCGACCTCGCTGCGGATCTCCCCTCCACCGGCGTCTCCCGACGCCAGCTTGAGCTTGAGGGACCGCACCTCTTCCTGGAGCTTCTCCAGCTGCTCATCGCGCCTTTCGAGCACCTCGGCCAGCCGCTCGAAGGAAGTCTGGTAGCGGTGGGCCAGGGCGTTGGCCGAACGTGTCATCCCCTGGACCCACTCCACGGCGCCACGGCCCGTGACAGCCTCGATACGCCGGACGCCGGCGGCAATGCCCCGCTCCGCCAGCACCTTGAAGAAGCCGATGTCGCCCGTGCGTTCCACGTGGCATCCACCGCACAGTTCCCGCGACACGGAGCCATCACCGATGCTGACGACGCGAACCCGCTCGCCGTACTTCTCTCCGAAGAGCGCCATGGCGCCAGCGGCCCTCGCCTCATCGATGGCCATGTACTGTTTGGTCACCGGCAGGTTCCGCACGATCTCGGCGTTGACGATCCGTTCGATCTCCTCGAGCTGCTCCGGCTTCACCGGATCGCCCCAGTTGAAGTCGAAACGCAGCCGGTCCGGCGCCACCAGGGAGCCCGCCTGCTGGGCCGCCGGGCCCAGGACCCGGTGAAGGGCCGCGTGCAGCAGGTGGGTCGCCGTGTGGTTGCGCTGGGTGTCCAGACGAGCGCCCTCGAGCACCCTGGCCCGCACCTCGGCGCCGCGCCGGAGGGCGCCCTCGACGAGCTCCACGTGGTGGACGATCAGCCCCTCCAGCGGCTTCTGGGTGTCGAGGACTCTGGCCCGGCCACCCTCCCAGACCAGCTCGCCCGTGTCGCCGACCTGGCCGCCGGACTCGGCGTAGAAGGGTGTCCGGTCCAGGACGACCTCGCCCCTGGAGCCCACCGTCAGCAGGTCCACCTCGCCATCGCCGCCAAGCACCGCCTCAACGCGGCCCGGGGCTTCCAGCTCCTCGTAGCCGACGAACTCGCTCCTGACACCACGCTCTGTCAGGGCCTCGTACTCGGGCCGGAAACGGGCCAGCATGTCCCCCTTCCAGGAGGCCTGCCCCCGTTGACGCTCCTCGTCCAGGGCCGCCTGAAACCCCTCACGGTCGATGCTCAAGCCCTCGTCGGCCGCGAGCTCTTCCAGCAGCTCCACGGGGATCCCGTGGGTCTGGTAGAGGTCGAAGGCCAGGGTGCCGGGAACCTGATGGCCTCCGCCCCGCTTGATCTTCTCCAGCTCCCGGAGGGCGACGTCCGTGCCGACGTTGAGTGTGCGGGCGAAGCGTTCCTCCTCCTGGCGAAGCTGGGTGGTCACGATCTCCTGGCGCTCCACGATCTCCGGGTAGGGACCCCCCATCAGTTGGACGACCTCGGGAACCAGCGTGTGGAGGAAGGCACCGTCCAGGCCGAGCTTGCGGCCGTATCGGAGCGCCCGGCGGATGATCCGCCGGAGGACGTAGCCCCTCCCCTCGTTGGAGGGGCTGATGCCGTCGGTCATCAGGAAGGTCGCGGCCCGGAGGTGGTCGGCGATCACCCGGAAGGCCGGCGCCAGGTCATCACCGGGCCGGTAGGGCCGCTCGGCCAGCCGCGAGATCGCCGCCAGAAGCGGAGTGAACAGGTCCGTGTCGTAGTTGGTCTCCACACCCTGCATGATGGCGGCGATACGCTCCAGGCCGGCGCCCGTGTCGATGGAGGGACGCGGCAGGGGGTGCATGGTCCCCTCGGCGTCCCGTTCGTACTGCATGAACACCAGGTTCCAGATCTCGATGATGTCGTCGCCGGGACCGTTGACCAGCTCCCCGCGCCCGGGGGCGTTCGGGTCGGGGCCCCGGTCGAAGTGGATTTCCGAGCACGGCCCGCAGGGCCCGGTCTCCCCCATGGCCCAGAAGTTGTCCTTCTCGCCAAAGCGCAGGATCCTGTCGGCGGGTGCCCCCACCTCCTCCCAGAGGCGGGCCGCGTCGTCGTCATCCGTAAAGACCGTGAACCACAACCTCTCCAGGGGAAGCTCCCACACCTCCACCAACAGCTCCCAGGCGAACCCGATGGCCTCCCTCTTGAAGTAGTCGCCGAAGGAGAAGTTGCCCAGCATTTCGAAGAAGGTGTGGTGCCGCGCCGTGTAGCCGACGTTCTCCAGGTCGTTGTGCTTGCCACCGGCCCGAACGCACTTCTGGGACGAGCACGCCCGGGTGTACGGCCGCTTCTCTCTCCCGGCGAAGACGTCCTTGAACTGGTTCATGCCGGCGTTGGCGAAAAGGAGCGTCGTATCTCCCGCCGGCAGGAGGGGTGAGGAGGGCACCACCTGGTGACCCTTGGAGGCAAAATAGTCAAGAAAGCTCTGGCGTATCTCCGCGCTGCTCATGGGGCGCATGGTTCTCGTTCTCCCTCTGGCGGGCCAGCTCTTCGACGGCCCGCACGGCGGCCCCGGTGTCGAAGCCGCGTTTGACGAGGGAGCTTATCACTCGCCCCCGCCTCTCGTGAAGTCGCCACCAGCCTTCGGGCTGGCCGCGCTCCGCGCGGCGAAGGGCCATCCGGAGGGCGGCGGCCTCCATCTCGGGATCCAGCCGGGAGGCTTCCTCGGCCACCTGCGGGGGGGCGCCCCGGCGAAGGAGCTCCGCCCGGAGGCGGTGCCGGCCCCACCCCTTGGCCACGGCCCGCACCTCGACGAAGCGCCGCGCCACGGCCCCGTCGTCCAGGTAGCCCAGCTCACGGCAGCGCTGGACGGCGTCCTCGCTCTCGTCGGGGGGATAGTCCCGGCGGCGCAGCTTCTCCACGAGCTCTGCCGTCAGATGGTCCCTGAGGGAGAGCAGCTCCAACGCCTTGTCGAAAGCACCCACTAGTCCTGGTTACCAAACTCGAATGGAGACTCCTCCGAGAAGGGATCGATGGACGCGTCCACCGTGACCTCCAGGGACTCCTCCATGTTCTCCATGGCAGCACCGGAGGTCGACTGGATCCCCTGGATCCGCAGGCGGAACTCGTCCGGATTGGTGGCCCGGCGGAAGGCCTCCTCCAGGGTGATGAGCCCGTTCTTGTACAGCTGGTAGAGGGACTGGTCGAAGGTCTGCATGCCGTACTGACTCGTGCCCTGGGCGATGGCGTCCCGGATCAACTTGGTCTTCTCCTTGTTCTCGATGCAGTCGCGGATGTACGGGGTCGAGATCAGGACCTCGACGGCCGGCACACGGCCCAGGCCGTCGGCCCGGGGCAACAGGCGCATGGAGAGAATGGCCTTGAGCACCGCAGAGAGCTGGATACGGATCTGCTTCTGCTGGTGGGGCGGAAAAACCGAGATGATGCGGTTGACCGACTCGGTGGCGTCGAGGGTGTGGAGTGTCGAGAAGACCAGGTGGCCCGTCTCGGCCGCAAGCAGGGCCGTTTCGATGGTCTCGTAGTCCCGCATCTCGCCGACGAGGATGACGTCGGGGTCCTGGCGCAGGGCCGAGCGCAAGGCCGTCGAGAAACCCTTCGTATCGACGTCCACCTCGCGCTGGTTGATGATGGACTTCTTGTCCCGGTGAAGGAACTCGATGGGATCCTCGATGGTCATGATGTGCTCGATGCGGCGGGTGTTGATGTAGTCGACCATGGAGGCCAGGGTCGTCGACTTACCGGACCCCGTGGTCCCCGTCACCAGTACCAACCCACGCTGCTCCTCGCAGATCTTCTCGAGGACCGGGGGAAGGAGAAGCTCCTTGAAGTTCTGGATCCGTGCCGGAATCAGCCGGAGGACCAGCCCAACGGATCCCCGCTGCTGGAAGATGTTGCACCGGAAACGGCCCAGACCGGGGACCGAGTAGGCGATGTCGATCTCCAGCTGGTGCTTGAAGCGCTCCTTCTGACGGGACGACATGATGGAGAACGCCATGGCGATGGTGTCCTCCTGCATCAGTCGCTTGAACTCCGTCATGACCTGGAGCTTGCCGTCGATACGCACCACCGGATGCGCGCCCACCTTGAGGTGGATATCCGAAGCGTGACGCTCGGCGGCAACCTTGAGGATGTCATTGATATGCATGGTTTCGACCTCCCTGTGGGCACCTTCCGTCCGGGGAAACCCGCACGTTCCTGTACGCTACGGGCCCAGCGCTCTGGGGATTCTTCAGAAACAGTGTACACCTTTCCGTCGCGTCGTGCGTTCTGACGCCCCACGGCGCCCCGGCCGTCCGAAACGCCAGACCGCCGGTCACAGCTCCGACTCTTCCCGGAGCTCCCGGCGCATCAGCTGCTCCAGGGCCTCCCGAGGCGACGCCTTCCCCGCCAGGATCCTTGCCACGGCGTCGGAGATGGGCAGCTCGACGCCCATTCCCGATGCGAGCCGGGTCGCTGCCGGCGCCGTGCGGACCCCTTCTGCAACCTCCCGCATGGATCCAAGGATCGAACGGAGGCTCTCGCCCTCCCCCAGCCGTTTGCCGACGTTGCGGTTCCTCGACAGGGTTCCGGTGCAGGTCAACACCAGGTCGCCCATCCCCGCCAGGCCGCGGAAGGTGTTGGCATCGGCGCCCAGGGCCACGCCGAGGCGCGTGATCTCGTGAAGCCCCCGGGTCATCAGCGCCGCCTGGGTGTTGGCACCCAACCCCAGCCCATCGACGATCCCCGCGGCGATGGCGATGACGTTCTTCAGGGCCCCCGCCAGCTCCACCCCGACCAGGTCCCGACCGGCGTAGCAGCGAAGGTACCCGTCGGAGAACTCCCGCTGGAGCCGAACGGCCACGGAGATCTCCGGGCACGCCAGGACCGCCGCCGAGGGGTAGCCGAGAATGACCTCCCGGGCGAAGGTCGGACCGGAAAGGGCGCAGAACCGGCTCGACGGAAGCTCAAGGACCTCCCAGACCAGCTCGTCCATGCGCCGCAGGGTGTGGGTCTCGATCCCCTTGGATGCCGAAACCACGACCACATCATCCCGCAGGGCGCTGCCCAGCTCCTCCAACACCTTCCGGGAGAACTGCACCGGCACGACCCAAATCCAGACGGGGGAGTGGTGGGCGACCTCCGCCAGGTCGCTGGACGCCCTCAGGCCGGGGTCCAGCTCCAGGTCCGTCAGAAAGAGGGCGTTGCGGTGCTCCTCGTTGATGCCCTCGACCACCTCCGGCTCCCTGGCCCACGCCAGGACGTCGTGGCCATGCCGGGCCATGTGGTGCGCGAGGGCCGTACCCCACGAGCCACAGCCAAACACGCTGATCTTCACGGCTTACCTCCGTTCTTGTCCCCGGGTTCCTCGTCTCCCAGCCGGGGCTCGGTCCCCTCCGCCAGACGCCGGATGTTGCGATGGTGCCGCGTGATGACCACCGCCGCAAAGACCGTCGCCGCCAGAACCGTCGCTGGCGGGAACCTTCCGACGAAGGCGGTCCAGATGGGGAAGGATGCGGCGGCCGCCAAGGAAGCGAGGGAGACGATCCGCAAGAGCGCAACGACGACGAGCCAGACCCCCACCGCAAGGGCCAGGGGAAGCGGGGCGATGGGCACGAAAGCCCCAAAACCGGTGGCGATCCCCTTGCCGCCCCGAAAACCCAGCCAGACGGGGAAACAGTGGCCCAGGACGGCCGCCACGGCCGTGGCGCCCATCCAGCGGGCCGCCGGGTCGTAGGTCTGCATCAGCAGCACCGGCACCATTCCCTTGGCCACGTCGAGCACGAGCACGAGGAGACCGGCCGGCCAGCCGGCCGCACGCGTCGCGTTGGTCGCCCCCACGTTGCCCGAGCCGATGCTCCTGATGTCACGTCCCGTCAACAGGCGAACGATCACCAGGGCGAAGGGGATCGAGCCCGCCAGGTAGGCCAGGAGCACGATGCCGTACTCCATCCTCACCCCCCCAGCCCCTTGAGCGGGAGGCGCTCCAAGGGCGTGTACACGGCACCGCCCCGCTCCAGCCGGCTTTCGAACAGGACCACCTCCCCACAGGTGAACGGCTTCGCCCGGTACCCCTTTCCCCACTCCAGCCACCGCTCGACCGTCTCCGGCTGCCACGGCCTGCGCAGGCGCGCCAGGGTCAGGTGGAGGGCGAAGGGACGACGCTCGCGTCCCCAGCCACCCTGGGCCGCCGCCTCCTCGATCTCAGCGGCGACGCGGCCGGCCCCCGGCGCCTCGCCCCCGACCCAGGCGACCCGCGGCCGCTGCGGACCGGGGAAGAAGCCCGAGCCGAAGAGCCGCACCTCGACGGGCGCACAGCTCTCCAGACCGGGCCGGAGGGCGGCGACAAGGGCCTGGAGGTCCGCGGGAGGTGACTCGCCCAGGAACTTGAGCGTCAGGTGCAGACCCTCCGTCCGGACCCACCGGGCGGGCTCCAGCCGCGGACGCAGAGCTTCGACCTCCCGGGCCAGCCCCTCCTTGACCTCCACCGGGATCTCCAGGGCGAAGAAGGCCCGGACGGCTCCGCTTCTGGCGGCGGGATCCACGGGCCGGCCGCGGCTCATGGCGTGACGACCCCGGCAATGCAGCGGCGCAGGAGATCCATTGAAGCATTGGCGCTCCATCCGCGGATGATCCCCCGCGTCCCCGGAAAGACCCTGTGCCGCGAGACGATACCGCAGGGTCCCGCCACGGCCCAGTGCACCAGTCCGACGGGCTTCTCCTCGGTGCCGCCGCCGGGACCGGCGATCCCCGTGATCCCAAGCCCCCAGTCGGTACCGCACCGTGATCTGACCCCCTCGGCCATGGAACGGGCGACCTCCGCCGAGACGGCGCCATGTTCCACGAGACTCTCGTGGGGCACGCCGAGAAGCGACTCCTTGATCTCGTTGGCATAGGAGACGACACCACCGGCCAGAACCTCCGAGGCGCCCGGCACGTCCGTCAAGCGCTTGGCCACCAGCCCTCCGGTGCAGGACTCGGCGACGGCCAGGGTCTCGCTCCGCCCCCGGAGCAGATGGAGGATGACCTCCTCGAGCCCGGACACGTCGACGCCGGCCAGGTCGTCCCCGAGCACCTCCCGAAAGGCCCGTTCCATCTCCGAGAGCTTCGCCGCAGCGGCATCCGGGTCGCCGGCGGCGTTGAGGATCAGCCGGACGATCCCCATGGAGGCCAGGATCGTGATGTTTTCACGGCCGAAGCGATCGTAGAGACCTCGCACCGTGGACTCCACGCCCGATTCGATGACACCTGAGAGCACGAGGGTGCGCGAAAGACGCTGCCGCCCGGCGTTCCGTTCCTCCAGGATCGGCAGCACGTACTGCTCGAGCATGGCCTCCATCTCCCAGGGGACTCCGGGCAGGAGAACGATGAGCGTCCGGCCGTGCTCGACCAGGACGCCGGGGGCCGTGCCCCGCGGATTGCGAAGGATCCGGGCGCCCGGCAGGACCAGCGCCATGGAAAGACAGGCGTCGGGCATGGCGCGCCCGAACTGGGCGTAGCGCTCCCGGATCCACCCCTCCACCTCGGGCTCGTGGACCAGCTGGGCCCCCAGCGCCTCGGCCAGGGCCACCCGCGTGACATCGTCCGCCGTCGGCCCCAGGCCCCCGGTGACGACCAGCAGGTCGACGCGCTCCGCCAGGTCGGTGATGGTGCGTGCGATGGCCCGCTGGTCATCTCCGACCACCCTCTTCTCCACGACGCGCACGCCGTACCGGCCGACGGCCGCCGTCACCTTGAGGGAGTTGGTGTCCACCCGCTGCTCGCCCAGGAGCTCCGAACCCACCGCCACACACGCTGCCGTTTCCACCGGTACACCCATATCGACTCCCTCCGCGGTATGATACGCCACCCAATGGAACCCTCCTGACGGGAATTGGCGTTGCTTCCCATCGGTTATCAGGGCCGGACGCTGAGGAAGGAGCCCACCGTGCCATTGCCATTCTCCTGGAAAACCCTGGCCCTCGCGGCTGCCATGATCTTTGGGGCGTCGCTGGCGGCCCAGGCCGTTCCGACCACCATCACCGTCCGGGTCATGGCCCTGTCCGGGAAGTTCCTGGGTACGACCATGGGGGGTGCCCGTGTGACCCTGCGCGACGCGGACACAGGCCGTCTCCTGGCCTCGGGATTGACCACGGGAAGCACGGGCGACACCGAGCACATCATGAAGACGCCCCACGGACGGCATTACGCCTACTCCACCGAGGGTGCTGCCGCCTTCACCGCTGTCATCGACATCGACCGGCCCACGCGCGTCGAGGTCGCCGCCACCGGCCCCATGGCCAATCGCGGTGCGGCGAACACGGCAAGCTCCACCCAGTGGGTCCTGCCCGGCAAGGACATCACCGGCGGAGACGCCTGGCTCCTGGAGCTCCGCGGCTTCTCCGTACAGGTCATGGCCCCGGCGGCCCATGTCAAGCTCCCGCTGTTGCCCATGACAGGCAACGAGGTCAACATCCACGTGGAGGCCAACATCACGCTGATGTGCGGTTGCCCCCTGGGCCCGGGCACCCTCTGGGACTCGGACACGTACGAGATCGTCGCCACCGTCACCCGGAACGGCAAGCCCTTCGGTGTTTTCCCCATGGCCTACGCGCGGAAGCTCTCCCGCTTTGCCACGGATCTCACCGTCCATGACCGTGGCATCTATGGGGTGACCGTTTCGGCCTACGACCCCGCCACGGGCAACACGGGCATCGGCATGACGACCTTCATCGTCAAGTAGGAGGCGGCGCCACCGGTCCTTCTCCACGGAAAGGCCCGGAACGCGCCGGGGAATCCTCCCGCCGCCCATTCCGATTCGCGGTATGATCATCTCGTGATGGAGCGGCTCCATGGGAAGCCCGGGGAGGAAACGTGGCGGGTCTGATCGCCTTCCGCCGTCGGGAGATCGTCAGCCGCCTCGGCGACCCCCGCCGGAATGGCGAACCGAGCGCCGTCACACTGGAGTACCGCAGAGATCCCCTGACCGGCCGGAGCGCACGATTGGCCCACTTCGGCGCCATCGGCCCCAAGCCGCTGGACTTCGACTTCTACCGGCGGCCGGAGATCATCGGGCAGTGTCCATTCTGCGGACCGGACCGCGAGCGGAAGACTCCCTCCTTCCCCGAGGACATCATTGCCGGGGGACGCCTCTCCCGCGGCCAGGCGCTCCTCGTCCCCAACCTCTTCCCCTACGATATCCACAGCACCGTCTGCATCCTGACCCGCGACCATGTCGTTCCCCTCCCGGACCTCGGTGGTGAGATCGTCGCCGACGGCCTGCGTCTCGGAGTGGAGCTGTGGCGCCGGCTCGGGCATCGGGCCGCCTTCTCCCAGGCCTTTCCCGTCATGGGCTGGAACTACATGCCCCCCTCGGGAGGCGGCCTGGTCCACCCCCATCAGCAGTACTTCCTGACGCCCGAGCCCGGCAATCGCTATACCGAAGAGCTCACGGCCTCCGGGGCCTTCTTCAGCCGCCACGGACGTGACTACTGGTCCACCCTCGTCGCCGAAGAGGCCGAGTCGGGAGAGCGATTCCTGGGGACGACCGGCCCGTGGACCTGGCTCAGCGCCTTCGCCCCCGAGGGTGTCCTCGGCGAGATACTCGCCATCCTTCCCGGGGCCTGGAATGTGGAGGGCTTTGGAGAGCGCGCCATCGAGGGTCTGACCGACGGCCTTCTGCGCTGCTTCCGCCATTTCGAGGCTGCGGGGATCCACGCCTTCAACGCGGCCCTCTTCCTCGGCCCCCCCATTCAGTCCCACTTCGCCGCCCACCTCCGCCTCGTTCCCAGGACCTTTCTCAACCTCCGCGACATGGCCCCCGACGTCAACTTCCTCAAGATGCTCTTCGACGAGCCCGTCAGCGTCATCCGCCCGGAGGAGCTGGCGGCCCAGATCCGCCCGTTCTTTCAAGACTAAAGCCTGGGGGAGTCAACGGGGCCCGCCACCCGGATCCTTCAAGGGGCTCCCGGTGACGTCATTCACCGCCGAGGATCCCCCATGGCGCCCCGCAACATCTCGCCCGGCGGCCGTGACGAGAACCATTCCAGCGTCAGCGGCTCCAGGCCGCCGGGCCTCCGAAAGTCCCTGACGGCCAGCCCATGGGCATCGAGCCACATGCGCCGGGTGAGGTCCCCGGGATCGTGATCCGGGCGGGTCCCATAGAGGGGATCACCGGAGATGGGCAGGCCGACCTCGGCGAGCTGCACACGAATCTGGTGCTTCCGGCCCGTGGTGGGCCGGATCCGGTAGAGCGCCAGCGAGCCGGCGCGTTCCAGAAGCTCGATCCGGCAGACGGCATTGGGCGGGAGGTCCGGAACGACGATCTGCCGCCAATACTCCTCGGGGCTCCGGGCGATGTGATGCTTCAGGAGGGCCCCCTCCGGCACAGGCTCCCGGACCACCTCGCACACCGCGGTATAGGTCTTCTCAACCGGCGCCGATGGCTGAAAAAGCCGGGAGTAGTGGGATCGGGTCCGCCGACGTTTGGAAAAGAGCACCAGACCCGAGGTCAGGCGATCGAGACGGTGGAGAGGCGCCAACTCCCAGTTGCCGGTGTCGACGCTCAGAAGGTGCAGCAGACAGTTGCGGACCCAGTTGCCGCCGGGGGTCACGGGCAGATTGGGTGGCTTGTCCACCACCACGAGATCCTCATCCTCCCACACGATCCTGAAATCGCGGCGAACCGGAGGCTCCTCCTGGACCTCGCGCCGATAGTGCACCTCCCACAGGGGCCGGAAGGACGTCACCTCCGTCACGACCTCCCCGTCCGACCAGACCTTCCCGGCCCGGAATCGGGCGCGCCACGTCTCCTCCGGAATCCGTGGAAACCGGCGCAGGAAATAGTCCAGCACCGTCACCACGCCGGCGGGACGATCCGCCGGCAACTTCACCGTCGAGGGCCGCGGGGCCGTGACGGAGCCCTCCTCCTCCCCAACGGTTCCGGCCGGATTCATCCCTGCTGTTTTCATGGAGCGAGCTTACACCCTGCGCCGGACGGACCTTCCTGTTCCACGGACGACGGGCCTTCGGACGCTGCACCACCCCCGCCTCCGGGAACGCCGAATCCCATGCGACCCTCTCTCAGTTCCCCGTTCCTGACCGGGAGCTTCCCGGGGCGGTCCCCAACCGGCCGGACGCCTCCCACGGATCGCGGTATGCTGGGGATGTGGCGCGCCCGCGCCCCTGGAGGTCGTCCATGGAGCCACCGTACACACTGTCCCTGGAGACGTTCTGGAACTGGATCGTCCTTCACCCCAACTGCATCCTCCGGGCAGGCACACCCGAGGCCGTCGTCTATGACGACGAGGATCTTCACTGGTACCTGGGGCCGGACTCCCAGGACACGCTCCTCGTGCAGGTGCTCCACGGCAAACGTGCCCTGGCCGAGATCTTCATCGACACCAAGCAGGTGACCCACGTGCAGGCGCTCCCCGGCGAACGCCAGGGCGAGCACCTCTTCGAGCTGGTCTCCGCCACCGAGGGAGAGCCCTTCTCTCCGTGGTTCTTCGTCATGATCCACGGCTACGAGGAGGAGGTCCCTGGCGAGGGCGGGCGGGTCCATTGATCCGGAGAAAGACCATGGGATCGTTACAGGCGTTTCGGCCCTGCGTGCTCTGGCTGCGCCGCATCACCCTCGCCGGACTCGGGCTCATGGTGGGGCTTCAGGCCGGCCTCGCCGGAACACCTGGAAAACCCCATCCCATCCTGCTCTCCGAGCTGGGGCCGGAGCTGCCCCGGCTGCCCGGCGCCGAGATCCCCAGAGCGCCGGCCGGCGCCTCCCTGGAGGAGATCGTCTCCTCCTGCGTGCAACAGGCCATGGCCGCCCACGACACGCCGGGAGCCTCCGTCGCGGTGGCCGTCGACGGCGCCCTGGCCTTCCAGGGCGGTTTCGGCATCCGGCGGAGGGGCGGAAGCCAACCGGTCGACGCGCAGACGATGTTCCGCATCGGATCGATCACCAAGATGATGACGGCCGCCGGCCTGCTGCAGCTGGTGGAAACCGGCGCCGTCCGTCTGGACGACCCCGTCACCGCCCACATCCCGGACTTCCAGCTGGCCACTCCGGGCGCCGCCGGAACCATCACTGTTGAGCACCTGCTGACGCACACGTCGGACATCCCGGACACCTACGCCGTGGGCAACGTCTTCCGGCCCATGAGCCTGGACGAGTGGATTCCCCACATGGCGAGTGTCGAGCTCTACGCCCCTGCCGGCTCCTTCTGGAACTACTCCAACCCCAACTTCAGCCTGGCCGGCCTGATCATTGAGCGGGTGACGGGCATGGATTACCGGCAGTACATGGCCGAACGGGTCTGGGGGCCTGCGGGAATGAGCTCGACGACCCTCGACGGCACGGCCGTCGAGGCCACCGGCGACTACTCCTGGGGCCATCAGTACGATCCGACCACCGGGGGTGAGACTGTCTATGGTCCAACGGCCTACGACAGCGAGTCCCTCGGCCCCGCGGGCATGGCCTTCTCCACGGCAGGGGATCTGGTCCGCTGGGCCCTCCTCCTGATGGATGACGGGGTGCCCGTTCTCCACGGGGCCCTGGCCCGGAGAATGCAGCAGCCCCTGGTCTGGACCCACACGACCCCCGACCTGTGGTACGGCTACGGCATCTTCTCCGAGGATTTCGAGGGACTGGATGTCCGCCAGCACGGCGGCAATGTGCCCGGATGGGGGTCGTACCTGCTCTGGGTTCCCGACCAGCGGTTCGCCGTCGCCGTCCTGGCCAATACCTTCGAGGCCCTGGACGAGTCCGCCTACTGCATCGCCGACGCCGTCCTCGCCCCGACGGGCGAGACGCCGCCGCCGGTGCACACGGACCCCTCCACCTGGAAACGCTACAGGGGAGATTACGGCGTCTATCAGTACGACGGCAGACGCTGGCATGGCAACGTACAGCTCAGCGGTGACAACCTGGAGCTGACGGCCACGTTCCCCTCTTCGCCGGGCACCACCAAGGTCTTCCAGCTCGAACAGCTCTACCTGGACACCTTCGTCACCGACACCGACGGAGACGGCCGGCCGGACCTGGACCTGACGTTCATCGCTCCTTCCGGTCACCCACCGATGGTGCGATGGATGCGCAACCGCCTCCTGGTCGGCACCCGGTTGCCCGCAGAACGCAGGCCCGCCGGGCGGTTCAGGCCGTCTGCCGGGCAGGGGGCATCACCGTCGGACCCCTCCCGCTGACGCGCCTACTTCAACGCCACCGGAAAGACCGTCCGGGGATCCTGGCTGCTGCGATCGACGACGGAGCCGTACATGGCCACCGGCCCCTCCGTCGTCACGTAGAGATCGAAGTGCTCCGGCTCCATGCACACGGCGAGCTGGACGTTTGCGGGAGTGACATGGATCTGTTGCCAGCTCCGGGCGGGCAGCTCCATGGTGTAGGGCAGCTCGATCGCCTTGCCGTCCACGAGCATCCCCATCTCCCGGAGCCCGGGCGCCAGGTCCAGGGTCACCTCCACGGGGACATCCTCCGGGTTGGCGAAGCCCACATAGCTGTCGAAGGCCTGACCACCGCAAGCGTTCCGGTGCCAGATCAGGGAGGGCAGCATGAACTGCTGGCGCGTCACCGGCAGTTCGGCCAGGGGAATGCCGGGCATCTGCTGGCTGAAACCGGCCAGGATGATCTCCGGGACCTCTTCCTCGTTTTCATCACCCTCGACGAACTCACCCAAGACGTTGACCATGCGGCTGTCGACCACCAGGTCGCCGTTCGAATGGAGCAGCAACGCTCCCACGATCTCCTCGGCACAGCCCAGCTGGTAGGCGATCTCCTCGGAGGTCCAGACGACGCTGGAGCGGGCGGGGACTTCCAGGGGCCGAACGGGCGGAAGACATGGGTGCGGAACCACGAGCCGCCCCTCGAGCACCAGCGGGGGATCGACCAGCACGGTTTCGCCGCCGGGGTTGGAGATGTAGAGCTCCGTGGTCCACAGGTTCTTCCCGTGCCCCGGAAGGTTGTACGCGAAGGCGGGGACGACGTAGTCGGCCGCACCGGCGATGCCCGTCAACGCCGCCATCAGCGTCACGGCCAGGACGTATCGGTACCTCATGGTGAGACCTCCATCTCGAACGGTCCTTTCCTCACAAAGCTTCCGCTACCAATACCTTCATCATAGGTCGTGCCGGC
>CAZXNA010000045.1:0-22640 GCA_964641295.1 uncultured Thermoanaerobaculia bacterium
TTCGGGAGGGCGGCCGTACGGTGGGAGCAGGTTCCATCACCGAGATCCTGGAGTAGGTCATGGCGAGCGAGAAGATTCGTATCCGGCTCAAGGCATTCGACTACAGGCTTCTGGACCAGTCCGCATCGGAAATCGTGGACACGGCCCAGCGGACGGGCGCACGCATCTCGGGACCGATTCCGCTGCCGACCCACATCCAGCGGTTCACCGTGCTGCGTTCGCCGCACGTGGACAAGAAGTCCAGGGAGCAGTTCGAGATCCGCACCCACAAGCGGTTGCTGGATATCCTCGAGCCGACCCAGCAAACCATCGACGCGCTGATGAAGCTCGAGCTGCCCGCCGGGGTGGACGTCGAGATCAAGGCGTACGGGGCGAGGTGAGGCGATCATGGTCAAGGGAATCCTCGGCAAAAAGATCGGCATGACCCAGATCTTCGACGACGACGGCCGGGTCATCCCCGTGACGGTGGTGCAGGCGGGACCCTGCGTCGTCGTCCAACGGAAGACCTCGGATGTGGACGGGTACGAGGCCGCACAGATCGGCTTCGTGGAGTCTCGTCCCATGCGCAAGGCCAACAAGCCCCGCACCGGGCACTTTGCCAAGGCCGGCATCCCGCCGACGCGCTACCTGGCGGAGGTCCCCGTGGACGACGGCGAGAGTGCCGAGCCCGGTGACGCCGTGCTCGTGGAGATCTTCCAGGAGAACGAGAAGGTGCACGTCCAGGGACTCTCCAAGGGGCGTGGCTTCCAGGGCGTCATCAAGCGCCACGGCTTCGGCGGTGGTCGAGCGACCCACGGCTCCATGTTCCACCGGGCGCCCGGATCCATCGGCGCTGCGGCCTATCCCGCGCGGGTGTTCGCCGGACAGAAGATGCCGGGCCATATGGGAAACAAGCGCGTGACGGTCAAGAATGTGCAGGTGGTCAAGGTCGACCCCGAGCGGAACCTCCTCTTCCTCAAGGGTGGTGTTCCCGGGGCCCGCAACAGCTACCTGCGCATCGTCAAGGTTTCGTGAGGGGAGGGGTGGGATCATGAAGTTCGATGTCAAGAACTGGAACAACGAGGTCGTGGGCTCCGTGGAGCTGCCCGACAGCGTGTTTGCTCGCGAAGTGCGTGAGCACCTGGTGTGGGAGGTCGTCCGGGCCTACCTGGCCAGCCGCCGGCGTGGCACTCATAAGGTAAAGACCCGCGGAGAGGTCAAGGGCTCCGGGATCAAACCCTGGAAGCAGAAGCATACGGGCCGTGCCCGTGCCGGTGATCGCCGCTCGCCCCTGTGGCGCCATGGTGGCGTCGTCCATGGTCCCCAGCCGCGTTCCTACACCCTCAAGGTCAACAAGAAGGCCCGCCGGGCCGCCCTGGCCGGTGTGCTCTCCCAGCGGGCCGCCGAGGGCCGTCTGGTGGTGCTGGAAAGCATGGAGCTGCCGGAGCCCCGGACCAAGGCTTTCGTCGAGCGCCTGGACAAGTTGGGACTGGCCGGCGAGAAGGTGCTGCTGGTGGACGGAGTCGAGAACCTCAACCTCTACCTGGCCAGCCGGAACCGGCCGGAGGTCAACGCCATCGACGCGCGTTCTCTCAACGCCTACGAGGTGCTCAACCACCGCTGGATCGTCGCCTCGAAGGAGTCGGTCGAGCAGCTGGCGGAGGTGCTGTCATGAAGGCTCGGGAGATCATTTTGCGGCCGCTGATCACGGAGAAGACGACCCTGGCGCAGGAGCGCGAGAACACGGTTTGCTTCGAGGTGGATCGTCGGGCCAACAAGATCGAGATCCGCAAGGCGGTCGAGGAGTTGTTCGACGTTCATGTCGTCGACGTCCACGTCGTCAATCACAAGGGGAAACCCACAATGCGTTACGGCCGGGTGGTCGGGCACCGTCCGCTCGTGCGCAAGGCGTACGTCAAGCTCGCTCCGGGGTCCAAGACCCCCGAGTTCTTCGAAGGTATCTGAGGAGGACGGGATGGGTATCAAACAGTTCAAGCCCACTTCTCCCGGGCGGCGTTTCGTTTCGGTGCTCGACTACGGCGAGCTGACCGCGAAGAAGCCGTTCAAGAAGCTGACCGAGGGCAAAAAGCGCTCGTCGGGACGGAACAACGACGGTCACGTCACCTCCCGTCACCGTGGCCGCGGCCATAAGCGGCGCTACAGGATCATCGATTTCAAGCGGGACAAGTTCGACGTGCCCGCCAAGGTGGCGACGGTGGAGTACGACCCCAACCGCTCGGCTTTCATCGCCCTGCTTCACTACGCTGACGGGGACAAGCGCTACATCCTGGCGCCCGTCGGCCTCAAGGTGGGCGACACGGTGGTCGCCGGTGACAGGGTCGACGTACGGCCCGGCAATGCCATGCCCTTGGGCAATATCCCGCTCGGTACACTGGTCCACAACGTGGAGCTTCAGCCCGGCAAGGGCGGCCAGATGGTGCGTTCCGCCGGCGCTTCGGCCCAGATCATGGCCAAGGAGGGCAAGTACACGACCCTGCGGCTCCCTTCGGGCGAGATGCGCATGGTTCTGTCCCGGTGCATCGCCACGGTGGGTCAGGTGGGCAACGTCGATCATTCCAATATCTCCATCGGCAAGGCCGGACGGTCGCGTTGGCTGGGCGTTCGTCCCCAGACCCGCGGAACGGCCATGAACCCGGTGGATCACCCCCATGGTGGCGGTGAGGGCCGCAACAAGGGCCGGCACCCCGTCTCCCCGTGGGGTTGGCCCACCAAGGGTGCCAAGACGCGCCGGCGCAAGGCTTCTGACAAGCTCATCGTGTCGCGGCGGAATCGGAAGTAGGAGGAGGACATGGCGCGTTCAATCCGCAAGGGACCGTTCATCGACGACCACCTGATGAAGAAGGTGGAAGCGGCCATGGCGTCGGGCGACAAGCGTGTGATCAAGACCTGGTCCCGCCGCTCGACGGTAACGCCCGCCATGGTGGGCCTGACCATCGCCGTGCACAACGGGCACAAGTTCGTTCCCGTGTACGTCACCGAGAACATGGTTGGTCACAAGCTGGGCGAGTTCGCACCGACCAGAACCTACCGCGGCCACACCAGCGGCAAGAAGGATCGCGGCCGTTAGGCAGGAGGCAAGGATGGAAGCTCAAGCGAAACTCCGCTATTATCGTTCCTCGCCGCAAAAGGTCCGCCTGGTGGCCGACATGGTGCGCGGTCAGCAGGTGACCAGGGCGCTGAGCACCCTGCAGCTGAGTGACAAGTACGCGGCCCGCGACCTGGAGAAGCTGGTCCGATCGGCCCTTGCCAATCTGGAGCAGTCCAACCCGGGTCTGGACGAGGGAAACGTCTTCATCACGAGGATAACCGTGGACCAGGGGCCGAGCCTGAAGAGGGGCCGTCCGGCGTCCAAGTGGGTGCGCTGGCACCGGATCCTGAAGCGCATGTGTCACATCACCGTCGAGCTCGGTGTACGGGAAAGCTAAGGAGGAGACTGTGGGACAGAAAACGCACCCGTACGGGTTCAGGCTTGGCTACAACAACACGTGGCGCTCCCGTTGGTACGCCGACAAGAAGAGCTACGCCGAGCTTCTGCACGAAGATCTGCGCCTGAGGGCTGAGCTCAAGCAGCGCCTCGCCAACGCCGCCGTCAGCTCCGTCGACATCGAGCGCACGGCCAACAAGCTCAGGGTCAACATCCTCTCGGGTCGCCCCGGCATCATCATCGGCCGGAAGGGTGCCGAGGTGGACAAGCTCCGCGATGACCTGATGCGTCGCTACGGTCAGGATATCCACATCAACATCCAGGAGATTCAGCGCCCCGAGGTGGACGCCCAGCTGATCGCGGAGAACGTCGCCCGCCAGCTGGTGCGCCGTGTGGCGTTCCGGCGTGCCATGCGCCGCGCCCAGGAGAACGCCCTACGTTTCGGCGCCCAGGGAATCAAGATCAAGTGCTCCGGGCGGCTCAACGGTGCCGAGATCGCCCGCTCCGAGTGGTACCAGCAGGGCCGCCTGCCCCTCCACACCCTTAAGGCAGACATCGACTACGGTTTTGCCGAGGCCTTCACGACCTACGGCGTCATCGGTGTCAAGGTGTGGGTCTATCGTGGCGAGCGGCACCGCGCCCGCGGCTTCCGCCGTCACCTGTAGGGAGGAGAGAACGCCATGTTGATGCCGAAGAAGGTCAAGTACAGGAAGCAGCAGCGCGGCCGGCGCCGGGGTGTGGCCCTTCGGGGTTCCACCATCTCCTTCGGCGACTACGCCCTGCAGGCCATGGAGGTCGGTTGGATCACGGCCCGGCAGATCGAGGCCGCTCGTGTGGCCATGACCCGTCACGTCAAGCGCGGTGGCAAGATTTGGATCCGGATCTTTCCGGACAAGCCCGTGACCAAGAAGCCCCTGGAAACCCGAATGGGTAAGGGGAAGGGCAACCCGGAGATGTGGGTCGCCGTTGTCAAGCCGGCGAGGATCCTCTACGAGATGGAGGGTGTTCCCGAAGACGTGGCCCGCGAGGCCATGCGCCTTGCCGCCCACAAGTTGCCCATCAAGACGCGGTTCATCACCAGGAGAGAGTCGGTATGAAGGCCCAGCAGCTACGAGAGCAGTCCGTTGCGGAGCTCGAGAAGACCCTGAGCGATCTGGAGGAGCAGCTGTTCAAGCTTCGCTTCCAGAAGTCCACGGGTCAGATCGAGAACCCGATCAAGATCCGTGAGGTTCGGAAGGACATCGCCCGGGTGCTGACCGTCCTGAACGAGCTGAGGACGGAGGAGAAGGCAGGATGACCAGCAAAACCGAAAAACAGGGATCGCGGAAGTCCACCAAGGTCGGGGTGGTGACGTCCAACGCCGCCGACAAGACCATCGTGGTCAAGGTGGAGAACTTCGTCATGCATCCACTCTACCGCCGCTTCGTGCGGTCAACGTCCAAGTTCATGGCCCATGACGAGGAGAACTCCTGTAACGTGGGCGATCGCGTGCTGATCGAAGAGTGTCGGCCGCTGTCGCGCCGTAAGCGCTGGCGGGTTCGGAAGATCGTCGAGCGGGCGCAGTAGGGAGGTCGAGCCATGATCCAGATGGGAACCATGCTCAAGGTGGCGGACAACTCCGGCGCGCGCAAGCTGATGGCCATCCGCCAGCTGGGTGGATCGGCGGCGCCGCGGTACGCGGGGATCGGCGATATCATCGTCTGCTCCGTCAAGGAGACCGCCCCCGAGTCCGACATCAAGAAGGGAACCGTCGTCCGGGCGGTCGTCGTTCGCACGCGGGCGCGGACCCGGCGCAAGGACGGTTCGTACATCAAGTTCGATGAGAACGCGGCTGTGCTGATCAACGCACAGAAGGAGCCCCTGGGCACCCGCGTGTTTGGGCCGGTGGCCCGCGAGCTGAGGGAACGGCGTTTCATGAAGATCGTTTCGCTGGCTCCCGAGGTTCTGTAGGAGGATGCCATGGCAAAGGTGAAGATCAAGAAAGACGATCTGGTGGAGGTCATCTCCGGTAAGGATCGGGGAAGCCGTGGTAAGGTCCTGCGGGTCGACCCGGACAAGGGCCGCGTCGTGGTGGAGGGTGTCAACTTCTGCAAGCGGCACACCCGGCCCAACCCCCAGAAGAATATCCAGGGCGGCATCGTCGAGCGCGAGGCCCCCTTGGACATCTCGAACGTCATGGTCGTTTCCCCCGAGAGCGGGCGAGCGACCCGAGTTGGATACACGATCCTCGACGATGGCCGCAAGGTTCGAGTGGCCAAGGTCGATGGCGCGATTCTCGACCGTTAGGAGGGACGATGGCGCGCTTGTTGGAGAAGTACAAACAGGAGGTGTTCCCCGAGCTGCAGAAGGAGCTTGGCCTGGCCAACCCCATGCAGGTTCCGCGGATCACCAAGATCACGTGCAACATCGGTGTCGGAGAGGCCTCCCGCAATTCCAAGTTGCTGGAAACGGCGTCCGAGCAGCTCGCCAACATCACCGGGCAGAAGCCCGTGATCCGCAAGGCCCGCAAGTCGATCGCGGCGTTCAAGCTGCGTGAGGGTATGCCGGTCGGTGTCAAGGTGACGTTGCGTCGGGAAAGGATGTACGAGTTTCTCGACCGGCTGATCAATATCGCCCTGCCGCGTGTGCGCGACTTTCGGGGTATCAGCACCACGTCTTTCGACGGGCGTGGCAACTACACCCTGGGGATCCGGGACATCCTGATCTTCCCCGAGGTGGACTACCAGAAGGTCGAAGGAACCGTCGGCATGAACATCACCATCACGACCAGCGCGCCCAGCGATGACCAGGCCCGTGCCCTGCTCACCGCCATGGGAATGCCGTTTCAGCGTCGATAGGAGGAGTCGTGACACGCAAGGCACTGATGGCCAAAGCAGCCAGGAAACCAAAGTTCAAGGTCCGCCAGCGGAACCGCTGCCGCATCTGCGGCCGGCCCCGCGGTTACATGCGCAAGTTCCAACTATGTCGCCTGTGCTTCCGGAAGCTCGCCCTGGAGGGGTACCTCCCGGGCGTGACCAAAGCCAGCTGGTAGGGGAGGGGAACAATCCATGAGCATGACAGATCCCATCGCCGACATGCTGACGCGCCTCCGGAACGCCACCATGGTCCGGCATGATCGCACCGATGTGCCGGCTTCGAAAATGAAGCTGGAGATCGCCAAGATCCTCAAGCAGGAGGGGTACATTCGTACGTTCAAGGTTCTTGAGGAGGGCGCCCAGGGTGTGCTTCGCATTTACCTCAAGTACTCTCCGGACGGCGAGCCGGTCATCCACGGTATGCAACGGGTTTCGAAGCCGGGGCTCCGTGTCTATCGCGGCGTCCAGGAGCTCCCCAAGGTTCGCAACGGTCTGGGTGTCGCCGTCGTATCCACCAGCCGCGGCGTGGTGACGGACGAGCAGGCACGGCGCATGGGCGTCGGCGGCGAAATCCTGTGCGAGATCTGGTAGGGGGAGGGAGCCATGTCGCGAATTGGAAAGACGCCGATACCCGTACCCAAGGGCGTTGAGGTCCACGTGGGAAACGGGGTCGTACAGGTCAAGGGCCCCAAGGGGCAGCTTCTGGTCAATCTCGTTCCCGGGATCACGGCCAAGGTCGAGGACGAAGTCCTGACCCTGGACCGCGAGGACGAGGAGCGGCAGACCAGGGCCAACCACGGGCTCTGCCGTGCCCTCCTGGCCAACGCCGTCACCGGCGTCACGACCGGGTGGACCAAGGAGCTGGAGATCATCGGGATCGGGTACCGGGTGGAGAAGAAGGGAAGTAGCGTCGTGTTCAGCCTCGGCTACTCCCACACCATCGACTTCCCGGAGCCCGAGGGCATAACCATCGATGTGGATCCCAAGGCCAACCGGGTCAAGGTATCCGGAATCGATCGGCAGCAGGTGGGCCAGGTGGCGGCGGAGATCCGCGCTCTGCGACCCCCGGAACCCTACAAGGGTAAGGGCATCCGCTACGCAGGTGAATACGTGCGCCGTAAGGCCGGTAAGCAGGGAGCGAAGGCATGAATCGCAACCGAGATCGTAAACAGCGCAGGAACTGGATCAAGAGGCGGTATCGCCACACCGTGCACGGTACGGCTGAGCGTCCGCGTCTGGCCGTCTATCACAGCCTTCGGCACGTCTACGCCCAGGTCATCGACGATGACAAGGGTGTCACGATCGCATCCGCTTCGACGCTGGAGAAGCCGATCTCCGGCGAGCTCGACAACACCGGAAACGCCAAGGCGGCAGAGGTTGTCGGCCGGATCGTGGCGGAGCGTGCCAAGGAGCACGGCGTCGAGAAAGTGGTTTTCGACCGCGGCGGTTTCCCGTACCACGGCGTGGTGCGCTCCGTCGCCGAGGCGGCCCGCGAGGCCGGTTTGAAGTTCTAGGGGAACCAGATGAGGCAACAAGAGTCAGAGTTCGTCGAGACCGTCGTTCACATCAACCGCGTCGCCAAGGTCGTCAAGGGTGGCAAGAACTTCTCGTTCTCCGCCGTTGTCGTCGCCGGCGACGGGAGCGGACGTGTCGGTTACGGGACCGGGAAGGCGCGTGAGGTGCCGGCGGCCATTCAGAAGGCTGTCGAGCAGGCCAAGCGGGAGATGATCTCGGTTCCCATGGTCGACGGAACGGTCCCCCACAAGATCTGGGGGCGTTGGGGCGCCACACGCGTGCTGCTCCGGCCGGCCTCGCCCGGTACCGGCGTCATCGCCGGTGGGGGCGTGCGAGCCGTCATGGAGTCCGCCGGCGTCCAGGACGTCTTGACCAAGATCGTCGGCAGCCGGAACCCCTTCAACGTGGTCCGGGCGACCTTCGACGCCCTGACGAACCTGATGACCGAGGAACGCGTCCGCCGCCTGCGCGGGCTCGAGCCCATCACCCCCGCGAAGCCGGAAGAGACTCCCCAGGCCGAGGCGGCCCCCGAGGCCGAGGCGGCTCCGGAGGCCCCGGAGGCCCCGGAGGCCGGGACCCCGGTGGAGCCGGCGGCGGCGGACGAAGCGACAGCTGAGGAGGTTGAGGGCTGATGACGGCGCGAAAGAAGAAGCAGAAGCAGCTGAAGATTACCCAGGTGAGAAGCGGGATCGGGTGCAAGGGCCATCACAAGAAGGTCCTGGCCGGTCTCGGTCTGGGCCGCATCGGACGGGTCGTGGTCCGGCCGGACGAGCCCTGCATCCGCGGTATGGTCAACCTGATTCCCCACCTCGTTTCGGTCGAGGAAGTGGAGGCTTGAGATGGAGCTTCATGACCTACGTCCAGCACCGGGCGCCAAGAGGCCGCGCAAGCGGGTCGGGCGGGGCCCCGGTTCGGGCACCGGCAAGACGGCCGGGCGTGGCCACAAGGGCCAGAAGTCGCGCAGCGGCTACTCGCGTCGGTACGGCTTCGAGGGTGGCCAGATGCCCCTCGTGCGGCGTATCCCAAAGCGTGGTTTCGCCAACATCTTCCGCGTGGAGTACCAGATCATCAATGTCCGCGATCTCGAGAACGTCTTCGAGGACGGCGCCGAGGTGAATCTGGAGGCCATGGCGGCCAAGGGGCTGGTGCGGGCCGGGAAGGGACCGATCAAGGTCCTTGCCAACGGCGAGCTGAAGAAGAAGCTGGCCGTCAAGGCCAACAAGTTTTCACGGGCCGCTCAGGCCAAGATCGAGGCTGCGGGTGGCAGCTGTGAGGTGGTAGCGCCGTGATCGAGAGCTTCCGCAACATCTTCACCATCCCGGACCTACGGAAGCGGATCATCTTCACCTTCCTGTTGTTGGCGGTCTACCGGCTGGGTTCGTTCATTCCCACGCCGGGTGTGGATCCGCAGGCCATCGCCGAGTTCACCGAGGCGGCCAAGGGAACGGTGCTGGGCTTCCTCAACCTCTTCTCCGGCGGTGCGTTGGGCCGGATGACGGTCTTCGCCCTGGGGATCATGCCGTACATTTCGGCATCGATCATCCTCGAGCTGCTGACCGTCGTGTGGCCCTACCTGGAGAAGCTGAAGAAAGAAGGCGAGCTGGGCCGGCGGAAGATCACCCAGTACACCCGCTACGGCACGGTTGTCCTGTCGATCATCCAGTCCCTGGGCATCTCCTTTTTCCTGGAGCGGACGACGGCTCCCGGTGGCGCGGCCCTGGTGCCCAGCCCCGGTTGGGGCTTCCGCCTGATGACGGTGCTGACACTTACGACGGGAACGGCCTTCGTCATGTGGCTCGGTGAGCAGATCACCGAGCGTGGTGTCGGCAACGGGATCTCGTTGATCATTTTCGCCGGTATCGTCGTCGGCCTGCCCCAAGCCATCATGAACACCATCACCGACATCAAGACGGGTTCCATGGGCATCCTGACGGCGGCGGTTCTCGTCATCTTCATGGTGCTGGTGGTGGCCGCCATCGTCTACATGGAACGGGCTCAACGGAGGATCCCCATCCAGTACGCCAAGCGTGTGGTGGGCCGGCGCGTGTACGGTGGGCAGAGCACCTACCTGCCCCTCCGCCTCAACACCGGCGGCGTCATCCCCGTCATCTTCGCCGCCTCCATCATGTCGTTCCCTCAGACCATCGGCCAGATGATCCAGCACCCGTGGCTCAAGAAGATCACGGCGGCCCTGGCGTGGGGTGAGCCCCTGTACAACCTGATCTACTTCCTCTCGATCGTCTTCTTCTGCTATTTCTACACGTCGATCATCTTCAACCCAGAGGATACGGCCGAAAACATGCAGAAGTACGGTGGCTTCATCCCGGGCATCCGGCCGGGCCGGCGGACGGCGGCGTTCATCGACAAGATTCTGACCCGGATCACCCTGGTCGGCGCCATCTACCTGGCCCTGGTGGCCATCCTGCCCCAGATCCTGATTTCGGGCTTCAAGGTCGCCACGATTCCGTTCGTCGGGGCGTCCCTGGATGCCGTGCTCCCCCGGTGGTTCACCGAGGGTCTCGGCGTGCACTTCTACTTTGGCGGGACCTCGCTGCTCATTGTGGTCGGTGTCGCCATGGATACGGTTCAACAGATCGAGTCCCAGCTCGTCATGCGGCACTACGACGGCTTCATGCGGCGGGGACGGCTCCGCGGGAGGAAAGGATGAGCATCTACCGCAGTCTCAACCTGGTCCTGTTGGGTCCCCCGGGATCCGGCAAGGGGACCCAGGCGAAGTTCCTGTCCGAGCGGTATCACATTCCCCACGTGTCCACGGGCGACATGTTGCGGGAGGAGGTTCGGAACGAGACTTCCCTCGGCCTCAAGGCCAAGGAGATCATGGACCAGGGTGGGCTCGTCTCCGACGAGATCGTTTCGGCCATGATCCTCAAGCGCCTCGACCAGGAGGACTGCGCGCGCGGTGTCATTCTTGACGGTTATCCCCGTACGGTGGAGCAGGCGCAGGTTCTCGACGGTATTCTGGCGGAGCTGGGCCGGACCCTCGAACGGGTCATCCTGGTGGACGTGCCGGACGAGGAGATCGTTCGCCGTCTCGGTGGCCGTCGTTCCTGCCCCAAGTGCGGGAAGGTGTACCACCTGATCTTCAGTCCTCCCGCCGACGGCGAGCACTGTGACGTCTGCGGCGTGGAGCTGGTTCAACGGGACGATGACAAGGAAGAGGTCATCCGGCAGCGTCTGGTCCAGTACCACGAGAAGACGCAGCCTCTCGTCGACTTCTATGCGAATCGCTCCTTGCTGGCCACGGTTGACGGTTCGCAGGACATGGAGGCCGTCACGACGGCCATTGTCGAGGCGATCGGCGCCTCGGCTGATCGATGATCTTTCTCAAATCGGAGAGCGAGCTGGAGATCATGCACCGGGCCAACGCCCTGGTGCACCGGGCGCTCCAGGCGGTGCGCGAGGCGGCCGCCCCGGGAGTGACCACGGCTGATCTCGACAAGCTCGCTGAGGACCTGATCCGCGAAGGTGGCGGAGCCCCTGCGTTCAAGGGATACCGGGGCTACCCGGCGACCCTGTGCACCTCGGTCAACGACGAGATCGTGCACGGGATCCCGAGCCGGAAGACGCGTCTGAAGGCCGGCGATCTGCTGAGCGTCGATTGCGGCGTGATCGTTCGGGGCTATTACGGCGATGCGGCCATCACCTTCGGTATCGGAGAGATCTCCCCGGTGGCCCGGCGGCTGATGGAGGTCACCAAGGCATGTCTCGAGGATGCGGTGGAGCAGGTTCAACCCGGCAATCGCCTGGGAGATATCGGTGCGGCGGTCCAGCGACGGGCCGAGGGTGCGGGCTTCGGTGTGGTCCGCGACTTCGTCGGTCACGGTGTTGGCCGGTCGCTCCACGAAGACCCCCAGGTCCCCAACTACGGGAAACCGGGCACTGGGTTGGTGCTGCGGCCCGGACTGGTGGTGGCCATCGAGCCGATGATCACCGAAGGGTCGTGGAGAGTCCGTGTTGATGAGGATGGCTGGACAGCACGGACAGAAGACGGTAAACTCGCAGCCCATTTTGAGTACTCGGTGGCCGTGACCGAGAACGGTCCCCGAGTGCTCGGTCGTGAGGAGTCATGATGGCGAAGGAAGAAGCAATCGAGGTGGTTGCGACGGTGGTCGAGCCCTTGCCCAACGCGATGTTCCGTGTGGAACTCGAGAACGGGCACGAGGTGCTTGCCCATATTTCGGGAAAGATGCGCAAACACTTCATTCGCATTCTTCCGGGAGACAAGGTACTGGTCGAGCTCTCGCCCTACGATCTCAAGCGGGGCCGGATCGTGTACCGCTACAAATAGGAATGAGGGAGGCGGCGATGAAAGTTCGTCCGTCGGTTCGAAAGATGTGTACAAAGTGCAAGATCATCCGCCGCAACGGTGTGGTCCGGGTGATCTGCGAGAATCCGAAACACAAGCAACGGCAAGGTTGACCGGGGAGGTTCCAGGTGGCTCGAATTGCAGGTGTTGATCTTCCGGCCAACAAGCGCGTGGAGATCGGTCTGACGTACATCTACGGGATTGGCCGCTCGCGGGCCAGGGAGATCCTGGCTAAGGCCGATGTGGCCGAAGGCATCAAGGTCAAGGACCTTTCCGAGGACGAGGTGCTCCGGCTCCAACGCGTCCTTCAGGACGAGGGCCGGGTGGAAGGTGACCTCCGCAAGGAGGTGGCCATGAACATCAAGCGTCTTATCGAGATCGGATCGTACCGGGGCATCCGCCACCGTCGCGGTCTGCCCGTTCGTGGCCAACGCACCCACACCAACGCACGCACCCGGAAGGGGCCCCGGCGCGCGGCCGTGGCAAGCAAGAAGAAAGTCGGCAAGAAGTAGGAGCGAGGAGCGCTGAGATGGCAAAGGACCGCAAGGGTGGGAGAAAACCCCGCCGGGAACGTAAGAACATCCCCCACGCCGTGGCGCATATCCACGCCACGTTCAATAACACCATTGTGACCTTCACCGATCCCAACGGAGCTTCCATCTGTTGGTCGTCCGGTGGCCGCAATGGCTACAAGGGATCGCGGAAGGGGACGCCCTACGCCGCCCAGCTGGCGGCCCGCGCCGCTGCAGAGCAGGCGCAGGAAAACGGCGTCCGCAGCGTGGATATCCGGGTCAAGGGGCCTGGGCCGGGCCGCGAGTCGGCCATCCGCGCCGTGGCGGCCTCCGGTCTCGAGATCCGGAGTATCCGCGACGTGACCCCCATTCCCCACAACGGCTGCCGCCCACCCAAGCGGCGCCGGGTCTGATGGCAAGGAGAGAGTGACGTGGCACGCTACAGAGGCCCAGTTTGTCGTCTGTGTCGCCGGGAGGGTATGAAACTCTTCCTCAAGGGCGAGCGCTGTTTCAAGGAAAAGTGCGCCATCGAGCGCCGGAACGCCCCCCCGGGGCAGCACGGTGCCCGGCGCCGCAAGGTGCAGAACTACGCCATCCAGCTTCGTGAGAAGCAGAAGCTCCGCCGCGTGTACGGTCTGCTTGAAGGCCAGTTCCACCGGACCTTCCTCGAGGCGGCCCGCCGCCGCGGAGTCACCGGTGAGAACCTGCTTCAGCTGCTGGAGATCCGGCTGGACAACGTCGTCTACTCCCTGGGTTTCGCGACCTCGAGGAACCAGGCGCGCCAGCTGGTCCGCCACGGTCACATCCAGGTGGACGGGCGGCGGGTCAACATCCCCTCGTTCCGGGTTCGCCCCGGCATGGAGATCTCGGTCCGGGAGAAGGCCCGCAAGAACGATCAGATTCGTGAGGCCATGGAGTTCGCCCAGGGCCGTGGCATTCCACCGTGGCTCGAGCTCGACATGGACAACTTCACCGGCAAGGTGGTGGAGCTGCCCACACGCGAGGATGTCAGGATTCCGGTCCAGGAGCAGCTCATCGTCGAGCTGTACTCGCGGTAAGGGGGGGTCCATGAGCTGGAGCGAGTTTGTTCGCCCCGAAAGGGTGGAAATCGATTCCGAAAGCCGGACCGAGACCTTCGGACGCTTTCTGGCACAGCCATTCGAGAGGGGCTGGGGATCGACGGTGGGCAACGCCCTGCGGCGCGCTCTCCTGTCCTCGATTCCCGGCGCCGCCGTGACGGCGGTCAAGATCGAGGGTGCCGACCACGAGTTCTCGGCCGTACCTGGGGTCGTGGAGGACGTCACCGACATCATCCTCAACCTCAAGAACGTGCCCTTCGTCCTTCACGGTGACGAGCCGGTCTTCCTCTCGCTCCATGCGGAGGGCGCCGGCGAGGTAACGGCTGGGCAGTTTGCCATGCCCCACAACGTGGAGGTCACCGACCCGGACATGCACATCGCCACCCTCTCGGCCGACGGCGTCCTCGACATGGTGGTCCGCGTCGCCAAGGGGCGCGGGTACGTGCCGGCCGAAGAGAACCAGGACGAGGAGGTCGGGGTCGGGTTCATCCCGGTGGATTCGGCCCATTCGCCCGTTCGCCGTGCCAACTTCCGGGTCGAGATGGCCCGTTTTGGACGGATGACCAACTACGAGCGTCTCGTGGTGGAGATCTGGACCAACGGCACCATCACGCCGGAGGCTGCCCTGACCCACGCCGCCCGCCTGGTGCAGGGGCACATGGACATCTTCACCACGACTGCCGAGGAGGAGACCGCCTCCGCCGGGGCGCCGGCCATCGAAAGCGCACCTGCCGAGGAGGAGAGCGAGAGCGTGCTCGATCGCGAGATCGAGAGCTTGGGGCTCTCCATCCGCTCTCTCAACTGCCTCAAGAATGCCAATATCAAACATCTTAGGGACCTCGTGACCAAGACCGAGAAGGAGATGGTGGAGATCCGGAACTTCGGCGAGAAATCGCTCAAGGAAGTTCGGGAGAAATTGGAAGCCATGGGCCTCGGTTTCGGCATGAAGCTGGATCTCTGAGACGACAGGAGACGAGGGCATGCGACATCGCGTACATGGACGAAAGCTCGGGCGGACCACCGCCCATCGCAAGGCGCTGTTCCGGAACCAGCTGACCGCCCTGTTCACCCACGAGCGGATCATCACCACCGTGGCGAAGGCCAAGGAGCTCCGGCCCGTTGCCGAGCGTATGGTGACCCTGGCCCGCACGGGGACGCTCCCCGCCCGGCGGCGGGTGCTGACGATGGTTCCAGACAAGATCGTGGTGCGGCGTCTTTTCAACGAGATCGCTCCGCGCTTCATGGACCGCAACGGCGGCTACACCCGGATCGTTCGTCTCGGCAAGCGCCGGGGTGACGGTGCCGAACTGGCCCTGATCGAGTTCGTCGACTTCGTTCCCTCCAAGAAGGGCGAGACCGCCGGCGAAGAGAAGGCCTCGTTGATGGATCGAGCCCGCGGCATGTTCGGTGCCCGCAAGGGCACGACCCCCGAGGAGAGCCCCGCGGAGGCCGCTGCAGCCGAGGCGGAGGCCGAGCCCCTCGACGAGACGGAGGCTCCTTCGACGGAACCGGAGACCGACGAGACCAAGGGCGAGGCGCCCGAGGCAAGCAAGGAGGAGTAGCGCTCCTTCCCCAACTGATCGATCCGGCCGCCGCTCCTCTGGAGCGGCGGCCTTCGTCTTGGAGTTTGGCGGTGAAAACCGGCAGACTCAGGATTGCGCTGCATTGCCCGCCGACTTCGGGGCAGCGGACGGATCCCCGTGCAGGTTGACCAGATCGTCGAAGCTGACGGGGTCCAGGATGGTCCGTTGAGCGTTTCGGGCCGCTCCCAGGATCTTCGCGAGCTGCTCGACGACCTCGCTGTGGCAGCCTGGGGGTGGCGTGCCCTGGAACGGCCAGATCCTCTGGACGGCCTCCCCCAGTGAAAGCCTTCCGGACTCGATGATGGGCAGGTAGGATTCGTGCTCGCCGCCCGTTACGGCGACCAGCCCGGCGTCCACCAGGCGTTGGAGGTGTCGTCCGGTGGTCCTGTCGGCGATGCCCAGGGTTGTCGAGAGGTCGTGGAGGGTCGGAGGTTGGCCGTGGGTCCGTACGAAGCGGTAGCAGGCGATCAACAGGAGGATTGGCGTCTGGACCTCGTCCGGCTCGAACCCCTCCGAACGTGTCCGGTCCCGGATGAGGGCGCCGAGGTTCTGGGCGACGTAGGACGCCTCGGCCCCAAGGATCACGAGGGTCCAGAAGGCGAAGAGGGAGATCAGGAAAAAGACGGCAAGGGCGAGGGATCCATAGATCAGGTTGATGTTGGGGAAGGCGCGGATATAGGCGACGAAGGCCGAGCGCAGGATCTGGAGGCCCGCAGTGGCCGTCAGCCCACCGGTGATGGCGGCGCCGATACGCACCGGCGTGTGGGGAGCCAGGAGGTAGACCATGGTGAAGCCGACGAAGGGGATCGCCAGCTGGGAGAAGGTCAACAGCAGACCGGCATTGGGGGCCCAAGGCTGGCGTTGGAGCCAAAAGAGCAGCGTCGATCCAAGGCCCATGACTACAGGCCCCCAGAACAGGACCATGGTGAAGGAGAAGATCCTCATGGTGACGCTTCTTCTGGAGGGTGAGCGCCAGACGTCGTTGAGGAGCTCCTCCACCAGAAGGAAGAGTCGGAAGCCGACGATGACGAAAACGATGAAGCCGATACTCCCAAGGGTCCTGGCCCTGCGAACGAACTCCGCGAGAATCTCCGCGACGGTGTCCGGCGAATAGGGGAGAACGACGCTGAAGATCCGGACGATATCCTCGGTATGGGCGGAAAAGAAGGAGCGGTAGAGGGAGGCAACCACGGCCAGCAGGGGTACGAGGCCGAGGAGGGTGATATAGGCCAGGGCGGCGGCCCGGTCGACGCCGCGATCCCGGAAGAAACCGCCGGCCGTCAACCAGGCCCACCACGCCAGGCGGCGGATCAGTGATTGATCTCGATCACGTCCCCGATCTCGGGGATCTTCGGGTCCCATCCATACTCCTGACGTAGCAGCTCGGCGAAGGACTGCTGAGCTCCGTACTCCCCGTGGATCAGACAGACGGTTCCGGGGTCCCGCTCCCGGCGACCCAGCCACAGCAGCAGCTCCTCCCGGTCGGCATGGGCCGAGAAGGTGCCGAGAGAATCGATGTGCGCCTTGACGGGGATCCACTGGCCGTGGATCTTGATCTCCTTTTCACCCTCGACCAGCCGGCGGCCCTTTGTCCCGTGGGCCTGGTAGCCGACGAAGATCACGGTGTTGGAGGGGTCGGGCAGGCGCTGCTTGAGGTGATGGAGGATGCGGCCCCCGGTCGCCATCCCCGAGGCCGAGATGATGATGGCCGATCCCTTGAGGCCGTTGAGCTTCTTGGACTCGGCCGACGTGGGCGTCACCTGGAGGTTGGGCGGGAATATGGGGTTCTCGTCACGTCCGAAATACTCCCGCATCTCGGCGTCGTGCTCGGAGACGAAGCGGGCGTACATGGCCGTCGCCTCGATGCCCATGGGGCTGTCCAGGAAGATCGGCAGGTGCGGGATGTCCCCGTTCTCCATCAGCTCGTGGAGGATGTAGAGGATCTCCTGGGTCCGGTCGACGGCGAAGGCCGGGATCAGAATGACACCCCCGCGCTGCACGGCGGCGGTGATGACCTCGCCCAGGAGTTCGTAGGGATCCCTTGGGTCGTGGAGGCGATCGCCGTAGGTCGTCTCGACGAAGAGGACGTCCGAACCCGGATATGACTCGGGCTCCTTGAGAATGGGCACACCGTAGCGGCCCACGTCGCCAGAGAAGTAGACCGTGCGGTGCTTTCCCCCGGAGACCTTGGTCTCCACCTCCACGGAGGCTGCACCGAGGATGTGACCCTGACGCCGGTAACGGAAACGAACTCCGGGGTTGAGTTCGACCCACTGGTGGAAGGGAACTGGCTCGAGAAGGCGGAGGGCCGCCCGGGCATCGGCCATTCGGAAAAGTGGCAGGGCCGGCCTGTGCTTGGAATAGCCCTCCTTGTTGGCGTAGCGGGCCTCCTCTTCCTGGAGATGGGCGGCGTCCGGCAGGAGGACCCGGAGCAGGGCCCGGGTAGGGGGGGTGCAGTAGATGGGCCCCCGGAAACCCTGGCGGACCAGGCGGGGCAGATAGCCCGAGTGGTCGATATGGGCATGGGTCAGAATGGCCGCGCCGAGCTTGCGTGGAGAGAAAGGGAGGGGCGCCCAGTTCCGCCGTCGGTTCTCGGCAGGTCCCTGGAACAGGCCGCAGTCGAGAAGGGCGGAGAAATGCCGCCACTCCAGAAAGTACTTGGAACCCGTGACACAACGGCCCGCCCCGAGCACGGTGATCTTCATGAACGACCTCCGGCGATCATCCTAACCCATCCGGCTCCGGTTGAAGGAAGCGGAGGCTCTCGACGGCAGCGGCGAGCTCCTGGGCCACGGTGTGGCCTGGCAGGCGTCTGCCAACGGAACGGCTGAGCCTCTGGAAGTAGCGCAACTGGAGTTCCGGCGGGGCGTTGAAGCGTGCCCAGACGCCCCGGGGGTCCCCGGAGGCCTCGAGGTCGGCGATCAGCGAGAGCAGGTTGTGGAGGGCGTCGGCCGCCTTGATCAGAACGACGTCCTCGTCCGCCGTTTCCAGGTGTTCGAGCTGGCTCTCCTTCCGTCCCTCCCAGCTCTCGGAGGCCGGCCGGTCCGGGTGTTTGTCCTCTGTGACGGCCAGGACCAGCTCCAGAACCCGGTCACCGGCCGCCCGGCGGATGGCCTCCTCGCCACCGGCCCCGGGGGCATCCTCCAACAGGTCGTGGAGGAGTCCGGCGGCGATGACTTCGGGATTCGCGCCGGAACGCGCCAGGATGGTGGCGGTTCCCATCAGGTGTGTGATGTAGGGGACGCAGTCTTCGGCGAGGGCCATGGAACCCCCGGTGCAATCGTCGGCGCCCGGAGAACGTTTCCGGAACTGGCCGTAGTGGGCCCGGGCCGCCAGGCGAACCGCCGCCTCCAGCATCGGAGGCCAGAGGGAATCCCGGGGCGGCGGTGTCTCCTTCATACCTTCGGGCCATTCTATCCCTCTCCACGGATTTCCAGGCCGATCGGTCGTAGAATCGGGGTATGGAAACGGGAAGCGTTGGAGGGAGACCGGGATGGTGGACCGTCCTGGGTGTGGCGGCGGTGGCCGGCGCTGTCGTTCTCTCCGAGGCGGGAACCCGTTTCGGCAGGCTCTACCTGACGCCTCTGGCCTGGACGGGGATCATTCTGACGGTCGACGGACTTCTGGATGCCAGCGGCCGCTCCTGGCTGCGGAACCGGCCGGGACGGCTCCTGGTGGCGGCGGTGATCTCGGTGCCGTCGTGGCTGCTCTTCGAGTGGTACAACCGGCCTCGCTTCTGGGACCCCGCCGGCCCCGAGCTGTGGTGGCACTACCATGGGCTGCCGCCGTGGCCCGAGCGCGGCATCGGCTACCTCTGGGCCTTCGCCACCATCACGCCTGCGCTGTTGTTGCTGGCCGCCCTCTTCGAGCCCGTGGCCCGCCGATGGGTCGGCCGGGGTGAGGGCGGGCGTATGCCCCGCGAGCTGGGCTGGGCACTGTCGGCCGTCGGGCTCATTCTGGCGGCGATCCCCCTTCTGTGGCCCTCGCCCTACTTCGCCGCCGACGTCTGGATGGCCTGGGTCCTGCTCCTCGATCCCATCAACCGCGCCCGGGGGCGTCCGAGCATGATCGCCGCCCTGGAGAGGGGCGACAGGGCACGGCCCGTGGCATGGCTCCTGGCGGGCCTCGCCGCCGGGGTTCTCTGGGAGTCGCTCAACTGGGTGGCCGGCGCCCGCTGGACCTACACGGTGCCCTTTGGGGGGGGGCTCAAGCTCTTCGAGATGCCGCTCCTGGGCTTCCTGGGTTTCGCCCCCTTCGCCCTGGAGAGCTTCGCCATCTGGGCATTCCTCGGGGGACGTGTGACCGACCTCGTGGAGCCGAAGGGGAAGGTGGGTTAGACTCGGAACGGAATCGGAACCAGGAGGTGCTCATGCTCCGTCGATTGATCTTCGTCGCCGTCCTCGTGGCCCTTGCCGCACCGGGCTCTGCCCAGTTCGTCGCCCCCGGCGGCACGATCCCAGTCGTCGCCAACCTCCCGGGCAAGAACGGCACCTTCTGGCGTTCCGACGTTGCCATTCTCAACGTCAGCGGCCAGGATACGACCGTTCAGATGTTGCTCTACCCCGAGATCCGGAACGGTGAGCCGACCTTCGAGACCAAGGTCAGCGACCCCATTCCGGTCCCGGCGGGGCGGCAGGTTGTCCTGACCAACATCGTCCAGTCCAAGTTCGGGCTGCTGGACAAGAAGGGTGCCCTGATGATCCTCTCGACCGACGGGAAACCCCTGGTCCTGGCGTCGCGCACCTACACCAGTGGCGAAAACGGCAGCTTCGGCCAGGACGTCAGCTCCGTCATCGTCTCCGACAGGGCCTGGGTCGCCGGAGTCGAGAACGACAGCCTCTTCCGGACCAACATCGGCATCTTTTGGCCGTGGGATCAGAGCGTCCAGTTCACGGTGACCGTCTACGACTCCCAGGGCAACCAGGCCGGGGAAGGGACCTTCACCTTCTCCCGCTCGGGCCTCCAGCAGCGGGGCGTGGACACCCTGGGCGTTCCGGACACCCTTTCCTCCGGCTGGGTCGTCATCACCTGCTCTGACTCCCAGTCCCTGTGGTACGCCTACGGCACCACCGTCGACCAGTCCACCGGCGATTCCGTCTACCGTCCGGCCCAGGGGTACCAGGTCAAGTAGTCATCGCACCGTTACACCCTATGGACCACCCGATCCTCAACAACTCTTTCCCTTCGAGACGTAGTCGCACAATTTTTGGGGTAGGTCCAGTCCCGGATCCACCGCTAAGGGGAAGGCGTTACCTCGTTGGTCCTGCTGGGACAGCAGGTTAGAATACGTTTGGTCGAGACATTTCTAACATCAACGAGGTGAATCCCTGGTAGCACAAGGCGTTCTTTCTTACCGGATCGAGGCGGATCATTCTCGCAGCGGGCTGACGGCGTTTGGCTCGCTGTTTCCGTACATGGATCTGCTGCGGAGTGTTGGGATTAGCGAGTGATTGGAACGTTATCTTGGCGGGAGCGTACGGAAGTGTTCAAGCGGATGGAGCGAGCGGGAGCTGGTGGGAGCGCTGATCCTGTTGCAGTTGGCCGGAGGGGGAGAGTGTGGAGGATCTCCGGCTGCTGGCCGCGGATGATGGATTTTGCCAGGTGATGGTGCGGGTGGTGCTGGATGGGCTTCCACGCTCGGAGCGGCGGAGGATTGTCCGGCGATGTCGGAAGACTGAGCGGGCGGTGGTTCCGTCGGCCTCGGCAATGTTTCGATTCCTCAACGGTTTTCACGACGAGGAGAAGTTGGCGGATCGGGAACCGGGGCGCGCGTGGATAGCGGAGCGGACGGTGGCGCTGGACGGGCTGTTCTCGGTGACCCGGGATCTTGTGGCGGCGGTGCGGCGGCGATCACCGGAGCGGACGGCGACCTTGGACATGGACGAGATCCTGGTGGGGACGCACAAGAGGGAGGCGTTGCCCTCGTACAAGGGATTCCGGGCGTATCATCCAATGAACGTGTGGTGGGCGGAGCCGGGCCTGGTGGTACTGAGCGAGTTTCGGGACAGGAATGTGCCGGCGTAGACGGGGTATCTGCGGTTGCTTAGGGAGGCGGTGGAGTATCTGCCTCCGGGAGTCGAGAGCGTGCGTCTGAGGTCGGACAGCGCGGGATACCAGTGGGAGCTGCTCAGGTACTGCGAGCTGGGGAGGAACTTGCGTTTTAGCCGGATTGCCCGACGTCGACTATTCCTGGGCGCTGGCGCCAATTATTTCTGGTCATCGAGGAGATGGTGCTCGTCGTCGTAGGCAGACGGCTCCCTCGGGCCCAGGGGGTGCGGGCGAGAGGGGTGAGTTTTCTACAGTTGGCTCGGTTTGGTCGGGTGGATAAATCCCCGCTGGCGAGGGGACGGATGATTCGTCAAGTGTAGAAGTCAAGACCCAATCTGACATGGTGTGGAATTGGGCACAGGCGTCAGTTGACGATGAAACGGTGGCTCGTGGTCAGCATCGAGCATCTTCTCACGGGCCAATGGTAGCGAGTCCATGAAGGTTCCCATGGGTGTCTTTCCGTGGCACCACCTTCCCTGGTGCGGTCGTTGTTCGTTGTAGTACTTCAGCCATTCGTCCAGGTCGGCTTGGAGTTGTTCGACACTTCGATAGAGTTTCTTCCGGAACGCCACCCTGTAGAACTCGTCGAGCACGGCCTTGTGGAGACGTTCGCAGATCCCGTTGGTCTGTGGCCTCTTGGTCTTCGTACGGGTGTGGTCGATGTCCCCTGTAGCCAGGTACAGCTCGTGCTCGTGCCGTTCGGGATTGCGACAGGACTCCGTACCGCGATCCGTGAGGATCCGGCTCAGCGGGATTTCGTGCTCGTCGAAGAACGGGACCACGCGATCGTTCAACAAGTCCGCCGCCGTCAGAGGCGTCTTCCTATCATAGAGCTTCGCGAAGGCCACCTTCGAGTAGGTGCCGATGAAGGTCTGCTGGTAGATCCTCCCCACTCCCTTGAGCGTCCCCACGCAGAAGGTGCCCTGGGCGCCGCAGTAGCCGGAACACTCGCTCTCGAACTCCCCGTGGGTTTCCTTGTCCGCTTTTGGCTTCTCCAGCGCCGCAAGCTGTGACTCTGTGGGGATCAGTCCCTCTTGGGGCACCTTGGCCTCCAGGGCCTTCAAACGCTTCTTCATGTTCTCCAGATCGTGACGAAGCCAGACGCACCGCACCCCGGCCGGTGAGATCGTCAGGCCCCGCTTCCGCAACTCGTTGGCCACCCGGACCTTGCCCCAGTCCGGCTGCTCCAATGCCACTTCCACCACCGCCTCCTCCTCCACCACCGCCGGCACGCGGTTCTTCACGTTCAGACCTCCTGACATGCCTTTGGTAGGTAATTCATCAGAAAGGGGTTGAC
>CAZXNA010000046.1:0-22577 GCA_964641295.1 uncultured Thermoanaerobaculia bacterium
ACAAGCTTTTGGAGGCTTGCTCATCCATGGTGGCGTGACCGGTCGGGGGTACTTCAGACCAGGGTGACGAAGAGCTCGTTGGAAAGGAGCCACCCGCGGGGCGTGAGCCGGTACCGGCCGGCGTCCTCCGTTGCCAGCTCCAGGTCGAGGAACTCGTCCAGGCGCCGGGAAAACTCGGGGAAAAGACGGCGTGCGGCCGCGACCCGGTTCCCGGGGACGCCATCGCGGAGACGAAGGCCCATCAAGAGCTCTTCGGCGAGACGTTCACGGGGGGAGAGCACCGTGGCCCAGGCCAGGGGCCGCGTGTTCTGGGCAACGGCCTCCATGTAGGCGGGAGTGCTCTCCAGATTGGCCCAGCGGCGGGCGCCGTCGGCGCCGTGGGCGCCCACTCCAACGGCATGAACGGGCTCGCAGTGCCAGTACCGCAGGTTGTGCCGCGCCCTCGCGCCGGGGCGGGCGAAGTTAGAGACCTCGTAGTGCTCGTAGCCATGGCGGGTCAATACCGCGTGAACCTCGAGGTACATGGCCGCGGTCTCCTCCTCGTCGGCAAAGCGGTCGGGGAACCGGCGCCTGAGCGCCCGGAGCCGGTGGGGCTTGTCCATCTCCAGGATATATACGGAGACGTGGGCAGGTTCGAGGTCCAGGAGGAGACCCAGCGAATCCCGGAGACTGGCCAGGTCCTGGCCCGGGATGCCGAGCATCAGGTCCAGGTTGAGCTGGACTTGGGGCCGCCCGCGGACCAGGTGTGCCGCCGCCGCGGCGGTGGCGCTGTCGTGTCGGCGGTCCAGGGCCGAGAGCTCGGCGTCGTTGAAGCTCTGGACACCCATGGAGATCCGGGTGACGCCCGCATCGATCCAGGCGTCGATGAGCTCCGCCGTGACATCCTCCGGGTTCGCCTCGGCCGTCACCTCGGCCCCCTCACGGAGCGGGAAGCGCCGGCCGATGGACTCCACGAGCCGGTGGATGGATTCTGTCGGTACGAGGGACGGTGTTCCGCCGCCCAGGTAGAGCGTATCCAGCCTTGTTCCCGGCTCGAGGTCGATCATCTCCAGCTCGCCTTCAACCGCTTCGATATAGGCGTTCACGGATTCCCTTGCTGTGGTGACGACGAAGGTGCAGTAGGCGCAGCGGGAGGCACAGAAGGGCAGGTGGACGTAGAGGCCGGCGGCGCCGGAGGGGAAGCCGTTGGCTTCGGGGACCTGGCTGAGCTCCGCCGGGATCAGTGCTCCCCCTCTGTGGGAAACGGGAGTCGGGAGATGTCGATGCCGGTGGATTGCAGGCCCTCCCGGACCTCGGCGACGGTCCGGGCGCGGGTGGGGAGCTCCGGGACGTTGGCCAGGGTCCACACGAGGGCCGCCGTGACGGCCGCCGCCCGTTGCTGGCGGCCGAGGTCCAGCTTGTCGAAGGTATCGCCGGCGCTGTGGTAGGCGGCGGCGACCTCGGGACGGAGATGGCTGCGGACCCGGATGATCGGGACGCCGGCGAGGAGGAAGGGCTGGTGGTCACCGTAGAGGCCGGGTTTGTCGGGGACCGCAGTGTCGAGCCCGAAGCCCCGGAGCCTCTCCGCGAGGTCCTGGAGGAGGGGAGATGCGTCCGGTTGGAGCATGGTGCCGAAGCCGACCGGATCGCCGACCATGTCCAGGTTGATCATGGCCCTGATCGACGGCAGCTCATCGCCGTGGTCCAGGACGTACCGCCGGGATCCCAGGAGGCCGAGCTCCTCCCCGGTGAACGAGACGAAACGGATGGTCCGCCGCGGCCGGAGACCCTGGTCGACGAGGACCTTGGCCACCTGCCAGAGAACGAGAGTCCCGATCCCGTTGTCTCCGGCGCCTTGACCCCGGTCCCATGAGTCCAGGTGGGCGCCGACGACGATGATCTCCTGGGGGGAGCTGCCGGGAATATCGGCGACAACGTTGTGGGCGGTGGCCGGCAGCCGGTCGGCAAGGAGGGTGCAGCGGATCTTGACCTGGAGGTTCCGCTCGAGGAGGCGGGAGATCCAGGCGGCGAAGGTCCCGGGTACGCTGAGGGCCGGGATCGGAGCCGGCGCCCCCGTCAGTGTGATGGTGCCCGACCGGATCGGTTGGCCCGGTTTCGACGGCGCATAGAGAAACACGGCGGCGCCGGCCCTGACGGCAGCGGCGAACTTGGCGCTCCGGTGGAGCCACGGGTGTCCTTCCGGGACGCCCGTCCGGACGAGCACGGCCGCATCACGTACCCGCTCGCCCAGGGCCTCGAACTCCTCCGGAGTCCCGTGTCCGGCATCGACGACCGGCAGGAGGAGCCCCTGCGGAGGAGTGGAGGCCGAGTTGGCCAGGGCCACGGCCGGTGCATCGAAGGTGGTCGGTGAAACCAGTGTCACACTGGCCCTGTGAACCTGCCACAACGGCACGGGCACGGGCTCTTCCCGGACCAGAGGGACGCCCGCCTGCCGGAAGCGGGCCTTGGCCAGCGATTCGGCCCGCAGACAGTTGGCCGATCCGGCCAATCTGGGACCGATTCCATCGATCAGCTCCACGGCGGATTCCCGCAGAAAGCCGGATCCCATGGCCATTCCGACGATCCGGTCCAGCTGGGCTGCCGCCGGCTGGGGTCCTGGCGCCGCTGCGCCCATGTCTGCAAGGAGGAGAAGAAAGACTGCGAGAACTGCACACCGTTTCATGCAGCCATGGTAATCCGTCGGAAGGAGAAGGGCCAGGGCGGCGAACCGATGGCTTTGGCTTTCCCCTGTTTCTCCTGTAACTGGTTCGGTTTCCGCAATGTCACGCAAGAGCCGATTCCATCTCGGCATGGGAATTGCTACTGTATGCGGCGTGCGAGAGGATCGTGATACCTTTCGCAGGGCGCTGGAGATCTCTCTCCTGGTGCACCTGCTCCTGGTTTTCCTCCTGATCCCGCAACTCAGCAGGGTGTGGTCGAAGGGGGCGAAGCTCGCGGACGCGTTTACCTTGAAACCACAGGCCAAGCAGCAGGAGCCGCTGAACTTCGAGTTGGTGGACCTCCCGGACCAGAAGGAGGAGAAGCCCCCGGACAAGCCCGTTCCCCTGTCGGACATGGATCGCCGGGCACACGGGGGCCAGGGGAATGAAGACGCCACCCGTCCGGGAAGCCGGGGGAACACGCCGGAGTTGATCCGGTCCCAGGGGGGGCGCCGTTTCGAGCGGGGGGCGCCGCCCCAGCGGCAGGGCCCTCCCCAAAAGACCATCCCCCAGCCAGTCGAGAGGCCGCCCGTACCGAAGCCGGAGGAGGCCAAATCGAAGGAGAACGCCAGGGAGATGGTGATGAAGGAGGGGGCGGGCGAGGAGGGCAAGCCGCAGTCGGCTCGTCCAAAGCCGGCCATCAAGTTGCCGCCGTCGGGGTCGTGGGCCATGCCGCCGGACGTCGGTGGGCTCGAGCAGAACCCCGACCGCCGCGGGGGTCAGACGGACACGGGAACGCTCTCCTTCGATACCCGGTGGTACGACTGGGGACCCTACGCGGCGGAAATGCTCCGGAAGATCCGGCGCCACTGGAGGATCCCCGAGATCGCCATGCTTGGCGCCAAGGGGGTCGTCAAGATTCGCTTCTTCATCGAGCGGGACGGGACGGTCACGGGCCTTCGAATCGTCGACGAGTCAGGAAAGCCGCCCATGGACTTCTCCGCCCGGGATGCCATTGCAACCTCATCACCCTTCAAACCGCTTCCCACGGATCTGACCGGGGTGGAGCGGGAGGGTGTGACCATCACGTTTTTCTACAACACAAACCCCGACGACTGGGGAAAGTGAGGAGTTCCGATGCTTGACATTCTCATCTCCGGCGGACCCGTCATGGTTCCCCTGGCCCTGCTCTCGCTGCTGGCCCTGGCCATCATCTTCGAGCGTTTGTGGGTCCTGAGGAAACAGAACTTCCTGGACGAGACCATGGTGTCAACGCTGTCCCAGCTCATGGCACAACGGGACTTCGACTCAGCCCAGGAGTACTGCCGGCGCCACCAGGGCCCGTTCACCGAGCTGGTGTCCACCCTCGTGGAGAACCGGTACGCCCCCTACGACGAGTTACGGGAAGTCCTCGAAGATGTGGGCCGGAGACAGCTCCGCGGGCTGGAGCGAGGTCTCCCGGCGTTGGCCACCATCGTGTCGGGCGCGCCCCTCCTCGGGCTCCTGGGAACGGTCCTCGGCATGATCAAGATCTTCGCGGTGGTCGCCTCCTCCGGGACGGCCATCGCCGAGAAGCTGTCGGCGGGTATCGCCGAGGCCCTGATCACCACGGCAACGGGCCTGATCATCGCCATCCCGGCGCTCTTCGTCCACGCCTACCTTGAGAGCCGCGCGGAGGGAATCCTCGCGGAGATCGAGGCGCGGCTGCTGGACTTCATGCACCTGGTACGCCGGCCCGAGCGGACGGGTGGGCGGGAAGCCGAGGGAGAAGACTGATGCGTCTCGCCAAGCTCGGCTTACGGCGAAAGCCCGAGGTCCAGATGTCCCCGCTGATCGACGTGGTGTTCCTCCTGCTGATCTTCTACTCCGTAACGACCCAGTTCGTCACGGATCAGCGGCTCAAGCTCAAGCTGCCCGAGGCCAAGACGGCCGAATCGGCCGGACGGGGGCAGAGCGAGAAGCCCCCCGTCGTGACGGTGGCCGCCGACGGCAGCGTCTGGATCGAAGACCGGGAGATCCCGGAGGCCCGCCTGGAGGAGGAGATCAAGCGAGCCGTCGGGCGGGCCAAGGACAAGGGGATCATCCTCAAGGGCGACAAGGGCGCCGACTACGGTGTCGTGGTCCATGTCCTGGACCTGGCACGGTCCGCCGGCGCAAAAACCATCCAGATGTCGGCCATCAAGCCCCAGCCACCCAACGGCGGGTGATCCCAGCCGAACCGTGGCAAGCTCGAATTGTTCACCAGGCGTCACCGCGAAGGGCGGGAGGTGCCGTCCATTCCGCCTTGCACCAGATGGACGGTGAGGACTCCAGGCAAGATCAGTCAGCGCCCAGCACGGCGGCAGCGTGCTCGACGTCCTCCGGGCGGACGTAGATGACGCAGCAGTATCCCCCGTGTCCATCGAAGATGCCGTTGGAGGCGTAGATGTTGATGCCGGCATCGGCGAACTTCCGGTGGATCGTTGTCAACGCGGCCAGGTGCTCGTCTCCCCGGATGATGAAGGCGTAGTAGGAATCTTCCAACACGATTCCAGATCGTTCGGCCGCCCGGATCAGCGCGTCCTCATCCTCGGGAAAGATGCGGAGCACGGCCGTGCCGGGGCCCGTGGGGACGGCAGTGAAGGCCAGGAGGTTGGCTCCTTCCTTGCCAAGATCGGCCAGTACGCGGCAGCCCTCGCCAGGCCTGTCCCGGACCGTGATGTGGTAGTACCGCGCCCTGTGGATGGTAATGGCCATGAAGCCCTCCCCTCAAGAACCAATGTGCCACCGGCATGCGCTCGCGTCAACGTGCGTTGGACACCCGCCGTAACCAACCGGAGGGTCCGTGACTATGGTCCTGGTGTAACAGCCGGCCGGTCGGGCCGGGATGGGAGCCGATGACCATGAAAAACCGTGGCAGAGAAGATGGAAGATCCTCAACTCCCAGCAGGGCGATTCGCCCACGAATGCTGCCGGCGGGCCAGGCGGTTCTGTTCATGTTGGTCGCGGTCTTGCTGATCATGGCCGATCCTCCGCTCCATGCGGAAGACCATGGAACTCCGGCCTTCGAGTGCGTTCCGTGCGGCATGAAGTTCAACGACAGGAAGGAGTGGGCTCGCCACGAGATCCGGGCCCACGGGGCCGGGGGGTGCATGGAGTGTGGCGCGCTCTTCGCCAACGACCTGGAGGAGGGCGCCCACAAGATCCTCCACCATGGGGCGACACACTGCACGGCGTGCGGCCGCGATTTCCGCAGCAATCACGAGGCCGTCGACCACCTGGTCTCGGTCCACCGTTTGCCGAACTGCCCGGTGCACCACCGGGTTTTCGCCAACGAGGAGGAGGCCGCAGCCCACGCTGCCCGGTGCCAGGCGTTCCGTGCCCAGTACGAGAAGAAGAAGCCTGGGCAGGCGGCCAGACGCTGACTCAGGTTTCCGTGGCGTGGACGGCGCCGGTGTCCATGAGGGACCGGACGTGCTCGTCCGCCAGGCTGTAATAAACCATCCGTCCATCCCGTCGGGCGCGCACCAGGTCCCGGTCACGCAGCAGCCGGAGTTGGTGAGAGACCGCGGAAACGGAGAGCCCGGCGATGGCCGCGAGATCGCAAACGCATAACTCCTCGCTGACCATGAGAGAGTGCAGGATCTTGAGGCGCGTGGGGTCCGAAAGCGCTGAAAACAGCCGGGAAAGCCGTTCGACGGTGCGATCGGGCAACGCCTTGTCCAGCGCGTTCTTCACCGCCTCCGGATCGATTTCACGAATGCTGCAAACTTCGCCGTTGGTGAGGTCGTCGGTTTCCATGTGTTCAGTTTCGCAGAATTGACAAGCGTTTTCAACGCCCGGGCCGAAAAATCAATGCTCCAAGGGTCCTCAGGAGAACGAGACCGTAGAGTCCGGCACCGTAGTGCCTCAGGGAGTACAGGTCGTACTCCAGCTTGCGAACGTGGTCCTCCGGCCAGGCACAGTAGTTGTGGTTGACCTGGGCCCACCCGGTGATTCCCGGCCGGACCGAGTAGCGGAAGCCGTAGAAGGGGATGATCCGCTCGAGCTCCTCTGCGACCTCCGGACGCTCGGGGCGTGGGCCGACGAGGCTCATATCTCCCCTGATGACGTTGAGCAGCTGTGGAATCTCGTCGATCCGCCAGCGACGGAGCAGCCGTCCTACGGGGAGGACCCGGCTGTCCCGGTCGGCCGCGAAGCGAGGGCCGTCGGGCTCGGCGTTGCGCTTCATGGTCCGGAGTTTGTAGAGCACGAAGGGCTGGCGGAACCGTCCCAGGCGGACCTGCCGGTACAGGACGGGTCGGCCGCTGGTCAGCAGGACGGCCAAGCCCGCGGCAGCGAGGATCGGAAAACCCAGAACGAGCAATACGGAGGCGCCGGCCAGATCGAAGAGCCGTTGGACATGGTGGAAGACCGAGCTGGCGAGGGTCGAAAAATCCCCGCTGGCGATGAACCAGCGGGCGTCCACCTGTCGTACCGGGATGCGACCCGTCAGCTGGGCGAAGGCGCCGGCGGCATCGAGCACCGTGATGCCGGAGAAGTTGAGTTCGGCCAGGCGGTCCCAGGTCTGGCAATCCGCCAGCTGGCCCACGATGACAACCTCGGCACCCTCGAGTATGTCCCGGGGGTTCTCCGGGTCGTCCTCGCCGGGGAGGCGGTCCACCCGGCGAACGATCTGGAACGGCACGACCGGGCTCTTGTCAAGCTCCTCCTCCAGATCCTGGATGATCGGTCCGCCTCCGATGAGAACGGCGTTGGACGGCGTCATGCGCGCAGCCTGCCGGCGCCAGAGAAACCGCACGGTTCCGACGCCGAGAACCGTAAACAGGACGGTCAACGCGAGAAGGCCTCGACCGAATCGCCAGGAGGGTACGCCGTAGACGCCCAGGGCGATGACGATGGGGAAGGTCAGGGCCAGGGCGATGAGCCGGACCAGGAGCCGATCCGTCGTGCGCCAGTTGACCGGCCGGTACAGGTCGAAGGTGGTTGCCAGGGCCACGAGCCACCCGACCGCCCAGACGAGAAACCAGGGATGTCCCGTGATCTCGCGCAGGCTCTCCCTGACCAGGTGGGATGGGAAACGGATCCACGCTGCGAGGGTTCCAGCCGCCAAGGTGACGAGCACGTCGGCGGCAAGGAGCACCAGCTGGTGGCCACGATTTCCCATGGTTGGTCCGAACATGCGGCTCATTCTTCGCTGCCGGCGACCCGGTGTCAACCTTTGGGGTCACAGAAGTGTTCGAAAAGGGGCGGCCCGCTGGCCGCCCCGGTGTTGATCTGCGTCGACCCGTTCCTGTGGCGTTCGCCGGATCACTCCTCGCCCATGAAGGGGTACCGGTAGTCCGTCGGCGGCACGAAGGTCTCCTTGATGGCTCGCTGAGAGGTCCAACGCAGGAGGTTCATGAAGGAGCCGGCCTTGTCGTTGGTTCCCGACGCGCGGGAGCCGCCGAAGGGTTGCTGACCGACCACGGCGCCCGTGGGCTTGTCATTGATGTAGAAGTTACCGGCGGCGTGGCGCAGGCGCGCCGTCATGGCGGTGATGGCCAGACGGTCCTGGGCGAAGATGGCGCCCGTCAGGGCGTAAGGGCTGGTCGTGTCACAGAGATCCAGGGTTTCGTTCAGTTTCGCGTCATCGTAGACGAAGATCGTCAGGACGGGGCCGAAGATTTCCTCCTCCATCAGTTTGAAATGCGGATCGGTGGTCTGGACGACCGTCGGCTCGATGAAGAACCCCTTCGAGGCGTCGCCATGGCCACCGGCCAGGATCTCGGCGTCGGCGGAGCCCTTCGCGAAGTCGATGTAACCCATGATGGTGTTGTAGGCTCCCCGGTCGATGACGGCGGTCATGAAGTTCTGGAAGTCCATGGGATCGCCCATCTTGATGGAGGCAACGTCGGCGAGGAGCTTCTCCTTGACCTCTGGCCAGATGGAGGCGGGGATGTAGGCGCGGGAGGCTGCCGAGCACTTCTGTCCCTGGTACTCGAAGGCCCCACGGACGAGGGCCGTCACCAGGGCCTGCACGTCGGCCGAGGCGTGGGCGAATACGAAGTCCTTGCCGCCGGTCTCGCCAACGATGCGGGGGTAGGTCTTGTAGCTGGAGATGTTGGCACCGATGGTCCGCCACATGCCCTGGAAGACCTCGGTGGAACCGGTGAAGTGCACCCCGGCGAAGTCGGGGTTGGCCAGCACGGGATCTCCAACCTGGCGTCCGGGGCCCGGGATGAAGTTGATGACGCCGGGCGGCAGGCCTGCCTCTTCCAGCAGCTTCATGATCCAGTACGCGGTGAACACGGCCGAGGAGGCCGGCTTCCAGAGAACCACGTTCCCCATCAGGGCGGGCGAGGTGGGCAGGTTCCCCGCGATGGAGGCGAAGTTGAAGGGTGTGACGGCGAAGATGAAGCCCTCGAGGGCCCGGTACTCCACGTAGTCCCAGATCCCCCGGGCGCTCCCCGGCTGCTGCTCGAAGAGGAAGCGCATGTAGTGGGGGTTGAATCGCCAGAAGTCGATCAGCTCGCAGGCCGAGTCGATCTCCGCCTGGAAGACCGTCTTGGACTGGTTGAGCATGCACGCGGCGTTGAGGGTGTCGCGCCAGGGGCCGGCCAGGAGGTCGGCGGCCTTGAGGAACACGGCCGCTCGGGCTTCCCAGTCCATCTCGGACCAGGTCTTCCAGGCCTGGCGGGCCGCCTCGGCCGCCTGTTCCACCTCCTCCGGTCCGGCCTGGTGCCAGGTGGCCAGCACGTGACCATGGTCATGGGGGCAGACGGCCTTGGCCGTGCGGCCCGTGCGGACCTCCTTGCCGCCGATGATCAGGGGGATCTCGATCTCTCCGGCGAGCATTTCCCGCATCTTTGCCTTCAACGATGCCTTCTCCGCGGAGCCGGGCGCGTAGGCGTGGATGGGCTCGTTGACGGGCGGCGGAACGGGAACGATTCCGTTGGGCATGGTTCACCTCCTCGTTGTCGATCCGGATCGTGCACGGCGCAGGTTGCCGCACCCGCGCATCGTACCTTTCCGGATGATCGGACGCAATGAGGAGGCCAACCGGGGTGAACCTCCTGCGTGTCGTATCGTATTGGGGTGGCGGGCGGTGACGCCGCCTGATTTCAAATTGTGGAGGAATGGTGACGGAGCAGGGGCGGCGTTCATCGGCGTGGTTGCTGGGGCTTGCGGTGGTGCTGATCTGGGGAGTGTCGTTCACGGCGACCCGCGTGGCCGTTGCCCGGATCCCGCCCCTCTCGGCAGCCTTTCTCCGCTTCGGGTTGGCGGCGCTGGTTCTCTGGCCCGTGGTCCGGAGGAGGTGGGGCCCCCTGCGGCTGGCGCCAGGGGATCGCCGGGATGGGGTGATCCTGGGACTGAGCGGTGTGACCCTGGCCTTTCTCTTCGAGAACATTGGGCTCAAGTACACGACGGCCTCCCACGGGGCGCTGATCGTCTCGACGGCGCCCCTGGCAACGGCCATGGCGGAGGCCATCATGATCCGGCGGTTGCCGAAGCCGCGGGTGTTGGGAGGGTTCGTGGCGGCCCTGGCCGGTGTCGCCTTGATCGTCGGACGCTCCGGGGGTGGGGGGGCGAGCTGGTACGGGGACCTCCTGGTTCTGGGGACAGTGTTCTGCTGGGTGGGATACAGCTTCGTCACCCGCCGGCTCGTGGGAAAGTACCCGACCCTGGTGGTCACTCAGGTGGCCATGGTGACGGGCACACTCTTCCTGGCCCCCCTTGCCGGCATCGAGCTTCTCGTGGTTCCCGCGTGGGAGCCGGATCTTCCGGCGGGTCTGGCCATCGTCTATCTGGGCGTCCTGTGCTCGGCGGTGGCGTACCTGTGGTGGAACCGGGCCATCGCCGTCCTCGGCGTTACGGCGACCAACAGCCTGGTCTACGGGATCCCCCTGGTCGGGGTCGGCGCCGGCGTCCTCCTGCTCGGCGAGCCTCTGACGGCGAGCGTGCTGGCCGGCGGCGCAATGATCGTCGCCGGCGTCGTGGTGTCCAATACGGGCGAGTAGGGGAGCTCTCGGGGCTGGTCCATGGCACATGTGGTGGTCGCTTGACACCTCGGGGGGAGGAACGGACCATGGGGCATGGACCGGATGCGAGAAAAGGGCCGGGAAGACCGTGGAGATTGCGGGCCGGGGATCGTTGTGGGGCTCAACGCGGTCATCATCGCCGTCACCGACGAGGAGCCGCGGGTCCTGACGGTATCCGTGCCGGGGGACATCCCGATGGAGGGTGGAGCTCCGGTGGCCCAGGGGGAGGGTTCGGCGACCCAGGAGGCGCTGCCGACGGGCCCCCTGGATCCGGCGGGGGACCGCACCCTCGAGCTGGCCTTGCGGCGCTGGGTCCGGGCCCAGACCGGTCTCGAGCTCGGCTACGTGGAGCAGCTCTACACCTTCGGGGACCGGTTCCGGGATCCCCGGGAACGGCGCGGCGGACCCAGGATCCTCTCTGTCGCCTACCTGGCGCTGGTCCGTGAAGGCAAGGTGGCTGGCGGGAGCGCGGCCAGGTGGCGCGGCGTCTACAGCTTCTTCCCCTGGGAGGACTGGAGGCGCGGGACGCCGTCAGTCGTCGATCGCCAGCTGCTCCCCGCGATGGAGGCCTGGGTCCGGGAGGCGCCCGGTCCCGCGGCCCGGGAGCTTCGAAGGGAACGGGCCGCCATCGCATTCGGGCGGGGTCGCGACCGCTGGGACGGGGAGCGCGTCCTGGATCGCTACGAACTCCTGTACGAGATGGGTCTCCTTCCGGAGACGATCCGTGATGCGCTGGCCGCCGGCGAGGAGCCTCCCAGTGCCGTGGCGCGGCCCCTGCCGGGATCATCCCTGGCTTTCGACCATCGGAGAATCCTGGCGACGGCCCTTGGGCGGATCCGTGGGAAGATCCGCTACCGGCCGGTTGTCTTCGAGCTCGTTCCGGAGGAGTTCACCCTGTTGAGGCTCCAGCGGACCGTCGAGGCGCTCTCGGGCCTGCGGCTCCACAAGCAGAATTTCCGGCGGCTGGTGGACGCCGGCGGACTGGTTGAGGGAACCGGCCGGCTGGAGCAGGGAGGCCGCGGCCGGCCGGCAGAGCTGTTCCGCTTTCGGCGAGAGGTCATCCTCGAACGTCCTGCGCCGGGTGTTGGGTTGCCGGCGCGCTCAAAATAGGTCCGGGCACGGACCCGTCACCGGCCGGGCCTGGTCCCGGCCGCGGGGTTCGGAGAACTCAGGCCCGTGTGGCCTCCCGAGGATCGGGCTTGGCCTGTGCGAACTCCCTCTGAACTCCTGCCATGCGGATTCGTTGAGGGCCAGAGCTGACCCGATCAGGGGGTGAGAGCCGTCGGGAAGCACGGCGCCGATCATGTTTGGAGACGTGCGCCGTGCCAGGAACTCGGTGAACCTCTGAATCTCGTGCTGGAGCCACTTGGAGGCCTTTTCGCCGACCCGGAGCTGTTTGAGAGCTTCCGTGTGTTCCACGGGCCACACCATGGCCAGCCAGCCGATACCGTAGGGATCGGCACCGAAGGCCCCCGGGGTTTTCTTCACGGTGTCGTTGGCGGCGACCACCGTGCCGTCGACGGGGGATGTGACCTCCAGCTTTCGGCCAAGACGCCAGATGGTCGCCAGTGGCTGACCCCTCTGGACCTCTGTGCCGATCTCCGGGAGCTCGATGCGGTCGGCGCCACCGATGGCCTGGGCAATGAGCTCGTCGGCACCCAGCTTGAGCTCGCCGGATTCCGTCAGACGGGCCCAGCTGTGACCTTCGCCGACGAAGAGGCCACAGGGAAAGTGGACATCGGCAAAGGGGTGGGAGACCTGGGGTTGAAGGGCTGGCGCCGAGCGTTTCGCCAGCCGGAGCCTCACGGCCTCGACGGCAATGAAGACGACGATGGTGAGGATCACGAGCACGACGGTCATGGTGACCTCCTTCGGGCCAGCCTCGTGGAACTGGCGAGGTCGCCCGTTTCGGTTTGATGGCGGCTTTGGTCTCCGAGGGGTGAACTCCCCATCGGCACCCGGATGCCGCCGGTTTTTTCCTCCCATGCCGTCTTGACTGCATAAGTCGTGCCGGAGAATCGATATATTCGTGGAATTTGTAAGAAAGTGAAAAAACAGTGTGTTGTGAGACTTTCAACACGGATGTCCGCCCCGGGTGAAGGGGTCCTCAACGGGTGGGGGGAAGCGGCGGTGACACGGGGTCGGGGGTGTCCGTCTCCAGCGGGAAGGAGCGCTGCTTTGTTCTTCAACGCCACGGTCGCGATATTTCGTCGGTCGTTCGAAGAACTTGAAAAAGAAAGAGTTGCTGATTCCCGGGGGGACTTCAGCGATCCTGGAACGGGTCTTTCGGGGTAACGGGCGTGTAACGTCTCCAGGTCCCGTTGCGAGCTTCGATCGGTGCGGGGGAGGGGTTGACAAGGAGAGTGCTCAGTGTTAGCATAAATGGTGCCGGAGGGTTTCCGGCCTTTGTTTAGCAGATAATTATACTCAGAACGAGCATAAGGAGCTCACAATGCAAAACGCTGTGGCAGCCACGGTCCTTGATGAGATGGAACAGTCCAGGTCGGACCTTCGTCAGCGGCTCTCCAGGGTCCTCCCGGATGTGGAGATCGCCGCTCACATGCCCTTGATCGAGGAGATCAACCGTCTCAAGGCCGAGCGTGGCGCCGTCATCCTGGCCCACAACTACCAGACTCCGGAGATCTTCCACGGAGTCGCCGACATCACGGGCGATTCCCTGGCCCTGGCGCAACGGGCCGGGGAAACGGGCGCGGAAACCATCGTGGTGTGCGGCGTCCATTTCATGGCGGAGACGGCCAAGATCCTCAACCCCGATCGGACCGTGCTGATCCCTGATCCCTCGGCGGGATGCTCCCTGGCGGAGTCCATCACGGCGGCCGACGTCCGGGAGCTTCGCCGCCGGTATCCCGGAGTTCCCGTGGTCACCTACGTCAACACCTCGGCCGAGGTCAAGGCGGAGTCCGACATCTGCTGCACCTCCGCCAACGCCATCGAGGTCGTGGAGTCGTTGGGGTCGGAACGGGTCCTGCTGCTTCCGGACCGTTTTCTCGCCGCCTGGGTTGATGCCAACACCGACGTGGAGGTTATCCCGTGGGAGCGGGGAGCCTGCGAGGTCCACGAGCAGTTCACGGCGGAGCAGGTTGAAGAATACCGGGTGACCTGGCCGGACGTGGTCGTCCTGGCCCATCCGGAGTGCCGGCCCGAGGTGCTCGAGGCGGCCGACATGGCCGGCTCCACGTCGGCCATGCTTCGCTTCGTCGAGGAGCGGAAGGCCCGCCGGGTGGCGCTGATCACCGAATGCTCCATGGCGGACAACATCGCCGCTGCCGCCCCGGACGTGGAGATCGTGCGCCCCTGCACGATCTGTCCTCACATGAAGAAGATCACCCTCCAGGGCATCCGTACGAGCCTGTTGGAGGACTGCTTCGAGGTCGAGGTGGACCCGGAGGTGGCCGGGCGGGCCAGGGAGGCCGTGGAGCGGATGCTGGAGGTCGGCAGGGGGGTGCGGGGATGAGCGGAGCCAGCCTGCCCGAGGTGGTTTCGGCGGACGTGGTCATCGTCGGCGGGGGTGTCGCCGGGATGATGGCGGCTCTTCGCGCCGGTGCGCGAAACGTCCTTCTCCTTTCGGACCGCTCGGTGGGGCGCTCGGGCTCCAGCTTCCTGGCGCAAGGGGGGATCGCTGTGGCCCTCGGCCCGGGCGATTCACCGGAACGGCATGCCCGGGACACCATCGAGGCCGCCGGCGGACTGGCCGATCCCTCGGTCGTGCACATGGTGACCCGCGAGGGTCCCGAGAGGGTTCGCGAGGTTCTCGCGCTCGGGGCCCGCTTCGACCGTGACGACCTTGGACGACCGGTGCTCGGGCGGGAGGGCGCCCACTCCATGCGGAGGATTCTCCACGCACGGGGCGATGCCACGGGCGCCGAGCTCTCCCGAACGCTGCGGGAGGCGGTTCGCCGCCTCGGAAACGTCCGAATCGTCCAGGGGTACCGGGCAGAGGCCCTTCTCGCTGACGAGGGACGGGTCATCGGGGTCGCGGCGACGGCTCCGGACGGCACGCCGGTGCTCTTTGCAGCCCCCTCGGTGGTGCTTGCGACGGGCGGCGTGGGACACCTCTTCGAGCGGACGACCAACCCGCCGGAGGTCCGTGGCCTGGGCCTGGCCATGGCCGGCCGTGCGGGCGCGGCCCTGGCCGACATGGAGATGGTCCAGTTCCACCCGACGGCGCTGGCGGACGGCTCCGACCCGGCGCCCCTGCTGACCGAGGCGCTGCGCGGCGAGGGCGCCGTTCTGATCGACGACAGGGGACGGCCGGTGATGGCCGGGATCCACCCGGCTGGAGACCTGGCACCCCGGGACGTCGTGTCCCGGGCCCTCTGGCGATCGTTGCGGGAGGGGCGCCCGGTCTTCCTCGATGCCACTGCCATCGGCGGCGAGTTTCCGCGCCGCTTCCCCACGGTGTACGAGCTCTGCCGGGAGCGGGGGCTGGATCCCACCGTCCAGCCCATTCCCGTGGCGCCGGCGGCCCACTACCACATGGGCGGCGTTCTCGTCGATGATCGTGGCCGGAGCACGGTGTCCGGGCTCTGGGCCTGCGGCGAGGTGGCCTGCACGGGCCTTCACGGCGCCAACCGGCTGGCCAGCAACTCCCTGCTCGAAGCCCTGGTCTACGGGGCCCGGGTCGGAGAGGACATCGCCGGGCTGCTGGCGGTCGTGCCCCGGGAAGGGGAGATGCGGTCGGCGTGGCGCGCCCTGTTGACTCGGGGAGTGTTCTCCGCGCGGTCCGCAGAGGAGCGGGACCGGACCATGAAACGAATCCGCCACATCCTCTGGCAGGGCGCCGGGGTGGAACGCGACGAGAGCGGCCTTGGGCGGGCCGTGGAGGAGCTGGACGCCCTGGCCGGCACCGAGGCGGGGATTGCCGAAGCGGAGGTGGGCCGGTGGATTCTCCGTTCGGCCTTGGAGCGCCGATCCAGTCGCGGAGCTCACCTGCGGACCGATGCTCTCTCCGATGACGATGGTCTCTACCGGGTGATCGTCGAAGGAAATCGCATCCGGCGGGAGCCGCTCGCCTGGCTGAGCGCCCAGGGTGCCGGGCGGGTCCGCACCGGCCGATCCGTCTGAGTCGAGGAAAACCGGGAAAGGAGGTGCTCAAGATGCCGAGTCTCGTCAATATCGCCAAGCTGCCCCCTTCTGCCTACGAGGACATCGTTCGTCTGGCGCTGTCGGAGGACCTTGGACGTGCGGGAGACCTGACGGGTGGTGCCGTCATCGCCCTGGGGACCCGGTGTACAGGGCGGATCGTGGCGCGGAAGGACGGTCGCCTTGCCGGGGCCCCCCTGGCTCAGTACGTGTTCCACGCACTGGATCCCGAGCTTGAAATCCAAACGATGCTCGAGGACGGGCAGGACTTTCGGACGGGAGACACCATCCTGGAGGTCCGCGGGTGCGGCCGTCCCATTCTGGCCGCTGAACGAACGGCCCTCAATTTCCTCGGACACCTCAGCGGTATTGCGACCCTGACGCGGGAGTTCGCCCGGCGTGTGGCGGGCACGGGGGCGCGGATCGTAGATACCCGGAAGACCCTCCCGGGGCTTCGCGCCCTGGAGAAGTACGCCGTGCGGTGCGGCGGCGGCTGGAACCATCGCTTCGCCCTGGACGACGGCATCCTGATCAAGGACAACCACATCGCTCTGGCTGGCGGCGTGGCGGAGGCGATCCGCAGGGCGCGTTTGAGGGCGGGTCACATGGTTCGCATGGAGGTCGAGGTCGACACCCTGGAACAGCTCGAGGAGGCCCTGGAATCGGGAGTGGATGCCGTGCTGCTGGACAACATGGACCTCGAGACCTTGCGGCGGGCCGTGGAGATCGTCGGCGGGCGCGCGACGACGGAGGCCTCGGGTGGCATCACCCTGGAGAACGTCCGGAGCATCGCCCAGACCGGTGTCGATCTGATCTCCGTCGGCGCCCTGACCCACAGCGCCCCGGCTGTGGATCTCAGTCTGGAAGTGGAGTGAGAGAAGGGGACAAGGGTTCTTCCATCCCCGGCCGCCTCCTTCGATGGCGAGGGCCTGCTGCGTAGGGTGTTCCCGGGGGTTGCCCTCCATCGAGTTTCGCCCGGCAGGTTTTCGAGCATGGATGCGCTCCCGCGAAACTCGATGGACCGCACGCCCCGTTGAACGCTTCATTTCGCGCGGCGATGGTCGGCGTGGCGATGTGGGATGTGGGCGCCGGCCCTGTGCGGCCCTGCGGCCGCAGTCTGCTGCCGCAGACCGGCGGGTGAGGTCCCATGGCGTTTGCAGAGGGTTCTCTCAACGGCACGTGCCGTGCTTTCGCATTTTCCAGAGCGCACTGCAGTGGGCGACGTGCTTGAGGGAAAAGGCGAAGCGTGGCACTGCACGGGAACGCCGTGTGCGGCAGCTGTTCACGATTGTGGGAGGCGTCCCGCACCGGACGCCGGGGAACTAGAGCAGCTGTTCACCATGGGAGGGCGTGTCGGGCCTTCGGCCGGAACACCGTACTGGACAAGTGGCCTTCGTGCATCGATGATGACGGTATGGAGGGATCACCCGCCGGCACGGGAATGGACAGCCTGGAAACCTCGGGGACGCGCGAGCCCGCCGTGCCCTGGTGGCGGCGCAAGCTGCGTGCGGTTCCCGTCATCATCGGGATCAACGGCGTGGTCTTCGTCCTGTGGCAGCTGGCGCGGTCCTCCCGGGACATGCTGGAGTTCATGGCGGCCAACTTCCTGGTCAGCGCCGTTCATCTGCAGCACGGCCTGTACTGGACGCTCCTGACCTCGGTCTTCTCCCACGAGGCCCTCTGGCACTTCGCCATCAACATGATCGTTCTCTACAGTTTTGGCGCCATCCTGGAACGGGTCTGGGGGAAGTCGGTGTTCACCGGGTTCTACCTGGTCGCCGGGCTGGCGGGTTCCGTCGGCCACGTGGTGACCTGCCTCTACGTCCTTCACGATCCGCGGGTCTCGGCCCTCGGGGCCTCCGGTGCCATCGCCGGGCTCCTGATGGCCTACGCCATGATCTTTCCTCGCCAGAGAATCCTCATCATGGGATTCATCCCCGTTCCGGCCTGGGCCGGCGTGGCCGCCCTGGTGGCCTGGGACCTGTGGGGCCTGTTGGCCCAGAGCCACGGGGGAGGGCTTCCCATCGGCCATGGGGCCCACCTGGGTGGGGCCGTTGCCGGAGCGGTGATGGTGCTGCTGTTCCGGCGCCAGCTCGAGCCGGAGCACGTCCTCATGCCCGTGGGGCCGAGCCGGGCCGAGGTCCGGGAGCTCGAGCGCATCCGGGCCAAGTTGGAGGCCGAGGGGCCCCAGTCCCTGACGCCTGAGGAGGCTCGCTTCCTCGCCGAGCTTCGCCGCCGGTACCACCCCCCGTCCCAGTGATCCTGACCCGGATTATTCATGAGGGTTCGTCGCGAAGGGGGCGAGGCGCCGGGCATGGTGGTGCTCTTGCGGGATTCATGAGCGCAGGCGGCGCAGCCGGGAGAAAGGTCGCAACGGCCGTCGTCACCGCGGTCACAGCACGGGGCCGGTGAGGAGTGGGAGCCGGGAGCTCTTCACGCCAGCTGACGACGCAGAACCGAGGAGGCGATGGCCCCGCTGATGAGGGCGAAAACCAGCATGTAGACGGCGTAACCGGCCAGGGTCGAGGGCGGGTCCTGCCACACCATCAGCCGGACCAGGGCCCGCATGGTCTGACCGCTGGGGAGCGCGAGGGCGACCGTGCGCATGGCACGCGGGAGGATCTCCATGGGCCACCAGCACCCGCCCAGGGCAGCCAGGGCCAGGGTGGCGGAGATGCCGACGGCGGCCGCCTGCTTGGCCTTCTTCAAGGTCGCCCCCAGGATGATGCCGACGCCGCTGGCCGCCGCCACCATGAGGGCCAGCACCCCCAGGACGGCCACGGGGTGCGGGCCGGGAGACTGGCCGAAGACCAGCCAGCCCAACAGGACGAAGTAGACCGCTTCGGCCAGGCCGAGGAGCCCCAGGGAGACGAACTGTGAGACGACGACGGCGGTGGGGGAGATGGGGGAGGCCAGCATGCGCTGGAGGTGTCCCGCCTCACGATCGGAGAGGAGCCGCACGGCCCCGGTTACCAGCACCGCCATGAGGACGAACATCACCATGTTTCCGGGGATCACCTGCTTGTAGCCCGACGGGACCTCGCGCCGCTCCCCCCAGTCCGAGGCCTCGACGGTGATGGGGACCATTTCCAGGGGCTTGCCGAGGGTCTCCAGCGAGGGCTTCTCGCCGCGGAAGAGGCGGGCCAGGGTCTCGGCGCGCAGGGTCAGGATCGACTTTTCGAGCGTCACCTGGAGCCGCGTGGCGTCCATGTCTCCGCTGCGGCTCCAGACGGCGATCTCCCCCGGAGCGCCGGACAGGAGGAGGGTGCCCAGCTCGGGCGGGAGGTCCACCCGGTAGCCGCCCTTGGGAAGGGGGTTGGGCTCGTCCCAGGAGCTCAGGGTCGTGACGTCGTAGTCCGCGGCCTCGAGGGCGGCCACAACACGGTTGGAGGCAGCGTCCGGCCGTGACTCGACGACCGTGACGAGGGTGCGCTCCTTGGGAGATTCCCGGAAGGCCATGCCGAAGAAATAGGAGTAGGGGAGAGGCATCAGGAGGAGCCAGACAAGGGTGTCCTTCCGGCGGAACATGCGCCTGAGGTCGCTCAGGGCGATGGCCAGGATCTGCCGCCAGCTCATGACGCCACCGCCTTTCTCTCCATCAACCGGGCCGCCAGAACGAAGCTCAGAGCGCCGGTGGCGGCCAGGGCGGCGATCCGCCAGCCGATGCTTCCCAGGGGGCCGGCCCAGGTGCCGCCCTGGAGGATCAGGAAACCCTGGACGGCCCAGCCCGTGGGGATGTACTGGGCGACGCCCCGCAGGAAGGGTGGGAGGAAAATCACCGGGATGAAGCACCCGCCGAGGAAGCCGAGGCCGACCATAACGCCGGATGCGGCGGCACCGCCGGCCTCGGGATTCCGGGTCAGGGAGCGCAGGAGCAGGGACAGGCCGGAGAAGGAAGCCGCGACGGCGAGGGTGTGGACCACGAGGATGGCGGCGTTGCCCGGCCGCCAGCCCAGGACGCCCGCGAGGGCCAGAACAAGGAGACCGGCGCTGATGGTGGCGGAGACGATCAGCGCCGCGGCCTTTGCACCGAGGGGCACCATGGGGCGGCTGGGGAAGGTCCAGGCCCGTGCGAGCCGTCCGCTGATCAGATCCTCCTGGATCTCCTGACTCTGGCCGTTGCAGATGAAGAGGAGGGCCAGGGCCACGAAACCCGGAGCGAACCAGCCGACGATCTCGGAGCGGGAGACCTTCTTCTTCTCGGGATGATGGGCCGTGATGCTGAGGCTGTCGACGCGAAGCAACTTCCTGGCCACCGGGTCGTCGAGAACCTGGTAGATCCGGGTGGAGAGACCGGTGATCTGGGCCAACGAAGGCCGGGTCTCGGGATCGAGATCGATGATCCCCCGCGTCAGCGGCAGGAGGGCCGCCCGGAGGAGACCCCCCGCATCCGCCAGGAAGGAGAGGATCTCCTCGCCGATTCCGGGCAGGATGGTCTGCTCGGGGTTCCGGTAGACCCGAATGGTCAGCGGCCGGTTGTCCAGGAATCCCTTGGTGAACCCTTCCGGAATCACGACCATCAACGAGGCGTCGCCACGGTCCATCCGGTGAGAAGCCTCTTCCTGATCGAGGACGGTCACATCGAGGTACTCGGCCATCTTCGGGCTGTCCAGGGCGGAGAGGAGGGCCTTGGAGAGGATGCCCGTGTCGTGGTTGACCGCCAGCAGCCGGATCCGCGGCAGGGAGCTCTTTCCGCTTCCGCCGAAGACCACGACCAGCAGGGTGACCATCAGGAAGGGAATGGCCAGCCAGGCGATCAGGGAGACGGGGTCGCGGAGCCGGCGGCGGAGCTCGAGGCCCAGGAGCGTGCCGAAACGGGCCATCAGTCCCGGAGCTCCCGTCCCGTCAGCTCGAGGAAGAGGGTCTCGAGACTCGGGCGTTCAAGGGTGGCGCGCTCGACGGAAACCCCGTGGTGCGCCAGGATGGCGAGAATCCGGGGGAGCGCCTCGGAACCGTTGGGGACGGCCAGCATCAGTTCCTCCCCGCGAAGTGAAAGCCGCTCGGCGTCGAGCTCCGGTGGGAGGGGAGGCAACTGGGCGGGGAACGCACCAGCCAGCCGGAGCAGGTCGCGCTCCCCGAGGCGGGCCTGAAGCTCGTCCACGGTCCCTTCGGCCAGGAGCTTGCCGTGGTCGAGGATGCCCACGCGGGAAGAGAGCCGCTGGGCGTCGTCCATGTCGTGGGTGGTCAGCAGCACGGCGTGGCCCTCGCCGGCCAGCTTCTCGATCAGCCCCATCAGGTGGGCCCGCGCCTGGGGGTCGACGCCGACGAGGGGCTCGTCGAGGAGCAACACCCGGGGGCGATGAACCAGGGCCACCGCCAGGTGCAGCCGGCGTTTCATCCCGCCGGAGTAGTTGGAGACCCGTTCCCTGGCCCGGTCGGCGAGGCCGATGATCTCCAGGAGCTCGGCCACGCGGCTCCGCACTTCGGATCCCGGCACCCTGCCCAGCGCGCAGGCCAGCTTGAGGTTCTCCTCGGCGGTCAGGTCCTCGTAGAGGGAGGTCTCTTGGCCCACCCAACCGAGCTGTGCCTTGGCCTTCAGGGGATCGGCGAAGGGATCGAACCCGGCGACCCTGACCGATCCAGAGGTCGGCGGCAACAGACCCGTCAGCACCTTGATGGTCGTGGTCTTGCCCGCTCCGTTGGGTCCCAGTAGCCCGTAGATCTCCCCCTGATGCACGGTGAACGAAAGATCGTCCACGGCGATCCGCTCGCCGTAGCGTTTCACCAACCCCTTGACCTCGAGAAGGGCCGCCATGCCGCCTCCTTCATCTACCAAAACCACTGTACCAGCCATTGGCCGGCCTCCTCTACGCATACGCACAAAGAGGCCGGGAAGTTCCGGACCGGTCCGTCGAGCTCCAACGGTTTCGTCCTGGTGGCTTGCCTTCCTTTGAGGTGGGCCGTCGACCGTTTCCCTTCGTTTCCATGTCTGGAAAGGCGTGGGGTCATGGAGCTTGTGAAAATATTGACAAAGGTTGGAGAGCCGTTACAATAGCCGGGCCTTGGGGAACGGAGGGGGTTCCATGACGAATTACATCCCGATTGTCATCTTCACCCTCGTGGCCGTATCGTTCCCGATCATCACGCTGCTCATCGCCAAGGCGATCCGTGCCGGGTCCCCCGATCCGGTCAAAGCGGAGCCTTACGAGTGCGGCGTGGCGGCGGAGACGACGGCATTCGACACGAGGTTCTCCATCCGCTACTACCTGATCGCCGTCCTCTTCGTCGTCTTCGACGTGGAGACCATCTTTCTCTTTCCCTGGGCGGTGATGTTCGATCGTCTGGCCCTCTTCGGGTTCATCGAAATGATGGTCTTCCTGGCCATCCTTCTGGCCGGGTACGTCTATGCGTGGCGAAGGGGGGCGCTGGAATGGGCCTGATCGAGGATCGCTTCGAGCAGAACATCCTGACGACGACCTACGACAAGATCTTCAACTGGGCCCGGCGGAGCTCCATCTGGCCCATGCAGTTCGGTCTGGCCTGCTGCGCCATCGAGATGATGGCCGTGCTCGATCCGCGGCACGACATGGCGCGATTCGGCGCCGAGGTGTTCCGCGGTACGCCACGGCAGTCGGACCTGATGATCGTCGCGGGTACGGTCACGGAGAAGATGGCGCCCATCGTCAAGCGTCTCTACGACCAGATGGCAGAGCCCAAATGGGTCCTCGCCATGGGCTCTTGCGCCACGTGCGGCGGCCCCTACCGGACCTACGCGGTGACGCAAGGCGTCGACCGCATCATTCCCGTGGACGTCTTCGTCCCGGGGTGTCCACCCCGGCCCGAGGCGCTGCTGTACGGCCTGATGCAGCTGCAGCGCAAGATCGACCGGATGACC
>CAZXNA010000047.1:0-22568 GCA_964641295.1 uncultured Thermoanaerobaculia bacterium
GATGGGACTCCGTGGTCAATGTGGTGCAGTTGGGATTCGCCAGACGTGCAGAGGGACCGGGAACCTCTGGCGGTGGCACGGCGTTCTTGACCCTGCGGTTCCGTATCACGGAGGTTTTGGTGTTGAAGAAATCCACATTCAGCCTGGTTCACCTGTTGTCGGCCTTGACGCTGGTCCTGGTGGTGGCCGGCCCCGGCCCGGACGTGTCGGCGGAGGAAGGGAGCGTCATCAGCCGGGTGCTGGCGACGGAACGTGCGGCGGTTGAGCTCAGCCCCTCTTTGGGTGCCATCCGCGCCGCCGTGAGTGCCCGGCGCGCGGAGACGCAGGCCGACGCGGCGGCAGGGACGCCCTACGTGGAGCTCCAGCAGGAGGGGTTGGGATCCGGCTTCGATTGGCAATCCAACGCCCAGACGACACTCCGGATCGGCACACCGTTCAACCTTCCCGCCCACAGCCGTGCGCGGCGAGATCTCCGGGATGCGTCCGAGGCATGGTCGGTTGCGGCCTACGGTGCGGCCGTCCTGGAAAACACCGGAGAGGTTGGACAGAGGTGGATCGAGCTGGCAGCGGTGGAGGAACGCCTGGCCGTCGCCACACGGCGCCTCACCCGGCTCCAGCGCGCCCTCGCCCTCCAACGCGTCCGGCTGGACCTGGGGGAAGTTGCCGGAACCGACGTGACCCAGATCGAGCTGGCCTGGGCAGGCGTCATGTCCACAGTGTGGCGTCTGGAGTCCGACAGGAAGGCGGCTGTGGAGGCGCTGCGGCAGCACTGTGCCGACCGGTGTGTTTTTCCGCAGGAAGGTGATCTCGAGGGGCTGTCGAGACTGACCTCGACCCTCAAGGTGGACGGCGACCCTTCGGTGTTCCTAGAGGGTTCACCACTCTGGAAGAGCCGGGGTCTCCGGGCGGCCATGGAACAGGGAGACGCCCGGGTGATGGAGGCGAAGGCCTGGGGCCGGCCGGAAGCCGAGGTCGAGTGGGAGCACGTCCCGGGTCTCGAGGGGCTTCCCTCGTACGACGCCTTCGGCGTGAAGTTCCGGTTTCCGCTTCCCACCGGCAGCGCGGGAACGAAGGCGAGGGAGGCGGCGAGGGCCCGAATGATGGAGGCCGAGGCTAGGCTGAGACTTGAGAGGACACGGATGAAGAGCCGGCTCGAGAGGGCGCTGGCCGCTGCCCGGGCCGCGGAGAAGACCCTCGACCAACTGGAGCCCGTGCTGCTGAAGGTGGAGGACGCCGAACACAGCCTGGCGGAGCAGTTCCGTCTCGGGGCCATCTCGTACCTGGTGTACATGGATGGTGTTTCCCGCTTCGACGATGTGCGGCTCCAGGCCGTGGACGCCCGGCGTTCGCTCCTTCGAGCCCGCCTGGAGCTGGCCGTACTGAGTTCGGACCCCAGATGTTTCCCCATACCGGAACCGCCCAAGGCCCCGGAATCACAGAGGGAGGAGACCCAACCATGAGACGAGCCGCCGCCGTGGCATTCGCCGCCGCCCTTTCTGCCACCACCATCTGTTCGGCAGCCGAGCTGGTCCGGCTCAACGCCGACGAGCAGGCCCGTGCCGGCATCGTGGTGCGTCCTGTGCTGGAGCGGAGCTTTGGTGACCAGTTCCGTGTGGTGGGCCAGGTGGTCCGTTCCCCTGGCTCCACGGTTCCCGTCAAGGTCGTGATTCCCGGCCGGATCGAGAAGACCATGGCCACACCCGGGACACGGGTTCAGGCGGGCCAGCCGGTGCTCCTCATGCACTCCCACGCCCTGCACGGGCTCCAGGGCGACTACCTGCGGGCGAGGGAGCAGCTCCGTCTCGCGGAGATCCGGCTCGAGGCGGGACGGAAGCTCCTGGAGCTGGAGGGAATCAGCCGGTTGGAGCTGGAGGAGCGGGAGCAACGCGCCTTCGGGGCGAGGCTGGAGCTTGAGGCCACGCGGGCGGAGCTCATGGATCTGGGCTACACGGAGACGGAGCTCGAGGAGATCGTGAGCCGGCGCAGTCCCGACCCCCATCTGACCATTCGGGCGCCGGTGAGTGGCGTCGTCCTGGAGCTTGGTGTGGAACCGCAGGAGTGGGTGCAGGCCTACCACCTGCTCATGGTGATCGGAGACCCCTCCCGCGTGGAGCTGGGGCTCCAGATCCCCCCGGACCAGGCAAGCTCCGTGGCCCAGGGTGACCAGGTGGAGTTCATCCCCGTTGCCCGGCCCAATGCCGTGGGCCACGCCACCGTGGTGACCAGCGTGCCGCAGGTCGACCCCACCACCCGCACCATCGTCATCCGCGCCGCCATCACCGACAGCCTGGCGCCGTTGGTGCCGGGTGTCTTCGTGGAGGGCACTCTCACCCATGGAGGTCGAGCAACTGGTGACGTACCCCATCGAGCAGGCCTGTGCCGGGTTGCCCTATTCGACCGAGGTGCGTTCCCTGTCCAAGTTTGGCCTCTCCATGGTCACGGTGGTCTTCGCCGATGGGACCGACATCTACTTCGCGCGTCAGCTGGTGCTGGAGCGTTTGTTCTCGGTGCGTGATCAGCTTCCGGAAGGTGTGATGTCCAACCTCGGGCCGATCTCCACCGGCCTGGGCGAAGTGTTCCAGTACACGCTGGAGAGCCCCACCCGGAGTCTGATGGAGTTGCGCACCCTCCAGGACTGGGTGCTCAGGCCGATTCTCCGTACCGTGCCCGGGGTGGCCGGTGTGGACTCCTTCGGAGGGGAGGTGCGGCAGTTCCACGTTGAAGCCGCTCCTGCGGCCCTCCGCCGGTACGGCCTGACACTGGAGGAGTTGGCCCACGCGGTGGCCATCAACAACGGTGTGGCGGGTGGCTCCTACGTGGAGCGCGGGGGTGAGCAGTACGTGGTCCGGGGCGACGGGTGGGTTCGCGGCCTGAAGGATCTGGAGAGCACGGTGGTGGCGTACCGCAACCGGGTTCCCATCCTGCTTCGACAGGTGGCCACGGCGAGCGTGGGGCCGGAAATCCGGCAGGGCGCCATCACCCGGGACGGCAAGGGTGAAACCGTGGCGGGAATTGTGCTCATGCTGCGGGGCGCCTCGGGCAAGGATGTGGTTTCCGGGGTCAAGGAGAAGCTCGAGATCGCCCAGCGCTCTCTTCCGGATGACGTCAAGGTCGTGCCCTTCTACGACCGTTCCGAACTGGTGGAGACGGCCCTGGGAACGGTCCGGAGCGCCCTCTTCCAGGGGGCTGTCCTGGTCGTTCTTGTCTTGTTGTTCTTCATGGGCCATGTGCGGTCGGCACTTCTCGTGGTGGTTCAGCTTCCCATGGCGGCGCTGGCCGCCTTCTTGATCATGCGGCTCGTCGGGCTCTCGGCGAACCTGATGACATTGTCGGGTCTGGCGATCGCCATCGGGATGTTGGGGGATGGTGCCATCGTTCTGGTGGAGAACGCCGTTCGCCTGTTGGCCAAACAGCGGGATTCCGGCGGCGGAATGGAGCGGTGCGCCATCATCCGCACGGCGGCCTTCGAGGTCTCACGCCCCATCGTCTTCGGCGTGCTGGTGATCATTGTGGTCTTTCTTCCCATCGCCTCCCTGAAGGGAATGGAGGGGAAGATGTTCGCTCCCCTGGCCTACACCATCTCCATCGCTCTGGGGGCGGCTCTCATCCTGAGCCTGACGCTGATTCCCGCCCTGGCCTCCTTCCTTCTCAAGCCGGCGCCCGTCTTTGGCGGGGGGCGGTTTCCACATCCTGCGGATGTGGTGCGGAAGATCTACCGTCCCCAGCTGAGTTGGATCCTGGACCATCCGAAGGTGATCGCCGTGGGTGCCGTCATCCTGCTGGTGGCGGCGGGGATCATCGTGCCAACGCTGGGAACCGAGTTCCTTCCCACCATGGATGAGGGGTCCATCGTCGTTCAGCCGTTCCAGATTCCATCGGTTTCGTTGCCCCAGGCCCTGGACACGGTGCAACGTATCGAGCAGGCCATCATGGAGCTTCCCGAGGTGGAGCACGTGGTCTCGCGCACCGGCCGCTCGGATATCTCGTCGGATCCCATGGGGGTGGGCGAGAGTGACATGTACGTCATTCTCAAGCCCCGCAAGACGTGGACGATGGCCAAGACCAAGGCCGGCCTGGTGAACGCCCTGCGTGAGAAGCTCGAGGATATTCCGGGGGTGGAGTTCGGCTTCACGCAGCCCATTCAGATGAGGGTGGACGAGCTTCTCTCCGGCGTGAAGTCCCAGATCGCCGTGAAGATCTTCGGCAACGATCTGACGGCCCTTGCGGACATTGGCGGCAGGGTCGCCGATCTGCTCCGGGGTGTGAAGGGTGCGGCCGACGTGAAGGTGGAGGCCATCGAGGGCCTCGGGTACCTCCAGATCACCATGCAGCGCCAGCGCATGGCCCGCCTTGGGATCAGCGTCGCCCAGGTCCGTCAGCTCATCGAGACGGCCATCGGGGGAAAGGTGGTGACGACCGTTCCGGAAGGGGATCGCCGCACGGATGTGGTGGTCCGACTGCCCAGGAGCTACACCGCGAAGGTGGGGAACCTGCGCGACCTGCCCCTGACGACGCCATCGGGCGAACGGGTTCTCCTCCGGGAAGTTTCCCGTATCGACCTGGTGACGGGACCGGCACAGATCTCCCGCGAGGATGGGAAACGCCGGGTGGTTGTGGAGCTCAACGTGGTGGGCCGCGACATCGGCGGTTTCGTGGCGGAGGCCCAGAAGCTCATCGATGAAAAGGTCGATCTTCCGACCGGATATTTCGTCACCTGGGGGGGGCAGTTCGAGCAGCAGCAACGGGCCATGGCGCGACTGAGGGTGATGGTGCCGGTGGCGCTGCTCCTGATCTTCATCCTCCTGTATTTGAACTTCCGCTCCACGCGTCCCGTGTGGCTGATCCTGGCCAACATCCCCCTGGCGCTGGTGGGCGGCGTCTTCGGGCTCAAGCTGTCGGGGCTCTACCTCTCGGTTTCGGCCTCGGTGGGCTTCATCGCCCTCTTCGGCATCGCCATTCTCAACGGCCTGGTAATGGTGGAGTTCTTCCAGAACCTGGAGGCCGAGGGTCTGCCGCGGAGGGAAGCGGTGCTCCAGGGCGCCGAGCTTCGGCTCCGTCCGGTGCTCATGACCGCTGCCACCACGGCCCTGGGGCTCGTCCCCATGATCTGGGCCTCGGGTGTGGGATCCGAGATCCAACGGCCCCTGGCGGTAGTGGTGGTCTCGGGCGTGGTCACCTCCACCCTGTTGACCCTGATGGTGTTACCCGTGTTGTACAACCTTTTCGGGCGCGGTCCTGTGCCGGAGGGCGGGGCATGCCCGGCGCCCGCGGAGGAGGAGTAGGCCAGAAGCCTGGGGCCGGGGAATGGGTGCGGCGGGCGGCAGGTACCGTCCGTCGAGTTTCGCCTGAACAGGTCCACAGCGAAGAGCAATCGAGGGAAACCCCATGGGGGGCGATGCACGGGAATGCCGGTGCCAACATGGCTCGCCATTGAGGGGGGCGTCCCGAGCCGTGGGCAACGGGGTCCGAACGGATTCCATGCCCTTCGGCCCCCATGCCCACCCCCAAGGCCCTTCTCCATGACCGTGGGCTGCGACGGGCCGATGCCGTGCCGGGGGCCATGATCTACGGCGGTTCAGCCGGTGCGCCGGCGGCATTGCGACGTGATATCCTTCACCACCGTCAGGTGGAGGAGGAAGCGTTGGATCTTCAGTCGTTGATTCTCTCACTCTCGCGGTTCTGGGCCGACAACGGATGCATCGTGCAGCAGCCGTACGATGTGGAAGTGGGCGCCGGGACCATGCATCCGGAAACCTTTCTCCGTGTTCTCGGGCCGGAGCCGTACCGCGTGGCCTACGTGCAGCCTTCCAGGCGACCGGCGGATGCGCGCTACGGCGAGAACCCGTTCCGGCTCGGGCGGCATCTCCAGCTCCAGGTCATCCTCAAGCCCTCTCCCGATGACGTGCAGGAGCTCTACCTCCGCTCGCTCCACGCCCTGGGCGTCGATCCTGCCGTCCACGACATTCGCTTCGAGGAGGACAACTGGGAGTCCCCGACCCTTGGTGCCTGGGGCGTCGGGTGGCAGGTGTTGCTGGACGGCATGGAGATCACACAGTTCACCTACTTCCAGCAGGCAGGCGGCGTCGAGCTGGCCCCCATCTCGGCGGAGCTGACCTACGGTCTCGAACGGATCGCCATGTTCCTCCAGCGGAAGGACTCCATCTACGACATCGAATGGGGCGGCGGCGTACCCTACGGGCAGGTGCGGCTCCAGGAGGAGATCGAGCACTCGGTCTATGGATTCGAGGTGGCCGACGTGGAGATGCTGCGGCGCCACTTCGAGGACTGGGAGCGTGAGGCCGGCCGCTGCCTGGACCACGACCCGCCGCTGGTCCTGCCGGCCCTGGAGGCGACCCTCAAGACCTCCCATCTCTTCAACCTCCTCGATGCTCGGGGCGCCGTCTCGGTGACCGAGCGCGTCGGCCTCATCGGACGTGTTCGCCGCAACGCAGTCCGGGTCGCCAAGACCTACGTGGCCCAACGCGAGGAACAGGGCTGGCCCCTGGGCAACGCCCTGGAAGGGGAGGTGGCCTGATGGCGGTCTTCCTGCTGGAGCTGCGCACGGAGGAGATTCCGGCCAACGCCCTGCCCGGCGCCCGCCGGCAGCTGGAGGAGAGGCTCGGGACTTCCTTGGCCGAGAATGGATTCGAAAACGTCCAGGTGGTCTGCCGTTCCACCAACCGCCGCCTGACGGTGTTGGTTTCCGGCCTGCCCGAACGGCAGGCGGACCGGGAGGAGCGGGTCATGGGGCCGCCGGCGCGGGTCGCTTTCGACGCCGAGGGCAAGCCAACCAAGGCGGCGGAGGGTTTCGCCCGAAAGGTCGGGGTCGGCATTGACGAACTGGAGCGAGTTGGGACCGAGAAGGGCGAATACCTCGCGGCCGTGGTGCGCCACGAGGGACGGCCCACGGGAGAGATCCTGGCGGAGATTGTGCCGGCCGTTTTCCAGGGCCTCCATTTCCCGAAGACCATGCGCTGGGGCCTTGGCCGCCACACCTTCGTCCGGCCGGTCCACGGTGTCGTGGCCCTGCTGGACGACGAGGTCGTCCCCCTGGAGGTCTTCGGCATCGCTGCGGGCAGGACGAGCGTCGGGCACCGGGTTCACGCCCCACAGGCCTTCGAGGTGGCGAGCGCCACGGAGTACGCCGGCGCCCTGGCGGAGCGGAAGGTGCTCATCGACCCGGCCCAACGCCGACGGATGCTCGAGGAGCGGGCCGGACAACTGGCCGGAGAGGCCGGCTGCCGCGTTCATCCCGACGAGAAGCTGGTGGCGGAGCACGTGGAGCTCGTGGAGTATCCGGGGTTGATCCGCGGTCAGTTTGACGAGGCCTTCCTGGAGTTGCCGCCGGAGGTCGTGGTGACGACCTTGCGGCACCACCAGAAGTGTTTGATCCTGGAAACCTCGGAGGGGAAGCTGGCGCCCCAGTTCCTGGCCGTCATCGACCGGATGGACGATCCGCTGGAGCTGATCCGCCAGGGGAACGAGTGGGTCATCGGAGCCCGGTTGGCCGACGCCCGCTTCTTCTTCGAGGAGGACCGAAAGCGCCCCCTCGCGTCTCTGGTGCCCGAGCTGGATCGCCTGGAGTTCCACCGGGTCCTGGGCTCCCTGGGTGAGAAGGCCCGGCGGGTCGGGAAGCTGGCGGTCCGGCTGGCCGAGGCGATCGGCGCCGCCGCCGACCCCTCGGACCTGGAGCGGGCCGCGGCCCTGGTCAAGGCCGATCTGGTGACCAACATGGTGGGCGAGTTTCCGGAGCTCCAGGGGATCATGGGCGGTCACTACCTGCGGCGGGAGGGGGAATCCGAGGAGATCTGGACGGCCGCCCGGGACCATTACCGGCCGACGGGCTTCGAGGGGGAGATCCCATCGTCGGAGACGGGCCGGCTGATCGGCGTCGCCGACCGGCTGGACACCCTGGTGGGGCTCTTCGCCGTCGGTGAGATTCCGACGGGGTCGCGGGATCCCTTCGGGCTCCGGCGGGCGGCCCAGGCCGTGGTGAAGATCGTCGCCGAGGCCGGGTGGGAGCTGGACCTCGCCAAGGGGATAGCAATGGCTGCCGAGGGCGTTGCCGGTGTGGCGGATGCCGAGGCGCCGGAGGTTTCCCGTCAGGTCGTGGCTTTCGTCGAAGACCGGGTCCGCCGTTATCTGACCGACAGGACGGGCGTGGCTGGCGACACGGCGGACGCCGTCATGGCCGCGGGATGGGACCGGCTTCCGGGTCTGATCGTTCGCGCCACGGCGCTGGAAAGGGCCCGCGTCGACGCGGCCTTCCGCTCGCTGGCCCTGGCCTTCAAGCGTGTGCGCAACATCACCGACGGCCAGCCCGACGTTGGTGTCGACCCCGGCCTCTTCGAGCAGGATGCCGAGACAGGGCTGTACCGTGAGGCGTTGGCCTTCCACGAGATCCTCGAGCGTGAGCTGGCCGAGGGCCATGTCGATGAGGCCTTCGCGGCCATGGGCCGTCTGGCCGATGTCCTGGAAACCTTCTTCGTCGACGTCCTGGTCATGGCCGAGGACGAGAGGATACGAATGAACCGGATCGCTCTCCTCAAGATGTTGGGGAGGGATTTTCTCAAACTGGCCGATCTCTCACGGCTGCAGGTCGAAGGGGGCGAGCAATGAGCAAGAACGTCTATTTCTTCGGGGGAGGCTCTGCCGAGGGCAAGGCCGAAATGAAAGACCTTCTGGGTGGCAAGGGCGCCAACCTTGCCGAAATGGCGGGTCTTGGTCTGCCGGTGCCGGCGGGCTTCACCATCACCACCGAGGTCTGCACCTACTACTACCAGCACGATGGCAGCTATCCCGAGTCGCTCCAGGCCGAGGTCGAGGCGGCGCTTTCCCGGGTCGAGGAGGTCATGGGCTCCCGTTTCGGAGACCCGGACAACCCCCTTCTCGTTTCCGTCCGGTCCGGGGCACGCCAGTCCATGCCGGGCATGATGGAGACGGTCCTCAACGTGGGACTGTGCTCCAGCACCATCCCGGGATTGATCGCCAAGACCGGCAATCCGCGGTTCGTCTACGACGCCTACCGCCGGCTGATCATGATGTACGCCGACGTTGTTATGGAGAAGGCGGGCGGCGTCGAGCCCGAAGAGGGCCAGGGGATCCGTCAACAGCTTGACCGCATGCTCACCGAGGTCAAGGAGGCCAGGGGCTACGCTTCGGACGCCGATCTGACGGTGGAGGACCTCAAGGACCTCGTGGAGCGCTTCAAGGTTCGTGTTCGCGAGGTGCTGGGCCGTGAGTTTCCGGACGATGCCAAGGAACAGCTCTGGGGCGGCATCGGCGCCGTCTTTGCCTCCTGGAACGGGAAGCGGGCCATCTCCTACCGGAGAATCGAGGGCATCCCCGACGAGTGGGGCACGGCCGTAACGGTCCAGTCCATGGTTTTCGGCAACATGGGAGAGTCCTCCGCCACAGGGGTCGCCTTCACGCGGAACCCGGCGACCGGCGAAAACAAGTTCTACGGGGAGTGGCTCGCCAACGCCCAGGGTGAGGACGTCGTGGCGGGCATTCGGACCCCGAACCCCCTCAACGAGGAGACCAAGAACGATCAAAACCGGCACCTGCCCTCCCTGGAGAAGGCCATGCCGGAGGTCTACGCCCGGCTTGTGGAGATCCGCAACACCCTGGAGCGCCACTATCGGGATATGCAGGACATCGAGTTCACCATCCAGGAGGGGCGCCTGTGGATGCTCCAGACCCGGACCGGCAAGCGGACGGGGACGGCAGCCCTCAACATGGCCATGGACATGCTTTCCGAGGGGCTGATCGACGAAGCGACGGCGGTGTTGCGCGTTCGGCCCGACCAGCTCGACGAACTGCTCCATCCCATCGTCGATCCGGAGGCCGAGGCATCGGCCACGCCCATCGCCAAGGGGTTGCCAGCCGGTCCCGGCGGCGCCTCCGGCGGGATCGTCTTCACCGCCGAGGATGCCGTTGAGGCGGCCAGGGCGGGCCGGGCCGTCCTCCTGGTGCGCGAGGAGACCAACCCCGAGGACGTCGAGGGGATGCGGGCGGCCGTCGGCATCCTGACGGCGCGCGGCGGCATGACCTCCCACGCCGCACTGGTGGCCCGGGGCTGGGGCAAGTGCTGCATCGTCGGCGCCGGCAACCTGGAGATCGACGTGGCCTCGAAGACCATGCGGGCGGGCGATCGGGTGTTTCGCGAGGGTGACATCCTGACCCTCAACGGGACCCGGGGCCTGGTCTACGCCGGGGAGCTCCCCATGATCGACGCCACCGAGAACCCGCGTTTCGTCCATTTCATGGAGATGGCGGACGGCTTCCGGACGCTCAAGGTCCGGACCAATGCCGACACGCCGGAGGACGCCCGGACGGCGCGCGAGTTCGGGGCCGAGGGGATCGGCCTGTGCCGGACGGAGCACATGTTCTACGGTATGGGCTCGGAGGAACCCCTCTTTCTCCTGCGGAAGATGATCCTCTCCAACACCCTCGAGGAGCGGCGGGCGGCTCTGGACGAGCTGTTCCCCCATGTCAAGCGTGACATCAAGGCGACCATGAAGGTCATGGACGGGCTTCCGGTGACCATTCGTCTCCTGGATCCTCCGCTTCACGAGTTCGTCCCAGCAAGCCGGGAGGAGCGGGCCAAGCTGGCCGAGGCCGCCGGGATCACCCTGGAGGAGCTGGAGCGCCGGGCCGACGAGCTCCACGAGTCCAACCCCATGATGGGACACCGGGGCGTCCGGCTGGGCGTCACCTTCCCCGAGATCTCCGAGATGCAGTTCCGGGCCATCCTGGAGGCGGCCGTGGAGCTCCGGCAGGAGGGCATCGAGGTCTTCCCGGAGATCATGGTACCCGTCGTCGCCCTCAAGGCCGAGCTGGACCTCCAGCTGGAGCTGGCCCGAAAGGTCCACGGCGAGGTCTGTCAGAAGTACGGAATCGACAAGGTCGAGCACCTGTACGGCACCATGATCGAGATCCCGCGAGCCGCCCTGACGGCCGACGAGATCGCCAAGACCGCCGAGTTCTTCAGCTTCGGCACCAACGACCTGACCCAGATGACCTTCGGGTTCTCGCGGGACGATATCGGTGGGTTCATGCCGGATTACCTGGAGAAGAGGATCATCGGCGTCGACCCATTCCAGGTCCTCGACCGGGATAGCGTCGGCCGCCTCGTGGAGATGGGCATCACCAAGGGCCGGAGCACGCGCCCGAAACTCAAGGTCGGGATCTGCGGCGAGCACGGCGGTGAGCCCAGCTCCGTGGAGTTCTGTCACCTCGTCGGCATGGACTACGTCAGCTGCTCGCCATACCGCGTTCCCATCGCCCGGCTTGCGGCTGCCCAGGCCGCGATCCGTTTCCCCAGGGAATCCTGAGATGTCCCGGTTCGCCGTCATCGGTCTCGGTCGCTTTGGATCAACCCTGGCGCGCAAGCTGTACCAGGAGGGCCACGAGGTTATCGGCATCGACGTGGACCCGGAGCTGGTCCAGGCGATCCGTGACGACGCCACCCAGGCCGTAACCCTTGACGTCCGCGACAAGGACCGGCTGCGAGCCCTTGGGCTCAAGGACGTGGACGTCGCCGTCGTTTCGGTGGGGGAGAATCTGGAGGCGTCGACGCTTGTGGCCTTCTACCTCAAGGAGATGGGCGTCAAGGTGGTGGCCCGGGCCGTTTCCATGGACCATGGGCACATCCTCGAGGCCATTGGTGTCGACGAGGTGATCTATCCCGAGCGGGACATGGCACTGCGCCTGGCCGACCGGCTGACCCACCCCAACCTGCTGGACTACGTCGCCCTGGGTCCGGAGTACTCCGTCATGGAGGTGGCGGTGCCGGCCTCCTTCATCGGCAAGACCCTCCAGGCCCTGAGGATCCGGAACCGGTACCGCGTCCAGGTGGTGGCCATCCGGGACGCCCTGACGGACACCCTCAACCTGATGCCCAAGGGCGACGACGTCCTCAAGGACTCGGACGTCCTCGTGGTGCTCGGCGCGCGCGAGGACCTGGACGAGTTTCGCGAGGTGGCCTAAGTGGCGGGTCTGCTGTTCATCGTCTCGTCACCCTCCGGGGGAGGGAAGACCTCCATCATCAAGCGCACCATGGAGCGCTTGGGCGCCGGGGGCTGGGGCTGCCACTTTTCCGTGTCCCACACGACCCGGGGGCGCCGGCCCTCCGAGGTCGACGGACGGGATTACCACTTCGTCGATCGGGAGACCTTCACCTCCATGGTGGAGCACGGTGAGTTCCTCGAATGGGCCGAGTACGCGGGGAACCTCTACGGCACGTCCCGCAAGGAGGTCGAGGGGCGCCTGGAGGCGGGGATCGATGTTTTTCTCGATATTGACGTGCAAGGGGCACAGCAGGTCAAGACCTCCATCCCCGACGCCATCAAGGTGTTCATCTACCCGCCCTCCTACGAGGAGCTCAAGCGCCGTCTGATCGATCGCGGCCAGGACAGCCCGGAAGCCATCCGCAAGCGCCTGCACTGGGCCTTGAAGGAGCTGCACTTTGTTGGGGATTTCGACTATGCTATCATCAACGACCGGCTGGAACCGGCTGTCGAGACGATGGTCGGAATCTGTCTCACCGAGCATCACAGGCTGGCTCGCATGAAGCCACGCCTCGACACCATCCGGGAAGCTTTCCAGCTCTCTCTGGAGGAGGATTTCACCTCATGAACGCAGTGCCCGCAGGGTTCGACTCGATCTTTCGTTACATCATCGTTGTATCTCAGCGTGCCGAGCAGCTGATCCGTGGTGCCAAGCCCCGGCTCGAGAGCCCCCACAGCAAACCAACCCTGGTTGCCATGGACGAGGTGGAGGCCGGTTTGGTCACCTGGCGGGTTCTGACCATCGAGGAGATCGAGGCCCAGCGTCAGGCCATGGTCGAGCAGATCCGAGCCGAGATGGGCGGCGAGGTCGTCCAGACCGAGGAGGCCGAGCGGCCCCTTCCGGACGTCCTTCCCACCGCGGGAGCCGCGGCCGTCGCAGAAATTGTGGAAGTCGCGGAGGAAGAGGGAGACCGGGACGAGGAGGTCCTTCGTCTCCAGGAGCTCCTTGGGATCGGTGGCGACGAACCGGCGCCGGAGGAGGCCTCGGACAACGAGCCGGCCGGGGATGACGAAGCCGCCGAACCGGCCGATCTCGACGTGACCGACGAGGGCTGATCTGCCGTGGGCGGGCGCATCGTCCTCGGCGTCAGCGGAGGCATCGCCGCCTACAAGGCCATCGAGCTGCTCCGGATCCTACAACAGCGGGGTGCGGAGCTCCGGGTCATCATGACAGTCCACGCCACTGGCTTCGTCAGCCCCCGGACCTTCGCCGTGCTTTCCGGCCATCCCGTCGAGGTCGACCAGTGGGATCGGCCGACGGAACCCGGTGTCGACCATGTGGAGCTGGCGCGGTGGGCGGATCTCCTGGTGATCGCGCCGGCCACGGCCAACATCCTCGGCAAGCTGGCCGCCGGCATCGCTGACGACGCCCTGACCACCTATGCCCTGGCCCATCGTGGCTCGCTGCTGTTGGCGCCCGCCATGAACACCCACATGTGGCGGAAACCCGCCGTCCAGGAGGCCCTGGCGGCACTGGTGGATCGTGGTGCCGTCGTGGTGGGTCCGGAAACCGGCCATCTGGCCTGCCGTGACGAGGGCGAGGGGCGTCTGGCGAAGCTCGAGGAGATCGCCGCGGCGGCCCTTGGGCTCATTCCCCGGAGCGGACCTCTGGAGGGTCTGAGGATCCTGGTGACCGCCGGGCCGACCCGGGAGGCCCTGGACGGCGTTCGCTTCCTGTCCAACCGTTCGTCGGGCCGTATGGGCGTGGCCCTGGCCCAGGCGGCCGCGGATCTTGGAGCGCGGGTGACCCTGCTCCACGGACCCCTGTCGGTACCCTTGCCCCTTGGCGTCACCTGCCGGAAGGTCGAGACCGCGGCCGAGATGGGGGAGGCCCTGACCGAGCTGGCCGCGGAACAGGACGCCGCCTTCCTTGCAGCTGCAGTGGCCGACTTTCGTCCGCCGGCACCGACGGACGGCAAGCTCGATCGCCGGGAGGGCGGTCTGACCCTCGAGCTGGAGCCCGTTCCCGACCTGGCGGCCGGCGTGGGAAGCCGTGCCGACAGGCCCTATCTGGTCGTCTTCGCGGCCGAGGCCGGGCCGGACCGGGAGCGCGCGTTGGCCAAGATGCAGCGCAAGGGCGCCGACGCCGTCGTGCTCAACGACATCACCGCCGATGGGATCGGCATGGAGGCGGCGGAGAACGAGGTGACCGTGCTGGCGGCCTCCGGCCGGGAACGGAAGATCCCGCGCGCCGCGAAGGAGAGCATCGCTTGGGAGATCCTCCTGACCCTCTCAGGAGAAATCCTCGGTTTCCGGGGAAGGGCGTGAAGCGGAAGGAATACCTGCGCTGGGCGGCCGATCTCGGTTGGCGGGATCCGCCCGAGCTACCGGCAGCTCCCGCATCTGGCGTCCCCTCGCAACAGGCGGAGGCGCGGCGCCCCGGGACCTCTGGCACGCGGTCCTCCTGTGACAGTGCCGACCAGTGCGGCACCCTGGAAGAGCTCCGGGCCTTCCTCGGCGACTGTCAGCGCTGCGGCCTCGCCGCCCGGCGGAACCGGATCGTCTTCGGCGAGGGCGCCCCGGATGCGGATCTCATGTTCGTTGGAGAGGGACCCGGCGCCGACGAGGACCGGACGGGACGGCCCTTCGTCGGCCAGGCCGGGAAGCTCCTCGACGCGATGATCGCAGCCATGGGCCTCAAGCGCGAGGAAGTCTACATCGCCAACGTCGTCAAGTGCCGGCCTCCGGGCAACCGGGATCCCAAACCGGAGGAGGCCGCCGCCTGCGCCCCCTTCCTGGACCGCCAGATCGAGTTGATCCATCCCCGGGTTCTCGTGGCCCTGGGGAAACCGGCCGCCAACCGGTTGACCGGCACGACCAAGGCCATCGGCGCCCTCCGCGGGAAGTGGCTCAGCTACCGGGGCGTACCGCTCCTGGCCACCTACCACCCCGCCTACCTCCTGCGAAGCCCCGCCATGAAAGCCAGGGCCTGGGACGATCTGAAGATTGTCTTGGGACGGCTCCGTGGAATACGGGTACAATGAGAGGCGTATGGTAATCCTGAACGACAGACGGCAAGCGATCGCCACCCGGGTGGCATAGGAGCATCATCATGCCCGACAACATGGATTTCGACGATATCGTCATCGAGATGAAGAAACAGAAAGCGAAGCTCCCGAAGCTGCCACTCCGCGGTAGAGGAGGAATCATCCTCCTGGGGCTTGTTCTGCTGATAGTCCTGGGGACGGGGTACTACCAGGTGGAGCCCAACGAGACGGCCGTGGTGCTGCGTTTTGGGAAATTCGTGACGACCGCGGAGCCGGGACCACACATCAAGGCCCCCTTGGGTATCGACCGCGTCTACAAGGTCAAGACCGACTACCAGTTCAAGCAGGAGTTCGGCTTCCGGACCACCAAGGCTGGCGTCCGAACCCAGTACTCCTCCGGGGACTTCACGGACGAATCCAACATGCTGACGGGCGACCTCAACATCGCCACGGTCACCTGGGTCGTCCAGTACAGGATCCGAGATGCCGAGGCCTATCTCTTCAACGTCCGGGGTGTGGTCAACACCCTTCGGGATGCCTCGGAAGCAGTCATGCGGGCCGTCGTCGGGGACGAATCCTTCAACGAGGTGCTGCAGCTCAAGCGCCAGGAGACGGAGCTGAACGCCAAGAAGATGATGCAGGAGCTCCTCGATCGCTACGGCTGCGGGATCACGATCAAACTGGTTCAGCTCCAGGATGTCCATCCGCCGACGCCCGTCAAGGACTCCTTCGATGAGGTCAACCGGGCCCGGCAGGAGATGGACCAGGCCATCAACCAGGCCTACCAGGAATACAACAAGGTCATCTACCGCGTGAAAGGTGAAGCGCAACAGATGATCAAGGAAGCCGAGGGCCGGAAGGTCGAACGGATCAACGAGGCTCACGGCGATGCCGATTACTTCCTTCAACAGCTGGTGGAGTACCGCAAGGCACCCGATGTGACGCGCCGCCGGCTGTTCCTGGAAACCATGCGGAAGATCCTCCCGCGGCTCCAGCACGTCTACGTCATCGATCGGAACATGAAGGGGATGGTGCCGCTTCTCGACCTTCGGGGTACCGGTGCGGGAGGTGCCAAATGACACGCTCGATCGTCATCGTCCTCGTGATCGTCGGTCTGGTGGTTCTCATGGGCTCTGTCTACGTCCTGCCGGAGTGGCAGCAGGCCATCGTCGTTCAGCTGGGCTCCCCTGTTGGCGAGCCGGTGACGGCAGCAGGGCTCCACTTCAAGATACCCCTGATCCAGAAGGTCCACTTCTTCGACAAGCGCGTGCTCGAGTGGGACGGGGATCCGGAGGTGATCCCCACCAAGGACTCCAAGTTCATTTTCGTTGACACCTATGCACGCTGGCGCATCTCCAACGCCCTGACCCTCTACAAGAAGGTGGCCAACGAATCGGGGGCCCAGGGCCGGTTGGATGACATCCTGGATGGTCTGGTCCGGGACACACTCTCGGCCCATACGCTCCCCGAGATCGTGCGTTCATCGGATCGTCCCATGATCCTCGGAGAGGAGGCCATCTCTGCTGAGGAGACGGCCTACGGGGAGTCCGGCGGCCGGAGCAAGCAGGACGTCGTTGGCCTTCGCGGCAAGTTGACAGTCCAGATTATCGACGCAGCCCGGAAGAAGCTTGCCGAGCAGGGGCTCGGAATCGAGCTGATCGACCTCAGGATCAAGCGGCTCAACTATACCGAGAAGGTCCTCCGTAAGGTCTACGACCGGATGATCTCCCAACAGCTCCGGATCGCCGAGAAGTACCGGGCCCTCGGCCAGGGCAAGAAGGCGGAGATCGCCGGACAGCTGACAGAGGAGTCCAAACGGATCCAGTCCGACGCCTACCGGAAGTCCCAGAAGATCCTGGGAGAAGGCGAAGCGAAGGCCATGATGATCTACGCCCAGGCCTACCAACGGGACCCCGAATTCTACAGGCTCGTGGAGACCATGAGGACCTACGAGGAGACCATGAACGACAAGGGAGTCCTGATGCTGAGCACGGATTCCGGGCTCTTCAGGTACCTGAGCAAGCTGCGGTAGGAGAGGCCATACGCCACTCCCGCATTCAGAGGCGATGAAGCGAAAAGGCAACGAGGGTTTCCGAGGAGTTGGGAACCTGCTATGCTATCGCCAACTGGAATCGTACCGAGTTCGAAGGGCGCAGGGCGCCAGATGGAAGGAGGCAAGTGAATGAAACGAATCGCCGGAAACCTATTGATAATTGCGGCCGTGGTCCTGCTGGTCCAGGGGTGTACCACAGCAGCCAAGACGAATTTCGTCAGTGAGCCGCTGCCCAAAGATCACTTCGTGGCCAAGGTGGACCAGTGGGTCATTATCCAGGACGCTTCGACCTCCATGGGTCAGAGGTACCACCGCGAAAGAAAGTTGCAGATCGAGAACAGTCTCCTTTCCGCCATGAACACGGCGATTCCCGAGGTCGGGTTCAAGGGCAGCCTCGTGGCCTTCGGCCGTGGTCGCGGCATGCCCAAGGGCAAGGTCAACGTCCTGTACGGTCCGGAGGTTTACTCCACCGATGGATTTGCCGAGGCCCAGGGGCAGGTCAAAATGGCCGGCTCCAACAGTCCGCTGGACGGTGCCATCGATCTGGCGGCGTCCAAGTTGGAGCAAGGGAAGTCCACCGCCATCGTCATCCTCAGCGACGGCCTCCACATGGGTAAGGCCGAGACGGCGGCGGCCGCCGCGCTCAAGCAGCAGTTCGGCGACAAGCTGAAGATCTACGCAGTACAGATCGGTGACAAGGCCAAGGGCCGCCAGCTTCTGGACTCGGTTGTCGCGGCCGGTGGTGATGGCTACGTGGTCAACGCCAGCCAGCTGACGAGCTGGGCCGGAATGTCCAAGTTCGTGGAAGACGTCTTCCTGTGGCCGGATGCCGATGGCGACGGCGTCCCGGATCATCTGGACAAGTGCCCCGATACGCCAAAGGGTGTCGCCGTCGACGCCAACGGCTGTCCGCCGGACACGGACGGCGACGGTGTGCCGGACTACCTGGACAAGTGCCCCAACACCCCGGCCGGCGTCAAGGTTGATGCCAACGGCTGCTGCCTGGACACGGACGGCGATGGCGTGCCGGATTTCAAGGACAAGTGCCCCAACACCCCGGCCGGCGTCAAGGTTGATGCCAACGGCTGCTGCCTGGACACGGACGGCGATGGCGTGCCGGATTTCAAGGACAAGTGCCCCAACACCCCGAGGGGCGTTCCGGTCAATGCCGACGGCTGCCCGCCGGCCATGATCCTCGTCCATGACGATGGCACGTGGGAAGTCAAGACCAAGGTCTTCTTCGATGTCAACAAGTACACCATCAAGAAGGACGCTCAGGCCCTTCTCGATCGGGTCGCCGAAGCCATGAAGGATCGTCGCTACGCCCAGTGGTCCGTGGAGATCCAGGGCCACTGCGACAAGAGCGGTCCCAAGGCCTTCAACGACCGCCTGTCCCTCAAGCGTGCCGAGGCCGTTCGCGATTACCTGGTCGCCAAGGGCGTGCCAGCCGAGCGCATGGTCGTCAAGGGCTACGGTTGGGAGATGCCGCGCTACCCCAACGACACGCGGGAGAACCGGGCCAAGAACCGTCGCGTCGAGTTCAAGCCCTTCAAGAAGTAGCCACTTCTTCCAAGGCGAAATCCAGGACCCGGCCACGTGCCGGGTCCTTTTTTTGCTCGCGGTTCGCCGGGGCTTTCTGCTGCGACGGCGGATCCACCCGGCATTGCGGTGTTTCTTCCGGCGGCGGTGCCTGCGACGTGCCTCCAGCACGCCTCGGCGACGCCTTGGTCAGAAACCCCACACTGACGGGTGTCTCTACCGTCTCGCGACGAAAGCCCCGGCGAACCGCGAGCCGGATTTCCATGTCGGTTGCAGCCGGGGGCTCGGAGCAGGGGTGAAGCGCCGATGACCTTCGGGGCATCCCCTAGGGGATGGCGTGAAGGGGAGAAATGCGGTCCGGTGAATCGGGGGTGTGGTGCTGCGACGGCGGATCCACCCGCCATTGCGGCGTTTCTTCCGGCGGCGGTGCCTGCGGCGTGCCTCCAGCACGCCTCGGCGACGCCTTGGTCAGAAACACCACCACCCTTGGAGGGCGGGACGAGGGAGTCGCGCTTGTCCCTCCTTTTTCTCCCCTCCCAACCTCTTCACGGCTTCAGTTCTTGACCTGTTGGATGCCGGAATGGGTCACGCTCCAAACGGGATGGGTTAGAGTTCTGGGGCCATGGCGGTACTGAACGGGGTGATACCGGTCTTCCTGCTCCTGGGCCTGGGGACCCTGGCCCGGTCGCTCGGTTGGGCGGGAGACGAGTTCGTCCGAGATCTCAACCGGGTGATCTACTGGTTCTCCATCCCGGCCCTGCTGTTGCGGCTCCTGGGAAGGGCACAGTTGGGGACGGCCTTTTCGGGGCCCATGATCCTGGCGTGTATTGCGGGGACGGTGGTCAGCACGCTCCTGGCCATCGGCATGGCTGCGGCCCTGCGGGAGCCGCCTCAGCGGCGAGGTGTGATGGTGCAGGCGGCCGTGCGGGGGAATCTCGTGTACATGGGGTTCCCGGTGATCTTCGCAGCGGCGGGATCCGAGGCGTTGACGGTGGCGGCCGTCACGGTCGGCGTGCTGATTCCCTTCCAGAACCTCATCTCCATCTGGGCCCTGGCCCTCGGTGGGGAGAACGGGGGCTGGGGCGTTTTCCGCGCCATCGTGCTCAACCCCGTGGTCTTCGGGGTCGCCGGCGGGATCGCCTGGGGGTTGGTGGGTTGGGAGGCGTGGCCCTGGCTGGACAGCCTTCTGCGCTTGCTGGGGAACCTCGCCATGCCGGGAGCACTTCTGGCCATGGGTGCCCAGCTGGAGTTCAGGGCGCTGAAGCTCAACACGCGTGCGGCGGTGGTGACGACCATTCTCAAGGTTCTCGTGGCTCCGGCCGCCGGCCTGGTGGTGATGGCCCTGCTCGGAGTGACCGGGACGCCGCGGTTGGTGGGACTTCTGCTCCTGGCGGCGCCGACGGCCATTGCCTCGACGGCCATCGCCCAGGAGATGGGCGGGGACATCGACCTCTCCACCGCCTGTGTCATGGCGGCCAGCCTGGCGTCGCTGCCCGCGTACGTCCTGTGGGGCCTGCTCTTGTGAGGGGGAGGTGGAGAGACGGAGATCGGCGTTCGAAATCGTGGTTCCGCACGCGTCTTGCTGACCAGGGAGTTGCACCGGACCGGCGGAGGCCGTAACGGGGAGCGCCAGGCTCCCGCTTCCCTGTTGAGTCTCCACCGCTGCCTGTCTCCTCTCCGCAGCTCCCCTGCGCTCTCCGCACCAGGTATGATGCGGGCGGGCCACTACGGTCTGGTGGAGGCAGCATGCGGCACGAGACAATCCTGATCCTCGACTACGGCTCTCAGTACACCCAGCTGATCGCCCGGCGGTTCCGGGAGCTGGGGGTCTTCACCCGGATTGAGCGTGGAGACCTGCCGGGTGACGAGATTCGCGCCATGGCGCCGGTGGGGATCGTGCTCTCGGGGGGGCCGGCCAGCATCGACGATCCCGGGAGCCTGACCCCTGACCGTGCCGTGTGGGATTCGGGGGTTCCGGTGTTGGGGATCTGCTACGGCATGCAGGCCATGGCGAACGCCCTGGGTGGGAGGGTCCGGCACTCGGAGCTCCGGGAGTACGGTCTGGCCGAGCTGGAACGGGTGGGAGAGACGGCGATCCTCGCGGGCACGCCCGGGCGGCAACCGGTCTGGATGAGCCATGGCGACTCTGTGGAAACCCTCCCGCCTGGTTTCCGGTCGGTGGGAAAGACTGCCAACACGCCGGTGGCTGCCATGGTCGACGAGGATCGGCGTTTGATCGGCCTTCAGTTTCATCCGGAGGTGCGCCACACGCCCCACGGCGCTGGAATGCTGGAGAGCTTCGTCGCGTTGACGGGCGCCGCGCGGGACTGGAACACGGGGGCCATCCGGGAGGAGCTGGTGGCCAAGCTGGCCGAGCAGGCGCCGGAGGGGCGCGTCATCTGCGGCGTCTCCGGCGGGGTGGACTCGACGGTGACGGCCGTGTTGCTGCGGGAGGCCATCGGCAACCGGGTCGTGCCGATCTTCGTCGATACGGGCCTGCTGCGCCAGGATGAGGCCCGCCAGGTGTCCGCGCGCTTCGCCGGTTACGGTCTGGAGTTGGACCTGATCGACGCCTCCGAACGCTTTCTCTCGGCGCTGAAAGGTGTTGCCGACCCCGAGCGCAAGCGGAAGATCATTGGCGGGCTCTTCGTCGAGGTCTTCGAGGAGGAGGCCCGTCGCTTTCCCGACGCGCGTTACCTGGCCCAGGGGACGCTCTACCCCGACGTCATCGAGTCCTCGGGTGTTCGGGGGACGGCCGCGGTCATCAAGACCCACCACAACGTGGGTGGACTGCCCGAGCGGCTGGGCCTTGAGCTGGTCGAGCCGCTTCGGGACCTGTTCAAGGACGAGGTCCGGCGCCTGGGGGAAGAGCTGGGTCTGCCGCGGGAGTTCGTCTGGCGGCACCCCTTTCCGGGGCCGGGGCTGGCCGTACGAATCCTCGGCGAGGTGTCGCAGGAAAGGGTGGCAACCCTGCAAGAGGCCGATCGCATCGTCATCGAGGAGATCCGGGCGGCGGGCCTCTACGACGAGATCGCACAGGCCCTGTGTGTGCTGCTGCCCGTGCGCTCGGTAGGGGTGATGGGGGATCAACGCACCTACGAGGAGGTTCTTGCCATCCGAGCTGTGACCACCGATGACTTCATGACGGCCGACTGGTTCCGCTTTCCGCCGGAGGTCCTGGACCGGATCGCTCGGCGCGTGGTCAACGAGGTGGCGGGCATCAACCGGGTGGTCTACGACGTGACGTCGAAGCCGCCGGGCACCATCGAGTGGGAGTAGCGGAGGAGAGGGAGGGAGAGAGGACAGGGGGGGTTAGGGGAAGCGGGTTACCGTGGACGTCTTGGGTTTCGTTTTCCGGTATACCGTGCTCTCGACATCCCGGTGACAGGCCTTGCAGGGGACCAGTCCCTTCTCACGTCAATCCTTCAATCTCCCAACCGATTCCGGGTTCCTCCACCTTCCGCCAAGGGGAAGGAAGGAATCAGCCCGGGACCCAGATCTTCTTGGCGGCAATGATCTCAGCCATGCCGAGCTCGATGGGCTCCTTGGTCTTGGTGTAGAAGGCCAGGCCCCTGTAGGTCGTCAGGTACTGGTACGTAACGCCGAAAAAGGTGTTCGTGGCCGTGACGACGATGGGATTCTCCATCTTGTAGAGGATCTTCCGAAACTCATCCGGTGTCAGATTGACGATGACTCCGGATGCCTTGAGGGCCTGGATGACGGCCGCTGCCGAGGCCCCCGCTGCTGTCGCTCCTGCGCCTCCCCCTGCTACTGCCATGACTGTCCTCCCTTGTGTCCGAACACAAACACTGAACCGCCGTGTTGGACTTGTCGCTCCATCCCATGATACGCGGAGAAGGACGGTGGGCTTCCCCGGAAAAAGTGGACACTGAGTTAAGGGGGATAGAGTGGACTGGG
>CAZXNA010000048.1:0-22493 GCA_964641295.1 uncultured Thermoanaerobaculia bacterium
CCAAAGGTTCGTGTCAGGTCAATTGCCTCCCCGGGAAGTGTGTTCTCAGGCCGGACCATAGAGTGACGGCTGGCTTCTCGGCTGGTACTCTTCCACACATGAATCAAACGGCGGGAGGCGGCATCGAGGGGAGGGGCCGGCTTGGCCGGCGCGCCGGTGGAGGGCTCGTGTGATCGAAGGCGTTCGCGAGCTGTTCGGGCTTCAGCGGCGGCAATGGTGGTCCCGGCGGCGGCTGGAAGCCTGGCAGCTGGACCGGCTCCAGCGTCTGCTCCGGCACGCCGCAGCCACGGTTCCCTTCTACCAGAAGCTCTACCGGGAAGCCGGCGTCTCGGTGGATTCCGTGGAAGGCCTGGAGGAGCTCCGCCGGCTTCCCATCGTTCGCCGGGAGGATCTCCAGTCCCGGCCCCAGGAGGAGCTGGTGGCCCGGGGCACGGAGCTGGACACCTGCATCCGGACGCGAACCAGCGGCTCCACCGGCGTGCCCCTGGAGATCCTCTCCAGGCGGCGGGACCGCTCCGTCTTCAACCCGTCGTTCTTCCGGGTCTACCTTGCCTGGGGACTGCGGCCGTGGCACCGCCTGACCTATTTCCAGGCGCGCCCGGAAAAACTGAAGCAACGTTCGTGGTACGAGTCCATTGGGATCTTCAGGCGGCAGATGCTCTCCTCCCTTGACGATCCGGACCAATGGCTGAAGGCCATTGGGGCATGGCGCCCCCACCTGATCCACGGCTATGCGCTCACGCTCAAGCTACTGGCGGAGTCGGCTGTCCGGCGCGGAGAGACCGTACCGGTTCCGCTGGTGGCGAGCACCTCCGGTGTCCTGGACGAGGTGGGACGGGATCTGCTGCGGAGGGCCTTTGGCGCGCGCATCGTCGACATCTACGCTTCCGAGGAGGCGGGATCCGTCATGGCGTGGGAGTGCCCGGAGTGTGAGGGGTACCACCTCTGTGTGGACACGGTGGTGGTGGAGCTCCTCCGGGACGGCCGGCCCGCGCGTCCCGGAGAGGATGCGGCGGTCATCGTGACCAACCTCAGCAACTTCACCATGCCGCTGATCCGGTACGACCAGGGGGACGTGGTTCGCCTTTCCGCCAGGGAGCCGGTCTGTGGGCGTGGGCTGCCGTTGATCGAATCGGTGCAGGGGAGGGTGGGCGACTACGTCGTGCTCCGCTCGGGGCGCCGTCTGACCCCCCACCCCTTCTTCCTGGTCCTCGATCATGCCCTTGGAGTTGGCCGTTGGCAGGTCGTTCAGGAATCCCTCGAGAGAATCGTCGTCAGAACCACTGTGGCGGAAGGTTCGAAAGGAGTGGCGACCGATTCCATCGTCGACGGAATCCGCAAGCTCGTGGGGGGCGGTGTCTCGATCAGTGTGGAGGTGGTCGATCACCTTCGGGAAGACCCCTCCCGGAAGCTGCGCTCCGTCATCTCCCTGGTGCCCGAATCGAGGATTGAAGCGGTGTGACGGCGGCTCAGGACCGGGGTGGGCGTTCGAGGACGGCCCGGATCGCCTCGGGGAGTGAGGCAATCCGCCGGAGGGCCAGGAGAGCCAGGGCGGGGAGGACCTCCATCCAGCCGAACGCCGTGGCCCTGCGGTGCCGGAGAAGACGGGACCAGTCCAGGAAGGTCCTTCCAAGGGTCGCCGCCGTCACTCCGGGCACGCCGGCCCGGACGAAGCCGGCCCACCGGAGGTCGGGGTCGACCTTTCGCGCCACCACGAAGCTCCTGCCGTAGCGCCTGCCGCGGGAGAAGAAGTCGGCCGGACCGGCCGGCGGGTTGTGAATCACCATGAACTCAGGATCGTAGAGCAACGTGGCGCCCCGCCGCCGCAGTCCTTCGGCGAAGAGAGTGTCGGCGTTGGGCCGGAATCGCGGGTCGAAGCGCTGGGTCTGGAAAAGGGTACGGTGCAGCCCCATGTTGCAGCTCGGCAGGGTGGCGACCTCCCTGGGCAGAAGCCCCTGGTACTCGCCGAAGTCGGCGATGCCCGTCAGGCGTTGCCAGAAGTCCCCGCGGTGGAGGATCCGTCCTCCGAGAACGAGCTTCGGGTCATTCCGCAGACGGCGGTCCAGGGTCTCCAGCCAGTGGGGAGTGGCCACACAGTCGGAGTCGATGAAGGCGATGAGCTGACCGGTCGCGGCGTCCACGCCGGCGTTCCTGGCCAGCTCGGCGCCCTCGTTGGTCCGTGTCAGCAAACGAACTTCCGGGAACCGCTCGCGAACCATGGCGGCAGTGCCGTCGGTGCTGCCGTCGTCCACGACGATGACCTCGATGGAGCTGGAAGGAGGATTCTGCCGGAGGACAGATTCCAGACAGGCCCGGAGGTGCTCACGGTCGTTGTAGGTGGGGATGACAACGCTGACCCGGGGCGTGCTGGAGCCGGGCTCCTTGGGCCGAGGGGGGGCGGCGGGGGTGCTCACCGGGCACCCTCCGCGGAGCGGCGGTGCCGTCGTTCGCTGAAATCCTCAGCGATCAGTCGGGCGGCCTCCCACGCGTTGCTCTGGATCTCCGGGAGGGCTCGTGCCAGTGACGCTGATATGGCCTCCCGTCCTGCGAGGAGCCGTTCCACGAGCTCGAGGAGCGCTTCGGCCGCCAGGTTGTCGATGGAGAGCACAAACTCCTCCAGGCCCAGCTGCTCCATGATGCCCAGGGTCTTGGGCTGATAGGCAACGGCGACGACGGGCACGCCCATGGTCAGGGCGAAGATGTTGGAGTGCATGCGGGTACCAACGAGGCAGTCCATCTGTCCGCAAAGCCACTGCATCTCCCGGGGGGAGTAATCGTGGTCCAGCAGCCGTGCATCCACCGGGGGGCCGAGACGGTCCAGGATTCGCCGGGCCGTCTCCCGGTCGTCGTCCTCCCGGCGTTCAACGGTCACCTGGGGGAGAAAGATGATCTCGGGATCGTGGCGTTCCACCAGCATGCGGAGGAAACGCGCCATGGTCTCCTCGTAGGCCTCCTGGCGCTCGGCCTGGCGGTGCCAGCGGCGGACCGTCAGCCCCAGGCGGAGGGACTTCCTTCGCGCTCCGAGGGGGGAGGATTTGGGCTTGACGGGCCGGAGCAGGAAGGCGGCATCGGCAGCGGCGTGAACCGGAATCGGAAGCCCCCAGGAGGCCACCAGCCGGACGCTCCACGACTCCCGAAGCTCAACGAGCTGGACGCGGCGGAGGGCGGCACGGACGAGCCGCGCCTGAACGGAGGAGGCGAAGGGACCGATTGATTGCGCGTACAGGTAGACGGGCTTGTCCAGGACCCTCCCCAGCATGAAGCTGTGGAGGTGGACCAGGAGCATCACGGCGCCCCGCCGCCTGGAGGTCGTGTAGAGGTAGCCGCCACCGGCAGCCACCACGAGGTCGGCCCGGGCGTAGGCGTCGAGGAGTGGGGTGAGCCCGGCGGGCAGGGGGACGCTGACATGGAGGAAACGTTTGACCAGGGCCCCGACGATACTCAGCGGCATCAGGACGGCCAGGAAGAGGAGGCCCTGGAGCGTGCCGTTGCGCGATATCCTACCCATGAGGGAGTGAAAGGAAGGCACGACGGGAACGGGATACCGCTCCTGATCGGCGGGATGGTCGGCGGAGGAGATCACGAGCTCGAGCTCCTCGTTGCCGAATGCGCGGTCCAGGCTCTCGAGCATTCCCAGAACGATGGCGCCGTCACCCCGGTTCCGGGCGCTGTAGGCGTTGGTGATCAGGACTCGTATCATTTCCCCGGCTGCCGGAACAGATGCCTCGCCCGCCGGCGGACCGAGGCCAAGAGCATGCGAGGCAGGTCTTTCTCGATCTCCCAGCGGGTACGCGTGTAGGGCGGGCACTGCAGGCAACGGCTCTCCAGGAGTCCGGTCCGCCGGTATTCGAGGTTGGCGGGATCGAAGTAGATCTCCGCCGGCGGGCGTCGCCTCACGTTCCCCACGGCCTTGCTGTGGGGGCAGTAGTAGAGGGTCCCCTCATGACCGAGGAGCAAGCCGCCCATGGCGTAGTAGCAGGAGAGGCGTCGGGTTTTCCGTCCCTCCAGGACGTCCGCCAGCTCCCGGTACTTGACGGCGGAAGGTGCCCCCTGGGCGGGGTCGTCGGCGACCGAACGAAGGAAGGAGATCAGCTCGTCCTGACGGTCCTCTCCGACGAAGGCTCCTTCCAGGCCCCCCGTCCGGAAGCGCTCCCGCTGCTCTCCCACCACGAAACTGACAGGGATGTCACGTTCGCCGGCCCACCGTGTGAGCTCCTGAACGTTGTCCAGGTTCTCGGCGAGGAGCACGCAGTTGAAGGAGAAGGTCAGCCGCCCTTTCTCCCGCAGCTCCTCCAGTATGCCGACGGTCCGCTGCATCTTCTCGAAGGCCCGGGGCACGCCGTAGATCTCCGACAGGGTCTCGCCGACACCGTGGACGGAGACGCAAACATCCAGGAGAACCCCGGCCTCGCTGGTACGGTCGGCCACGGCGGGCAGCAGGCTCTCGGTGCGTTGCGGAATGAGGCCGTTGGTGGTCAGGCTCAAACGCTTGAGGTGGGGACAGCCCTCGAGGAAGGCGGAGACCAGCTGGACGAGGTCTTTACGGAGGAAGGGCTCGCCCCCGCTCACGCCCACGTATTCCATGCGGGAGAACAGGGGGTCCGAGAGGATTGCAGCCAGCTCCTCGGGGCTCAGGTCCTCGTTGGACGAGTCGCCCTCCTTCCAGATGCCGCACATGATGCAGCGGGCGTTGCACCGGTGCGTCGACAGGTAGTGCATGGCCCTGGGGAGGGAGGGAGAGCTCTTCAACGGTTCGATCAGGGCGTGCTGCAGGTAGACGGTCAACGCCTCCGCCGCCAGTCCCATGGTCTCCGTGAAGCCCCTCCGGCTCATTGGCCACTGACCTGCGATGCCGGCCGGCGAACCCGCCGCCGCGGAATGAACGTCCGTTTCAGCTTCTTGAAAAGCATGGGTCCACCGACTTTCGGCGGGATGGCGACCAGATGGCTGCCGATGTTCATGCAAACCATGTAGATGGCCTCGTACAGCCGGTTCTGCGGGAGCTTGATGAGAAGCTTGACAAGGGGTTTCAGCCACGGGAACCAGACAACGAGGGGAAAGAACTTGTGGAGGTTCTCCACCCGGCGGTGTTCCTTCTCGTCGGGGTAGCGGAGGGCCGATGAGAATCCGAAACCTCCGGTCGAGATTCGGTCGAGGTTGTCTTCCTGGAGCAGTCCCATGTGGTCCGCCATCTCGTGGATCTCCGTGCCGGGGAAGACCTGGAGGAGGGACGCCGAAGCGTAACTCGGCCGGGCCTCGATGTTGAGGTCCACGGTCTCCCAATCGGCTTCAAGGGAACCTCCGGGGATACCCAGGATGTTGGCGGTGACGAGCCGGAGACCCTCTCCCCGGATCATCCGCGCGGCCTCGAGTATCTGCTCCCTCGTCATCTTCCGCTTGAAGACCTCGTTTCGCAGCCGGTCGTTGCCGGCCTCGATTCCCATCATGATCCTGTGGCACCCGGCCTCCTTGAGCCATCTGGCCATGTCGGATGTGATCATGTTGGCCCGCACAAGGCAGGAGAAGGGCAGGCCGACCTCGCGGTGATATTTCTGGGAGAACTCGTGGATCCAGTCGGCCGAGACCGTGAAGACGTCGTCCATGAAGCGGATGAAGCGGCACCCCTCGTCCTTGAGGAGCCGCAGCTCCCGCATGACGTGGTCCACGCTCCGGCGGCGTACGACACGGCCCTTTCCCGCATAGAGCTTCTTGTAGGCGCTGTTGTAGCAGTAGGTGCAGGAGTAGGGACAGCCGCGGCCGGTCATGACGATGGCGTGGATCGGTGGTTTCCTGGACGCCCTGAGAAACAGGAGATGGTCCGGGATGGGCAGGATGTCCAGGTCCTCAATCAACGGCCGGATGGGGTTGCGGTGGATCGTACCGTTCTGTTTGACCCAGAGGTTCTCGATGGAGGTGGGGTCCTCGTCCCTTTCGAACGCGGTGGCCAGCTCGGCCAGGGCGAACTCTCCCTCGCCGATACAGACGACATCGACGCCGTCCTCCTCGATCATTTCGGGGAAGTAGGTCGGGTGGGCGCCTCCGAAGACCGACAGTGTCTGGGGAAAGCGCTCCTTGATCTCCCGGTTGAGGGCCAGGAAGTGGGCGGCATGGGCCGTCGGCGTGCTGTAGGCGAGGATGACTCGCTCCCCGTTCTCATTCTCGAGCCTTGCGGAAACACTGGCGGGATCGGCGGACACGACCTCACTCCGAAACCCCCGCTCCTTGAGGAACGCGGAGATCACCATGATCCCCGGGTATTGACTGTGCTCCATCTCAATCTGCCGGATGGGCCACAGGATCAGCATGACTTCACCGCCACGGCGCTGACCCGGGTTACCACGTACTCCCGAACGGCGCGGAGCCGCGTCAACGGTGCAGCGAGATTGCCCGGCGTGTGGAGCCGGATGGAAGCCAGCTCGAGCGAGGCCCGGGGAAGCAGCTCCAAGAAACGTTGGATGGTCATCCTGTTCAGGCTCCACAGATCTGTGATGGTTTCAGCGGCCATGATACACCGTGCGCGCCGTGCTCCAGTACGGACCTCTCCCCGGGCGGCCTTCTTCCGGTGGATCTCCCGCCACAGCTCCAGCAGCTGGGGCTCGGGGCACAGAAGGTGGGCCCAGGGGAGCCGCACGTGTTCGGTGAGGTGGGCACCCCAGGGCGAGTTGTAGGGTGGAAAGGCAATCAGGACCCTTCCCCCGGGCCGGAGAACACGGTGCACCTCGGCAAGGGCCGTGAGGGGATCCTCGAGATGCTCGATGACATCGAGGAGAAGGACGAGGTCGAAGGATTCCCCGCGGCATGGGAGGGAGGCGACCGATCCCAGGAGGAACTCCGGCCGGCAGCCGTTTCGTTCCGCGAGGGCCGTGGCCCAGCGGAGCTTTTCCGGATCCGTGTCGATTCCGACGGCCGACCCGGCGCCGCCGAGGATGGAGGCGACGGTGCGATCACCCATGCCGCAGCCGGCGTCCAGGATGCGGCGTCCCATCAGATCATCGGGTCCCAGGAGGCCGTCGAGGAACGCGGTTCCCTCCTCCAGGCGCCGCTGCAGGAAGGGAAGCGGATCCAGGCGGTTCCAGGCCCGCGGGGCCGGCAGCAACCACCGGAGGGGGGGGCGGAAGCACAGGGCGTTGAGGAGGCGGCACCCGGCGAGCCTCATGGCGTCCCGTCTCCGTCGAGGAGAGATTCGTAAGCCGTGGCGAGCCGGCTGGCGTGGATGCCGGGTGTGTACCGCTGGCGGTACCGGGCCACGGCGGCCTCCCCGGCGCGGTGCAGGGCTTCAGGGTTGGAGAGCAGTTGGAGGATCTTCCCGGCCAGGTCCGAGGGATCCCCCCGCTGGAACAGGAACCCCGTCACTCCATCCTCCACCAACTCGGGCAGGCCGCCGATCCTCGTGGCGACCACCGGCCGCCCGTGGCCCATGGCCTCGAGGACGGCCACCGGGCAGTTCTCCATCCACAACGTGGGCAGGACCACGAGCGTCGCCTCGCCGTAGAGCCGGTCAAGGGCCTCGGGAGACAGGGAACCGGTGAACCGGCAGCTGTTCCCCGGGAGCTTCTCCCGGGCCAGTTTCTCCAGCTCGGTACGTTGCGGCCCGTCTCCGGCAACCGTGAGGATCGCTTCCGGCTCGACCTTCAGGACGAGAACCATGGCCTCGAGGAGAACGTCGATCCCTTTCTCCCGGGCAAGGCGCCCCGCGTAAAGGATGGAAGGTCGTGTTCGCTGGGACAGGGGTGGGACGTGTCCCGGCACCCGTGTGAAATTGGGGATGGTGATGATCCTCGTGACCCCGAGGCTCCGCCGCATCCAGTCTGCCAGATGCTGGGACGGCGAAATGAAGAGGTCCACCCAGCGCCGGAGAAGGCGCCGGTGCAGCCCGACCTTGAGCCAGCGAAGGTCGTTGTAGGGGATCCACGGAAGACCTTCACGGGCGCCTCGGCAGTTGGAGAACAGGCATCCGGGGCCGAAGCCCGTGGAACAGGGCTCGTCGCGGCTGGTGATCATCCACTTCCTGGGACAGACGAGGTGGTAGTCATGAACGGTCATCACCACGGGGATACCGCGCTTTCGAGCGGCCAGGAGGGGCGTCGGTGAAAGGCGCATCCAGAGGTTGTGGGCATGGACCACGTCGGGGAGGGCCGGTCCCCGCCGGAGACGGCCGGCCAGGGACAGGTAGTGTTTCCGGCTGGCCCAGCGGGAGAACACGCCCTCGAGGCGGTGGCCCGGGGATCCCAGGGTTTCCAGCTCGCACCGGATGCCGAGGGGCTCCATGGCGTCCTCGAGGTCTTCCAGGTAGCTCCGGACGCCGCTGATGCCGCGCAGATCGTCGGTCAGGTGGAGAACCCTCACGGCGCATCACCCGTGGCCGTACCATGTCCTCCGGCGTTCCCCAGAACCTCGCCGGCGAGGTCCCGGAAGACGGCGTCGAACCGCCGGGCGACGTGTTCCCAACTGTACAGCCGGGTCACGAGACGGCGTCCCGCCTCGGCCGTGTGGTGCCGTAGCGCCTCGTCCCGGGCCAGGCGGAGGCACTGCCCGGCGATGTCTTCCGGGTCTCCGGGGCGGCACAGGAGCCCCGTCACGCCGTCATCGATGATGTCGGGGATACCGCCCACACGGGAGCCGACGACCGGCGTGCCGCTGGCCAGCGACTCGAGGAGGACGACGCCCAACCCCTCGACCCTTTCCGAGGGCAGAACCAGGAGATCCGCCGAGGCGAGCCACCCCGGGATCTCGGCATGGGGGATCCTCCCCACGAAACTGACAGCCCCGGCGACACCGAATCGGGCCGCAGCCCGCCGGATGCTCTCCTCCTCGGGTCCGAAGCCGATCAGGGCCAGCCTGGCCGATGGCAATGAGCCGAGGAGAATGGCCAGGGCCTCCAGGAGGGCGACGATCCCCTTGTCCTTGGAGAAACGTCCGACGAAGAGCAGCTGGGGATCCCCCCCACCCATCCTCCGGCGGAGCTCGGGCGACGCCAGCTCCTTGCCGTAGTTTTCCGGGTGGATGCCCATGGGGATGATCTCGGTGCGAGCGCCGGGATGGATCCTGAGGACCCGGATCCGGGTCCCCCGGCTGTTGACGGTGCAGAGGTGGGACCGCTCCAGGACGAAGCGGTTTGCCGTCTGGAAAAGGAGGTTCTGGAGATAGACATCGCTTCCATGGGCACTGACCACGATGGGACGGTGCCGGACCCCGCCCGCCAGGGCGCCCATCAACCCGCTGCTGACGAGCCAGTGACAGTGGACCAGGTCGGGGCGGAACCGGCGAACCTCGCGGGCGACCGCGGCGGCCTGCGCGGCCAGGAAGAAGGGCAGGTTGCAGCGGGCCAGCCAGCTCCTCCTCAGGTTCGGAAGGATGCCGCCGTTGTAGCAGAGCCGCTGGAGGCCGGGAGGATGGAAGTAGCGGAACCTCCGGATCTCGACGGGGCCGTCCTCCTCGAGGAGGGGAGCGCCGGCTGCATGGGGGAGCAGGGTCGTCACCCGGTGCCCGAGCCGGGCGAGCCCCCGGTTGACCTCCTGCACATAGGCCGGCTCGCCGTCACAGGGAACGATGGGATGGGTCGTGGCCACGCTGAGGATCCTCATGGAGCCTCGGTCTCCTCCACCTCGACGCTGCAGGAATCGACGAAACCCACCGAATGAAGCGAGAAGGTCCCTCCTTCGGAATCCCAGAGGTAGAAGGGTGGGGGACCCCCGTCCCGGAGGAGTGTGATCTCCACCTCGGATGGTCTGGAGTCCGGGGAGGATGCGGGGGGAAGGGGAATCTCACGGTGATACGGTTGTTCGCCCTCCACCGTTTCACGCAAGATCTCCTTGCCGTCCAGTCGGATCACGACCTCCGGATAGGGTCCCGCCCGCCGGCCGGGATAGAGATCGATCGCGAGACACGATCGGGATCTTCTGGCGAGCAGCACACCGCAGACCCTGTTCGACAGGGAGAGGGGCATTCCCTTCTGGCCGAGGCCGGCACAGTACGGGTAGGGGCCTTCCTTCGGGCGAAACACTGTCAGGAGGCTCCCGGAATCGGGGGGGCGAACCATGGGCGGGTACGGGCAGAGGCGCGTGAGCTGGTACAGGGAGTTGGAACCGGCTCGTTTCACCAGGACGGCGCCAGACCTGCCCAGGACCCCCTCGATCTCGTCGGGGCGGTTCTTCATCATGGCGGCATCGGCGATGAAGTAGCAGTTCTCCAGGGGGGTGCGGTAGCGGTCCACGGGGAATTGATCCAGGTCGAGGAAGACACGTCCGGTCAGTGCTGCTATGACGGGGGCTTCGTACCAGCCCTTGGCATAGATCGTGGCGTCCATGGGAAGCGCGTTGACGGCGGAAACCATGGCAGCGGTCGCGGCACGTGCCGGGGAGGCCGATACCTGGCGGTCCAGAACCGGTATCCGGTTCCACGCAAGTACCGAATAGACCTGGCCGAGCAGAATGATGGCGGTGGGCACCAGCCAGCGGGGAAGCGGGCGTGGGGCCTCACACCCGGCGGGGTCCCGCCCCCTCGACCACAGGAGGGACGCCAGGTCGACCAGAACGAGGACCCCGAGGATCTCGAGAAGCACCAGGCCGTCGAAGACGCGGCGGAGCCACGTGTGACTCGTGGGGGAGAGGAACAGCCACCATGCCGTCAGGGAGAGGCCGGCCCCCGCCAGGGCGATCAGCGTGACGGCGCGGGCCGTGCCGGAAGGTCCGGAATCCTCCCGCCTGCACCACAGGAGGATGGCCAGCAGGAGCGGAGGGAGCACCACGAAGAGCACCGCGAGGACCGGCGGGAGGCTCATCTTTCGTGCAAGGAGATCCAGATGGACCAGGGGCTTTTCGAAGCCCGTGACCGTGTGGGGCATCCGGAACGAGGTGCCCTGGGCCACGGACCGCCCCAGCATGGTGCGCCACCACTGGAGATAGGTCGGAGCCGAGAGAACGTGGAGCTTGGCGATCTCCATGGGGACGAGAGCAGCGAGGAACCCTCCGAAGGCGATGGCCCTGTGGGACCGGGATGAGCTCAACCCACGTATGTGGAGGCCCCAGGCGATCCCCGCGACGACCGAGACGGGGAGCAACATCTGGAATTTCGTCAGAACGGCGAGTCCCAGTGCGGCCCCGATCAGGAGTGCTGTCCACGCCGCCGGACTTGAGAGATAGCGGTGAAGAAGGAGGAGACCGGCGAGGAGGAACACGAGCGCCGGGACCTCGCCGTAAAGCCTGAGGCCCAGGTCGAAGAGGCGGGGTGTCGCCAGGAGGACGGGAACCGTCAGGTAGGCCGCCAGTGGACCCGAGAGCTTCCAGGAGAGCAGAACGGACAGGAGGAACAGGAGCACGAGGTAGACCAGGCTGGTCAGCTGGGCGGTGGTGTTGTTGACGCCGAAGAGACGGAATGCAACCGCCGTGGGAACGATGACGGTGGGACCCGTTTGGACCCGGTGGTCGAAGTCGTGAAGCCCCCTGTAGGTGGTGGCGTAGCGGTGCCTCTCGGCGAGGGTCCTGGCCGTCTGGGCGTTGAGACCCCCGTCGAAGGAGACATCCCTGTTCCTGATGGCGGCACTTCCAGGAAGGACGGCGGCTGCTGCTGCGAGAAGAAGAACTCCCAGCAGCATCGGTATTCTGGCAGCGAGAGACCGGTTCGACGAGTCCAGAGGATGCTCCGGTTGACGAGTCTGTTTCAAGATGACGGAGAAAGTATATCAGCTATCATGCTGCAAGGCTCCTCGCGACGGCCAAGGAGAAACGGCACCAGATGGCACGAGTTCTCTTCATCCAGCGGACCCGGGAGGACTGGCTCGGCCCCATGTACCTCTCGGCCATGCTCAAGAGCAACGGGCACCAGTGCGACATCCTGGTGGAGCCGTTGGAGAAGCGTGGGCTGGTTGAGGAGGCGGTGACCCACGAGCCCGACATTGTGGCGGTTTCCTGCTTGACGACGGAGTTCCACTGGGCCGTCCGGACGGCTGCGGAGATCCGTGAGAGGACCAGGCGCCCTGGTGGTGTTCGGAGGAACCCACGCCACGCTCGCCCCGGAATCGTGCATCGGCGCGGAAGGGGTCGACGTGGTGTGCCGGGGCGAGGGAGAGGCGCCGCTCGCGGAGCTCGCCGAGGCCATCGATGCCGGAGCCGACTACAGCGGGATTCCCAACCTCTGGGTCAAGCGAGGCTCGACCATCATCCGGAACGATCTGCGGCCCTTGCTGAGAGATCTCGATGAGCTCCCGCTTCCAGATCGGGATCTCTACGAAAAGTACGAGTTCTTTCGCCGGCGTGGGAAGAAATGTCTGACCCTTGGGAGGGGGTGTCCGTTCGGGTGCGCCCATTGCCACAACTCGGCCAAGATGACGATCTTCGGCGGGAAGGGGCCCTACGTCCGATGGCGGCGCAAGGAGAAGATCCTCGAGGAGATCCGGCAGCTGATGGCGAGGCGCAACGTCAAGGTTCTTCACTTCATCGACGACAGCTTCGGCGCCAGGGGAAGGTGGCTGGCCGAGTTGGTGGAAACCCTGGCCCGGCTCCCCCTGGGGGACGTCGCCCTCCAGGCGAACATGCGGGCCGATCTCGTGACCGAGGAGCTGTGCGACGCCTTCGCCACCTACGGGCCGACCCGGCTCCGTCTGCGAATCGCCGTGGAGACGGGCGATGAGGAGTACCGCACGAAGATCCTCAAGAAGAGCCTCAGCGATGCAGATCTCCTTGGAGCGGCGGAGCGTCTCCACAGCCGCGGCATCGGTTTCGTGACCTACAACATGCTGGGGCTTCCGGGAGAGCGCTACGATCAGGCCCTCGAGACCCTGCGCTTCAACCTCCGGCTCAAGCCCGAGATGGCACTGGCGTTCATCTTCCAGCCGCTCCCGGGCACCGAGCTTGCGACGCGGGCGGTGCAGGAAGGGTATCTGGAGGAGAAGCTCCTGGACCGGATCGGCACCGAGGACTTCCCGGCCTCCTTCCAGGGGAGAAGCCCACTTGATCAGCCGGATATCCGCAGGGTCGAGAACCTCCAGAGGGTCTTCGGCTTCGTCGTGGAGCACCCGAGCTTTTTCCCTCTGGCCTCATGGCTCTGCCGCATGGAGTGGATGGCCCCGATTTTCCGGCTGTTTTTCCGGTTGCACCTGAGGTGGATCCTCCGGCGACGTCGGATCCAGGACGAGTTCTGAGAGGAGCCGGCGATGACGCGGCTCAACGCGGCTGCCGGCTCACGCGCCGGTTCCGGTACAGCTGTGGATTGACGGCCCGGGCCATCCGGTCGGTGTCGAGGGGACGCCCGACGAAGCGCCGCATTCTCATTGCCGTCTGCATGGGGTCTTGGATCGTCGCGTCGTACTGGACCTCGAGGACCTCGAAGCAGGGGCGAAGTCGAAGGATGGTGCGGATCTTGACCAGATGATCCACGTACAACCGCAGCATCTCTCCGGGCGGTGTGGCGGCCGTCTCCCCGCGCCTCTGGAGCATGCGGGACTGGGAGGCCAGCACCTCGCCCAGGTCCCGGTTCATGAAAACCACCCGATACTCCAGGTCGTCCGGGAGGTACTGGAGGAGGTAGGAGATGACCTTGACAACCTTGCCCCGTGCCTGGTGAAGCCATGAGGCGTCATTGAGGCTTGCAAGCTCCTTGACTCGCTCGAGCTCGAAATACCCCTCCGGATTGTCCTCGTCAGCCTGGCGGACACCGTCGGTGAGGACGTCCAGCCCTCCGGCCTCGAGCATCTTCATGGCCATTGACGTGCCAGACCGCGGCAGCCCGCTGACCACGATGACGGGTTCCGGTGAGCGGCGTCGATGCGAACCAGCCATGGGCCTACGCTACCACGGGAACGTGATCGAAGGGTGCCCCGGCGTCCGGATGTGAGATTCCAGGAACAGCCGGAGCATTCTCTGGAGACAGCCTTCCCCCCGGGTGTCTGGAGCCCAGGCCCATGGACGGAGGATGCCCCTCGTTGCCTGGGTTTCACCGTTCAGGGAGGATGGTGTAAGGTCACTGCAATGCGGGCGAAACGGTGGGCTCCCTGGCTTGTGACGATGGGCATATTGGCCGGTATGTGGGCGCCTTTCTTCTTGACGGTGGTCCACGATCTGCCGTTCGGAAACCGCTCGTGGAAGCAGGGGGACTGCTTCGCACTGTCCCAGCGTTACCTCGAGGACGGGAACTGGAACATTCTGGTTCCGCGAGCGCAGAGCCTGATTCCCACCGATGGCAGGGTCAACGCCGAGCTGCCGCTGGTTCCCTACCTGGCTGCGGTGGGGGCCAGGCTGGCGGGGAAAGACCATCTGGTCGAGATCTTCCGGTCCCTGACCCTGCTCTTCACGGTCCTGGCGCCCCTCGGGATCTTCGGCCTCGTGTGGGGGCGTACGAGGGGGTTCCCCGAAGCCCTTCTCGCCATGGTTTTTGTGGCGTCCTGTCCCCTTCTTGTGTACTACGGTACGGGTTTCCATCCCGACCCCGCGGCGTTCGGTCTCCTGATCCTCGGCCTGAGCCTCGTTCTGGGATGGGGCGACCCTCCCGAACCGAGTGAGCGGACCGTGATCACGGGCGTCGGTCTCATGACGCTGGCGGGCCTGGTGAAGATGTCCATGGCGCCCTACCTTCTGGTCCCCGTCGCTGTCCTGATGTCTCGGAGCGTTCAGCGAAGCGAGCCGGTTGATGGTGCCATCAACGCTCTCAGACGCCTCCCGAGGGGCCCTGCTCTGGCCCTGATCGCCGGCTTTCTTCTCCTGGTCATCCAGTTCATGGCACTTCAGATTCTGGCCTGGGGGTATGCACCAACATTTTTCACCGCTTCGCCACACCCGTTCCGGTCGCCGGAGCATTTTGTGACCGTCATCCAGCAGGCGTTGAAGGCCTGGATGGTGTACCTCTTCACCGAACCCCAGCTCCTGGTGCTGGCTTTGGCTCTGGGGCATTCCATCACACGGTGCTTCCGAAAGCACGACACCGACGATCTCAGCGTGGCCACGGCGGTGACGGCACTGGTCATGGTTGGGCTCTTCGTACTCTTTGGGCAGCAGTACGCCTGGCACGACTACTATGCCATCGCCACCTTCTATCCCATGGCCGCCCTGGTGACGGTACGGTTGGCCCTGGCGTTTCACTGGCGTCCCACCAGCCTGGCAAGCTGGACGGCACGGGTGGTGGTCGTTCTCGCCATGTTGGGGTTGGTGTACTCCATGGGGCAGGCCGTTCGTCCGCTGCTCGAAAGACGGACGGCACGGTGGTGGCGGCTCCAGGTGGCATGGCTGGATCATGGACGTGAGCTGCTGGAGACCTGTGGGGAGGCGTGTGCCGGGCCGGTGGCCGTGTTGGGCTCGGAGCCGCCCAACCTGGCCTTGACCCACCTGGATCGTCAGGGTTACGTGCTCGGTGTCGACCTTCGGGAAGGCCTGGGGGTGCCGTACTTCGGTTGCCTGGAACGCCTGGTGCAGTATCTGGACGCCAGGGGGGTCCGGGTGCTGGTGGTCCGCAAGTCGGCGCTCGACAGGCTTCCCTGGGATCAGGTCGCCACGTACTTCGAGATCGCTTTGGAGAAGGACGACGTCGTCGTGCTGATACGGAGAGGGAGGGCGGAAGCGGGGGAGCAGGGGAACGGAAGTGCGGTCGGTCAGGAAACGTCCGCGCGGGGCTTCATGGTTCCCTCCTCGGGCGACCAGCGCATGGTCCTGGTGTAGGCCGCCAGGACGTCGGAGGCTGGACCCATGGCCTTGACGGCCCCCTCGTCCAGGAAGATGGCTCGTCCGCAGAGCTGCTCGATGGTGCTGAGTCCGTGGGAAACCATGACGACGGTGGCGCCCTTTTGCTGGAAACTCTCGATGCGGGCGTTGCACTTGGCCTTGAACTCCTCGTCGCCCACGGACATGATCTCGTCGAGCAATAGCACGTCGGGCTTGACGTCCGTGGCAATGGAAAACCCGAGCCGGGCGCGCATGCCGGTGGAGTAGGTCCGGAGAGGAGCGTCGATGAACTCCCCCACGTCGGCAAAATCCACGATCCGCTGCAGCCGGCGTTCCATGTCATGGTAGGAAAAGCCCAGGGTTGCACCGCTGAGGAAGATGTTCTCGCGACCAGTCAGCTCGTCGTTGAATCCGGCGCCCAGTCCGAGCAGCGGCGCCACGAGCCCCCGAACCACCACCCGTCCCCTCGTCGGACGAAGAACCCGGGCAATGACCTTCAGTAGGGTCGTCTTCCCTGCGCCGTTGCGGCCCACGATGCCGAAGACCTCGCCCCGGTGGACCTGGAAGCTGACGTTCTTCAGGGCCCAGTGATCCGAGAACCCCAGGTCTCCCTTCATCTTCCGGATGGCGTACTCCTTGATGGAGTGCACCTTCTCGTGGGGAACCCGGTAGCGCAGGGAGACGCCCTGGACGGTGATCGATGGGGCGCTCATCTCAGGCCCTCAACGCGAACTCGTGGGAGCGTCTCGTGAATACCCACCAGCCCAGCAGCAGGATGCCGACGGACCAGCTCGTGGCCACGAGGATGGAGGTCATGGAGGGGAGAGTACCGTTGAAGATGGGTTCCCTCCAACACTGGACCATGTGGTACATGGGATTCATCTTGATCAGGGGGAGAACACGCTTGGGGAGGATTTTCTCCGGGTACATGACGGGGGTCAGGTAGAACCAGATGCGAAGGATGACGCCGTACATCTCGACAACGTCCGAGAAGAACACGGCGAAGCTGGCCATGAGCAGCCCGAGCCCAAGGGTGAATCCCGTCACCAGAAGAACCGCCACCGGCAGGAAGAGAAGCGCCGGAGTGAAAGGATGCTTCAGAACCAGCATGATGAGGAGCAAGGGCGGAATGGACAAAAACAGGTTGACCAGACCGGTCCCCACGGCGGCCAGCGGAAAGACCATCGCTGGCACGTAGACCTTTTTCAGCAGGCCAGCCCCCCATACCACGGAGCTCATGGACTGTGTGGAGCTCTGCTGAAAGTAGGTCCAGAACAGGAGGCCGGACAGGACGTAGACGGCGTAATGCTGCATGGAGAAGCGGAACAGAGCGGAGAAGGCCACGGTCATGACGATGGCCGTGGCCAGGGGGTTGAGCAGGGTCCAGGCTACTCCGAGGATGGACCGCTTGTACCGCGTCTTGATATTGGTGCCCACGAGGAGCCGGAGCAGGTCCTTGTAGGCGAGCACCTCCCGGAGAGAAGTCCTCAAGGGCGAGACACCCATGGCGGCGGAGTCGTAGACGGGGGTGCCGTCGTCGGCCATCCCACCGGTGGCTCCCGCTTCGACGGGTATCTCTTCCCATGCTTCCTCTGCGGACGAGGCGACCTCTGGCGGGCTCTCTGCGGGTGGAACAGCGGCGGCAGCTGTGACGGGCGCCGTGGCCGTGGGGCGGGTCGCGGCACCTTCCCCGGCCTCGGTGGCCCTGCGCCCCTGGTGCCGCCACTTTTCCAGGAAGCGGCGCCGGTTCGCCTCGAAGATGCGCCCGTATTCTTCCGCCGACAGTGCTCCGAAGCTGGCCTGCTGGAAGTGGTGGACCCACGCCGAGCGGAGGCACCGGAGGTCGTAACCCAGCCGGCGCAACCTCCGGCTGAAGTCGTCATCCTCGAACATCCCGACCTCGAAGCGCTCATCGAGGCCACCGGCCTCCTCCCAGACCTCCCGGCGGAGCGCCGCGCAGAACAGGGCCAACATGGGGATGGAGAAGCTCTCGCCGTCGTGCTCCCATGAGAACTCCTCGGCCCACGTCTGGAGATCATCGAGCTCCGCATAGGCGGGATCCACCCGCGCCTCATTGGCGACACCATTGGAGGAGGGGCCCACCATGCCCACGGCCGGGTCCCGGAGTTGGTGGACCATGGCCGACAGCCAGCCGGGCGTGACCACCGTGTCGTTGTTCAGCAGGCAGAAGATCTCGCCGCGGGCCTCGAAGAACGCCTGGTTGTTGGCGGCGGCGAAGCCCCTGTTCTCCTCGTTGAGGAAGATCCGTAGCTGCGGCCACCGTCCGGCGGCGTCGGCCAGCCACCGGGGCGTGTCGTCGCTCGATGCGTTGTCCACCACGAGGACCTCGTAATTGGGGTACTCGGTGAAGGCCTTGAGGCTCTCCAGGCAGAGCCGGGTCATCTCCAGATTGTTGTAGGTGACCACGGCGATGGAGACCATTGGGAAGAGCTCTGTGAGCGCCTCCTCGAGGACATCGACCCTGGAGTCCCAGGTGTTGGTCCGGGCGAAGATCCGGCGGTCCTCCCGGATCTGGCTGGAGGCAGGCTCCCGGAGTGACTCCTCGATGGCCCTCAGAAAGCCGTCGCGGCCCGAAGCCTCCCGGATCAGATGTTTCATGGGCTCGAGCTCGGGGAGGGGCGTGGAAACGATCTCCAGACCGAGGGCCAGCATCTCGTACACCTTGACGGGGTTGGCCGCCTCGGTGAGGGCGTTCCGCTTGAAGGGAAGGAGGCCCACGTCGAAGCACGCCGCCAGGGCCGGGAGATCGGTGTAGGGACGTTCACCAAGGAGATGGACATTCTCCAGCCGATCGAGCCGGGATACGTCTCCACCCCAGGTGGAACCGACGAGCACGAACGACCAGCCCGGCCGGGCCAGGGCCAGCTCCTCCAGGAGATCCGTATCCACCCAGTCGGAAATGGCACCGAAGAAGCCCACGATGGGCCGGGGGATCCCATCCAGCTCCGGCGAGGGCTCGGCTCCCATCCAGTCCGTGGGTTCGCAGGCGTTGGGCAGCAGGAGCACGGGCGTGCCACCGGCCGGCTGGACGTTGGCCAGGGAGCGGGCGGAAGCCGTCACCAACTGGGCCTCGTCCACCAGGCGCCGGTCTTCCTCCCTCATCAGCCGGGAGTCCGTCGGGAAGGCGCCGTGAAGATCCATGCGGTCGTAGACGACGGGCCAGCCGTGGAGCCTGTTGAGGACCCGGGCCAGGGGCCTCCAGAAGGGGGAGTGGCAGAGGACGACAGCCTCGGCCAGATGTTCGCGTTTCCGGAGCTCCTCCATGGCGCGCACCATGATCCGGAGGTCCTCGACCTGCATCACGTCCGAGCCCACCTGGAACGCCTCGGCGCTGGGGAGACGGAAGGTCCGGACGCCGGGTGCCACGGGTTCGGGATCGATCTCCACGCTGCGGCCGCCGGGCTTCGGTTTCAGATGGGCGTACAGCACCGGCCAGCCACGGGCCGCCAGCCTGGCCAGGAGGTGCTGGGGCCGCTGGATGCGCAACCCCCACTCGATGGCCGGCAGACAGATGATGTGGGGACGCGCCCTGGCGGCCGTCTCCCGGCGAACGAGGGTCTCGGCAAAGCGTTGAGCTGCGACGTTGTCGTTCTTCGGCTCCCGGTACGCGGGTTTTCCGAAAGTCTGGACGAGACGGGCCCGCAGGGGGAAGGGGATCCGCCGGGCGGCCACCGTCCGCATCCAGTGGAGCGGGTGGCGCAGACGGTTCAACAGGAGCTCGAGCTCGATCTGGATCTTGCGGAACCGTTGGGCGGTACGCCAGTGGGGCGATTCGTAGACCCGGCGCAGCTCCTCCTCGAGCACACGAACCCTGCGCTGGAGCGGTTCGGGACCGCTCTGCGCCGGTTCCCCCTCGCCCTGCCTGGGGCCGGAGGAGGGCGTGCCTGATTCAGGTCTCACAGCCATGGCCGGTCGATTCTACAGTACATTTCCGTGCCGGGGCGGCTCAGGCCCGCGCTCGTTGGAGCGCCGCCGCATGGTCGAGGATCATCCGGGCTCGCAGGTCCCAGGTGTGGTCCCGCCTCAGGCGCCGTCTGGCCCGCCGGCCCATGTGCTGTCTCGTGCTCTCGTCGGCCAGGAGACGGGCGGCCTCCGAGACCAGAGTGGTCTCGTCGGTGTACACGGCCACCTCGCGGCCGGGTTCGAAGAAAAGGGCGAGTTGATCGAAGCTCTCCACCAGCGCCGGGGTTTCGCAGGCGGCGGCGAACTGGGGCCGGTTGGTCAGCCGGTGCGAGCCGTCCAGCGGGTTGCCCGGTTGCTCCACCAGGGCGGTCTCGAGGGCGAGACGGGCCGCCGAGTAGGCCCGGGCCAGCTCGGTGGGGGTGTTGATGGGGGGGGCCGCCGGCACGGAGAACCGGTTCTCGCCGAGATCGGAGTGGATCCGGACCTGGAAGCGTTGGGCCAGGGCGGTGAGCAGGCGGTCCCGGTACGGGGTCCACTTCCCCACGTAGAGGATGTCACAGGGGGTTCCGCCGGGAGTTGGCCTGTACAGGCGTGGATCCACGGCGGGGAGGCAGAGGCGGGCGCCGATGCCCCGCTCCCCGTAGAGGGGGAGGGTGTTCGGATCCTGGGTGAAGAAGAGGTCGAAGCTCTCCGCGATGGTCAGGGAGGCTTCCAGGCCCAGCGGATCGGAAAGGGCCAAACCGACGGTGAGAGCGCCGGACGGCAGATGCTCCCGGGTCGCCGGCTCCAGGAACAGGCCGCCGGCCAGGCAGATGACCAGGTCTGGCTGGAATCCCCGCGGCAGGCTCGAGAGGGCCGACGGCGGGATGGCTGCGGGCCGTGCGCCACCGGTGCCGACGAAGCCGGGAAGGTGACGCGGTTCGACCACCTGGACGTGGGAGAGTCTCCGGAAGGCCGCCACCACGGGCAGGAGGTTGTTGCAGTATGGCTCCTGGGTGACATTCCCGAAGAGCAGCACCCTGGGACGGCGCCGCGGCAACATGTTCCGAAACGAGGACAGACGCACCGGCATGGGGGTACCTCTCGCAGCTGGAGGCTCCCAGATTCCCGCCCGGGGGTCAAGTAGAATGCCTCGGGGGGTTCATGCCTGATCCTATTCATCTCTTTCGGCCCCACTACCGGACGGAGGAGGTCCTGGCCGAGATCCGCGACTGCCTGGAGCGCGGCTGGACAGGCCTCGGATACAAGACGCTCGAGATCGAGGAAGCCTGGCGCCGGGCCACCGGGCTTCCCCATGCCCACTTCGTGGCCTCGGCCACGGTGGGCCTCCAGCTGGCCCTGCGCGTCCTGAGCGAACGGGACGGCTGGAGGCCGGGCGACGAGATCATCACCACGCCGCTGACCTTCGTCTCGACGAACCACGTCATCCTCCACGAGGAGCTGACGCCGGTCTTCGCCGATGTGGACGAGTTTCTCTGCCTCGACCCCGGATCCGTGATGGAGCGAATCACTCCGAGGACCCGCGCCGTGATGTTCGTTGGCCTGGGTGGGAGCACGGGCCGCCTGGCGGAGGTTGCGGGGATCTGCCGCGCCCGGGAGCTGCGCCTGGTCCTCGACGCGGCCCACATGGCTGGAACGCGCCTCGAAGGCCGTCACGTGGGGCACGAGGCAGACGCCGCCGTCTTCAGCTTCCACGCCGTCAAGAACCTCCCCACCGCCGACTCCGGGATGATCTGTTTCCCCGATGGGGAGCTGGACGCCCAGGTCCGGCAGTGGAGCTGGCTCGGGATCGACAAGGACACCTACACGCGGACCCATTCCCAGGCGGCCTACCGGTGGATGTACGAAGTCCCTCACGTGGGCTTCAAGGCCCACGGAAACTCGGTCATGGCCGCCATGGCGCTGGTGGCCCTGAAGTACCTGGAGGAGGACAACGCCCGGCGGCGTGAGATCGCCTCATGGTACGAGGAGCTTCTCGAAGACGTCCATGGCGTGGCCACCGTTCCCGTGCCGCCGGGGTGCGAGCCCTCGCGTCACCTCTTTCAGGTCCTGGTGGACGACCGCGACCGGGTCATGGTGGAGCTCAACCGGCGCGAGATCTACCCCGGCGTTCACTATCGGCTCAACACCGACTACCCCATGTACCGGGGCCGTCCGGGCCCCACTCCCCGGGCTGCCGGGGCCGCGGCGCGCGTCATCTCGCTGCCCATGCACCTGGGGTTGGAGAGGCATCACGTGGAACGGATCGTCGGGGCGCTCCAGGAGGCGGTCCGGCCGTGAAGCGGCCCCTCGACCCCTTCGAATTCGAGGGACTCCGTTTCCGGCTCCTGGAAAGGGAGGACCTTCCGACGACCCTGGCCTGGCGCAACAAGGAACGGATCCGCACCATGTTCTTCCACTCGGAGCCCCTCACCATGGCGGGCCACAGGGCCTGGTTTGAAGCCTACAGCCACCGGGACGACGACTTCGTCTTCATTGTGGAAGCGCCGCCACCCCTCGGACGGCCCATCGGCCAGGCGGCGCTCTACAAGGTGGAATGGGAAGCCGGCCGGGCCGAGTTCGGCCGGCTGATGGTGGGGGAGGACGAGGCCCTTGGCAGGGGGTACGGCCGGAAGATCGTCCAATGTATCGCCCGGTATGCCCTGGGTTCTCTGGGCCTTCTGGAGCTCTACGCCTGGGTCAAGGCTGGGAACGAGCCCAGCATCCGCTCGTTCCTTGCGGCAGGGTACACGCTCGAGAATCCCGGTGAAGACCCCGTTCTCCTGGTCCGCAGGGGCTTCGGCCCGCCGGAGCATTCGAGGCCTCGTTGAGGCGATCGGCTGAGTCCAGTACTCTCCGCCAGCGATGGGATTCCAAACAGAGAATGAAAGGCCGGGCCCCGAGGGGCCCGGCCGTATGTTCGTGCCGTCCGGAGACGGCGGG
>CAZXNA010000049.1:0-22447 GCA_964641295.1 uncultured Thermoanaerobaculia bacterium
GCTCCGGATCGGGCAAGGTGCTGACCTTCGCGTCAATGGTGGGCAACGGCACGGTCAGCCAGGACCCCTCCACGCTGGAGATGGAATACGAGCTCGAGCAGGGCTCCTCGAGCGGCGGCGGCGACATCACGGCGGTGCACGCGGGCGAGGGGCTGGCCGGCGGCGGCGAGTCCGGCGACGTCACCCTGTCCATCGCCGACGGTGGCGTCACCTCGGCGAAGCTGGCGGACGGTGCCGTGACGAACAGCAAGATTGGCAGCGGTGCCGTGACGAATTCCAAGCTGGCCAAGGGCGCGGTCGCGGTCTACCAGATCAGCGGCTGGGGCGCATCCGCCGGCCAGGTGCTCAAGTACGACGGCTCCTCGGTGACGTGGGCGGCCGACGAATAGGGCGGGCTGACACTGCCCTACGTCGCCACCGTGGATGCCAGCCAGCCCCTCATGGACCTCAAGAACCACAACCACAACGCGTTCAAGGGTGAGACGTGGGCATCTACTCACGCGGCGGTGTGGGGCAACAACAATGCGACGAGCGGCGAGGCCGTCGGGGTGGCGGGGACGACTTCGAGCTCGAACGGCTACGGCGTGAAGGGTGTAGCCCATGCTGCCAGTGGCGCCGGCGTGTACGGTACCAACGACAGCGGCTACGGCGTCATGGGCACCTCAAGCGGCGCCGCCGGCGTGTACGCCGAGGGAACCGGAGCGAACAGCTACGGTCTGTACGCTTTCAGCCAGAGCTGGCTCGGCGCGGTCATCACGACACCTTCGTCCCATACGACCCTGCTGCTCAAAGGTGGCAACAGCGGGGGGGACCTCATCAAGGCGACAAACTACGATGGCACCAATACGCGATTCCGGGTCTCGTCCATCGGCGAGGTCTACGCCGACGGCTCGTTCCACTCCGGTGGTGCCGATTTCGCCGAGATGTACCCGGCCCACGGTGAGCTGGAGCCGGGGACCGTGGTGGGAATCGGGGCCGACGGCAAGCTCGAGCCGGCCACGGCGAAGCGGGGGCAGGCTGTGATGGGTGTCGTGTCGGACAGGCCCACCATCGTCGGTGGCTCCACCATCGACGTGGATGGCAATTCGGGCAAGGTGCCGGTGGCCATCCTGGGGATCGTCCAGGTCAGGGCCTCGGCGGCCTCGGGACCCATCCATCCTGGTGACCTGCTCTGCGCCGGGAGGGAGCCCGGCACGGCGGAGAAGGCCGTCTGGGCCTACCCCGGCACCATCATCGGCAAGGCGTTGCAAGCGCTACCGTCGGGCCAGGGAAGGATCCGAATGCTGGTGACCCTGCGCTGAAGGTGCCGCTGGTTGCCGATTGTCGTCTCCACGGGCCGGGGGCTACCCCGGCCCGTGTTCCCTCCGGCGGATGGCAATGGTGATCGGTGGCTCGCCCATGGGAGATCGAGTTGTCTGTCCGTTGGCTCAACATGATGTCGCCGCGTTGTGAGGGCCGGAGCCGGAACACCGCCCCACGTCTCCCTCGTCTGCCGGCAGCCGATTTCCTCCCGGCGCCTCCTCCGCATCCCGCACTCTCTGGCCCCGTCCGTTCAGAAGGAAGCACGCCAGCGGCCGTCTGTTCCCTCGTCTCCCCTCTATCGTCTATCGGCTCCTTCCGACCCCACCACCGTGTGAAACTCCCGATGCTCGGCCAGCCAGCGGCCGTAGCCGTGGATCAGGCGGAGGAGCTCCGCGTTTCGGTCCAGGTCCCCGGGGAACTCGACGCCGAGGTCGGCCTCCTCCCGGCCGGTGAAGGCCCGCCACGATTCCGGCGTGGGCCGGATGATACGGAGGTCCATGGGGCGATAGCGCCCAAGGTGCGGGATGACGGCCGTCAGGCGATCGAGGAGGGCCCGGGAGGCCTCGTCCTCCGAAGAGGTCAGCTGTTCCCGCAGGGCGGCCAGCGCGTTGGCCTGGAGGAAGAGCTCCAGGTCATTGCGGTAGATCTCGTTGGTCAGGATCTCCTCGGCTCGCAGGCCGATGCCCAGGAGGCCGTGGTACTCGTGCCGGGCACCGGCGGGGTCCCAGGGCAGGCACTGGATGACGTCGATCCCCTCGAGCTCGATCCCCGCCTCCCGGGCGGCACCGATGGCGTCTGCCAGGGGCGTGATGTTGCGGGCGCCCCCGTCGGCGAACTGGCACCGCCGTCCCGAACAGCCCGCGCCGGGGAGGTCGAGGGTCAGCTCCACGGGATCGAATGCCAGCGGGATGGCCGTGGAGGCCAGCACGAGCCGCGCGATGTCGGCGGCGGCCACATGGCGCGTGGGATCGACGCTGAGGTATTCCCCGGTCTGGAGGCAGACGATGCCGATCCGCAGGTGGTGGCCAAGCTCCTCGAGGCGTCCGGAGAGCCCTGCGGCAAAGGGCTCCAGGATCTCCAGGAGCTCCCGGTTGTCGTAGATCCCGTCGAGGGCTTCAACGTCGGCGTAGGTCAGGAGGCCGGGTGCCAGGGCGTGCACCGCCAGGTTGGCCAGGTCCAGGCGGGAGCGGTAGGCGGTCAACCCGCCCTCGGTCTGGCGCATCCACAGGTTGCTCATCTCGGCCACCCGGTCCTGGGCCGTCAGGAGGGCGTTGATGGCTCCGGCCGAGACGCCCGTGAAGACGCTCCACCGGCTCTCGCCCCGCTCGACGAGCCGGTCGATCACTCCGGCCTGGAAGATCCCTCGAACGCCACCGCCGGAAAGCACCAGAGCCCGCGTCATCCCGACCTCCTTTCAGGCCGATCATACCGCGACGGGGGAGCGGGGCTCACCGGCAGGGGCCGCTGACGCCGATCTCGATCTGGACGCCGGGGCAGAGGTTGGGCCCTTCGAAGTCCCCGACGTTGCCCTCGAGGCGGCGGACCCATGGCAGCTCCTCGACGAGCTGGGAGAGACGGGAGAGGAGCCCCCCCAACTCTTCCCGTTGGGAACACTGGACGGCGTCCAGGCTCTCGGCGATGTCCCTGTCCGTCAGGGGTGTCAGGCGAAGGACGGGGGGCATGCCCGCCTTGCGGAGCTCGATCAACGGACCGAAGAGGGGGTCGAAATGCACGGCGACATAGACCCCGATGGGTCGGGACGTCGTGACCGGAATCCCGAAGGCCGAGAGCAGGAAGGCCGAATCCCCCGCGTCCAGCGAGAGCGTGCCGGCCCTGGGACGGGCCGTCAGGAGTTCGTGAACCCGGTGTCGCGCCGCGGCCGCATCCACATCGTCATGCCACCGGACGGTCCCGGCGGGGCGCCGCCGGAATGCGGCGTAGCGGGCCGCATGGGCCAGGGCCCGGACGGCGCTTTCCGGAAAACGGAAGACGGGGATTCGGAGGGGTTGTGGTCCAGCGGATTCCACCAGCGGCATGGCGGCGAGTCCCACGAGGCACAGGACCAGCGGCTTTCCGTTCGGCGGCCGGGCCCCCTGGGCTCCGGCGGCCGGGAGCACCTGTTCGGCAATGGCGGCCGGGCTCCAGTGGCCCAGGCAGGCGAAGGCGCCGAGGAGGGCGTCCGCTTCCCGGCTGTTCAGGGCCGCCTCCACCGCCGGCCGGATTCTCTTGGGCGTCTCCGTGGTTTCGACGTGGACGAGGCCTGGATCGGCGAGGCACAACCCCTGGGCCTGGCAGGCGTCGGCGCAGAGCGTCCCCAGGCCTCCCGAGTTGGTGACGATGGCGACGCGGTTCCCGGCCGGGAGGGGCTGATTCTCCAACAGGACGGCGACGTCAATGAGCTCTTCGAAATCGTTGGTCCGGATGACGCCCGCCTGCCGGAAGAGGACATCCTCGTCGAGATCGGCAGCTGGGAGGGACGGCACACCACAGTGCTCTCGGGCGGCGGCCCTGCCGGCGAGGTTTCGCGCGCTCTTGACGCAGAGAATCGGCTTGCGGGGCGTCATGTGCCGGGCCGTTCTCGTGAAGCTCCTCGGGTCGCCGAAGGTCTCGAGGTAGAGGGCGGCCATCTCGGTTCCTGGATCCTCCTCCCAGTGGAGCAGCAGGTCGTTCACCTGGACGTCGGCCCGGTTTCCGGCGGCGACGAAGGTGGAGAAGCCGACCCCCCGGCGGGCGGCGTAGTCCAGAACCGAGAGTCCCAGGGCTCCGGAATGGGAGAAGAAGCCCAGCGCCCCCCTCGGTGGCAGGGACCGGGCCAGGCTGGCGTTGAGGGAGACGCCGGGGTCCGTGTTGATGACGCCGAGTGAACAGGGCCCGACGAGCCGCAACCCGTGGGCCTGAGCCCGCTCGGTCAAGTGGAGCTGGAGCATGGCACCCTCGGGGCCCGCTTCCGCGAAACCCGTCGTCACGACGACGAGGGCCTTGACACCGGCGCGCGCCGCCTGCTTCTCCACCTCCAGAACGGCCTCGGGGGGCACCGCGATGACCGCGAGATCGGGGGCCTGTGGCACTTCTTCGAGGCTGCGGTAGACCGGGAGTTCCCCAAACCCCGCGGCGTGCGGGCCGACGGCGTAGACCCTCCCGGTGTACCCTCCGGCGATCAGGTTCTGGAGGATCGTGTTGCCGACGGAGGACCGGGAAGCCGAGACCCCGACAACGGCGACGGAGGAGGGACGCAGGACGGGGACCAGTGAGGCGGAGACGGCGATCTGTTGGCGCACGCGGGCCGCCTCACGGACGGCTGCGTCGTTCTTGATGGGGATCACCACCTGAACGGTGCCCCCTTCCCGGGCCTGGCGCAGCTCGAGGCCGGATCTCCGGAGGACCCGGAGCATGGTTGTGTTCTCCGGCAGCACCTCGGCGACAAGCTCGGTGAAGTCGTTGGCGGCGGCGAGCCCCGCGAGGCGCTCCAGCAGCAGCGTGCTGATGCCGAGGCCCTGGTGACTGTCCTCGACGAGGATGGCGAACTCGGCGCTCCGTCCAGTGCCCAGGGCCATGTAGTTGGCCTTGCCCACGACGCGGCTCGCACCGTCCTCGACGACGATCGCCAGGAGGCAACCCTCCCGGGTGAAGTCGCCGCGGCTGAGCCTCTCCAGGACTTCACGAGGAACCTCCCGGATCGCAGCCCCGAAGCGGAGGCGGAGGCTCTCGGGAGATACCCTCCGCATCAATTCCTCGATCAGCGGGAGGTCCTCGGGGGTTCCGGCGCGGATCAGCACCCCCCTCCCGTCGCGAAGCAGAACGTGCTCGCGGAAGGCGGCGCCTTCGGGAATGACCCTGAACATGGAATCTCCTGATCCCAATATACGTTCCGTGGGACGTTTTGGCCTTGGCCCCACCGGGGGCGGCCGAAGGAAGCTGTTGGACTGAAAAGTGAAACGGCCCGGGAGAACCCCGGGCCGCCGTGTCGCTGTCGATAACCGGATCAGCCGTTCTGCTTCCGCAGGAGGTTGAGGGCGGAGCCGGCCTTGAACCACTCGATCTGCTCGGCGTTGAGGGAATGGTTGACCTGGAAGCTCTCCTCGCTGCCGTCGGCGTGGTGGACGATGACCGTCAGGGGCTTGCCCGGCGTCAGGTCCGCGAGACCGACGATGGAGATCCGGTCGTCGGCCTTGATCTTGTCGTAGTCGGCCGGGTCGGCGAAGGTCAGGGGCAGGACGCCCTGCTTCTTGAGGTTGGTCTCGTGGATGCGCGCGAAGGAGCGGGCGATGACGGCGGCGCCCCCCAGGTGCCGCGGCTCCATGGCGGCGTGTTCGCGGGAGGAGCCCTCGCCGTAGTTCTCGTCGCCGATGACCACCCAGCGGATGCCGCGCTCCTTGTAGGAACGGGCCAGCTCGGGGATTGGTTTCTTCTCGCCGGTCTCCACGTCGATCCCCGTGCCGGGGTCGTCGGTCCAGGCGTTGACGGCGCCGAGGAGGAGGTTGTTGGAGATGTTATCCAGGTGGCCGCGGTACTTGAGCCAGGGGCCGGCCTGGGAGATGTGGTCGGTGGTGCACTTGCCGACGGCCTTGACGAGTACCGGGAGCTTCTCCAGGTCCTTGCCGTCCCACGCCGGGAAGGGCGTCAGGAGCTGGAGGCGGTCGGAGTCGGGACGGACCTTGATCTCCACGCGCTCACGGGTCTCGGGCGGTGCCACGTAACCCTCGGCCTTGAAGACGAAGCCCTGGGCCGGGATGTCCGGGGCCGGCGCCGGTGCCTGGAGCTTGAAGGTGCTACCGTCGGCCGCCTCGAGCTCGTCGGTCATCGGGTTGAAGGAGAGCCGGCCTGCCAGGGCGTAGGCGACGACGATCTCCGGGCTGCCGATGAAGGCGTAGGTCTCGGGGCTCCCGTCGTTGCGCTTCCTGAAGTTGCGGTTGAAGGAGGTGACGATGGAGTTGGGGGTGCCCAGCTCGATGTCATGGCGCTCCCACTGGCCGATGCAGGGTCCGCAGGCGTTGCCCAGGACCACGGCGCCCAGCTTCTTGAGCGTCTCCATCTGGCCGTCCCGCTCGATGGTGGCCTCCACCTGCTCGGAACCCGGCGTCACCCAGAAGGTCGCCTTGAGCTTGGCACCCTTGGCCAGGGCCTGCTCGGCGACCTCGGCGGCGCGCGTGATGTCCTCGTAGGAGGAGTTGGTGCAGGAGCCGATCAGGCCGGCCGTCATGTTGTCCGGGTAGCCGTTGAGCTTGACGTCCTCGGCCATGCGGGAAACCGGGTGCGCCAGATCGGGCGTGTGGGGCCCGACGAGGTGGGGCTCCAGGGTGTCGAGGTCGATCTCGATCAGCTGGTCGTAGTACTTCTCCGGGTTCTCCAGCACCTCGGGGTCGGCCGTCAGCAGGTCCGTGTTGGCCTCGGCAAGCTGAGCGATCTCGCCCCGACGCGTGGCCTCCAGGTAGGCCTTGTGACGGGCGTCGTAGGGGAAGATGGAGCAGGTGGCGCCCAGCTCGGCGCCCATGTTGGTGATGGTGGCCTTGCCGGTGGCCGAGATGGAGGCCGCACCGGGGCCGAAGTACTCGACGATGGCGTTGGTGCCGCCCTTGACGGTCAGGATGTCCAGGAGCTTGAGGATGACGTCCTTGGGGGCCGTCCAGCCGTGGAGCTTGCCGGTCAGCTTGACGCCGATCAGCTTGGGCTGCAGGACCTCCCATGCGAAGCCCGCCATGACATCGACGGCGTCGGCACCGCCGACACCGACGGCCACCATGCCAAGCCCGCCGGCGTTGGGCGTGTGGGAGTCGGTCCCGATCATCATCCCGCCGGGGAAGGCGTAGTTTTCCAGGACGATCTGGTGGATGATGCCGGAGCCCGGCTTCCAGAAGCCGAGGCCGTAGCGGGCCGCCGCGCTCTGCAGGAAGTCGTAGACCTCACGGTTCTCCTCGATGGCGCGTTCCACGTCCTCCTTGGCGCCGGAACGGGCGCGGATCAGGTGGTCGCAGTGGATGGTGGAAGGGACGGCGGTCTCGTCCTTGCCGGAGAGCATGAACTGGAGCATGGCCATCTGCGCCGTGGCGTCCTGCATGGCCACGCGGTCGGGCCGCAGCATGATGTAGGCCTTCCCCCGCTCCAGGTGCTCGTTCTCCGGATCGTCCAGGTGGCCGAACAGTACCTTCTCGGCCAGGGTTAGGGGCCGGTTGAGCCGCTTCCTGACGATCTCCAGCCGCTTCCGGCTCGTCTCGTAAACGCGGCGCACCATTTCCGGTGTTGTCTCGATAACCGGCATCGTTCGCTCCTTCCTCCCGCGGGCGGGTCTCTCATGTGAACTGTTGCACAAACGCATGGCCGACAGCCGCCGGCCAACCTCTTCCGGGCGGGCATTCTAGTACATTCCGGGGTGAAGGTCGATGGAGGTTCGGGAGGGAGCGGCACCGGTCATCCTGCATGGGCGGCCACACCCGGCGGGACGACCTCACTGTTGCGGTCGGACGCCGGGAATTGTACCGTCGGTCCCATGGACCTCAGCCCGCATTCTTCGTCAGGCATCGTCACGGAGGGCGGGAGGAGTCGTGTACGGCGTCGCTCTCGCAAGATTCGGGAGGGAAGCCGTGCTTGCGGCGCGTCGAGCGACCGGATCCAGAAGGCGCCGCCGGATGCGGCGTGTTCCTCCCTGCAGCAGACGGGCAATGAATGATGCTTGCTCGGGGTATCGCCCCCGGAACCGGCGGTGACCGGCATCGTGTGGTTCGAGTCGCCCGGGCGGCTCTCGTGTTGGTAGCCCTGATCCCTGCTCTTCCCTATCTCGTGGAGCTGCCGCACTTCGGGGCCTGCCAATACAACGACTACTACGGCATCCTGAACCAGGTTTGGGACGGTCAGGCCTTCGCCGACAATCCTCTCCGTTGGCTGATGCTCAAGTCGAATGAACACACGGTCACACTTCCCGCCCTGATCTATGTGGCGAACATTCGGTTGACCCATGGGGACAACCGTGGCCTTTCCGCCGTTGCCATCGTTCTGCTCTTCGTCATTCTCCTCCTGCTCTGGAGGTTGATGGCTGGCTCCCTGGATCTCGAGCCGGGAGCCTTGTCGGGCGGGCTCTTTCTGCTCGCCTGTCTGGTTTTTTCGCCTGTTTCAGCCCACAGCGTGGTCATGGGATTCTCCGGGGCCATCTGGTTCCTCTCCAACGCATTGGCCGTGGCCGCCCTTTTTCTCCTCTTCCGCAAGTCCGGAGACGGTGGGTTGCCCCTGTGGCCGGCGCTCCTGGCCAGCGCCCTGGGGGCCATCTCCTATTCGACGAACCTCTCCCTGTGGCCGGCGCTGCTGGCCGTCGCCCTCATCCAGGGCCGTCGTCGCCGGGAATTGGGGGCTATTGTGGTCCTCGGAGTCGCCGTGGGTCTGTTCTTTTTCCTGGGATACCAGCCGGTTCCATCCCATCCGCCGCTGGAAACGGCGCACCCCCTCGAGGTTCTGATCTATTCCTTCGCCTATCTTGGAGGGTTTCTGGCGGGGTCCGTTGGCGCGGCAGCGGTCGCCGGTGCCCTGGGCGTTGTCTCGTCGGGCGTTTTCTGGACCGTGGCGTTGCGGCGGGGGACGGCGACCGCGAGACGAGCTGCACCGTGGATCGGCCTCCAGCTCTACGTCCTTGGGAACGCCCTCGGCACGGGTGTCGGTCGTGCAGGCTTCGGGATCCACCAGTCCCTTCAATCCCGGTATGCTTCCCTTTCCGCCCTTTTCTGGATTGGTTGGAGCGCCATGCTGATCGTGACACGTGGTTGTGCTTCCGGCGGGCACAGGCGTTTGTCATGGCAACGCATGGCCGTTCCCGTGGCGTTGGTCCTCGTCTTGGTCGTGGCCTCCTGGTCCCGCGGTCTTCCCGTACTGCACCGATACCTGGTCAACGCACATCGTCAACCGCTAGCCGCCGAGGCGCTTCGGCTTGGGATCTACGATCCATCGGTAATCCGTGTGCTGACATTCATCCCGGTGACCCGGGCCGAAGTGACCTACACGGTTTCCCGCCTGAAGCCGCTCCACCACGTACCGTTCGATCGTCCGGCGACCAGTTGGACCGGCCTGCCGGGGCGGCCAATCGACGTTGGCGAGCTGCCAGCGATCGACGGGCGTCTCGACGGCGGTTCGTGGATCGGTTCCGAAGCCATCAGAATCTCGGGCTGGGTCTGGAACCCGGATGATCCCGTGAAGGAGATCCTGGCCGTCGACGGATCGGGGAACGTGATCGCACGGATGATCACGGGGTTGCCCCGGCCCGACCTGATCCACGATGGACGAGCCCACGATCTCTTCTCCGGGTGGGGTGGTTACCTTCCTCCCGAAACTCCGGTCCAGCCGATCCGGGTCGTGGCGCGTCTGGGATCCGGAAGGTGGTGCAAGGTTCCCGGAGGATTCGAGGTCCCTCCACGGAGGCGTCCTGGAAGCGGCATTGTGACAACGGGAAACAGTCCGCGAGGCGGTGAATAACGGTCCTCAATCCAGCAGGATCGCCCCCAGGATCCGCTGAGGCTCGGACAGAAGCTGGGCGCCGTTCTCCGTGATGACGATGTCCTCCTCCAGGCGGACACCGAACTCGCCGGGAAGGTAGATACCCGGCTCCACCGTGACCACCATGCCTGGCTCCAGCTCCAGGTCGTTGCCGTCCACCAGGTAGGGTGGCTCGTGGACGTCCAGGCCCAGGCCGTGACCCAGGCGGTGAGTGAAGAACTCGCCGAAGCCCGCCCGCTCGATGACGGCCCGGGCGGCCGCATCCACCTCGCTGCAGGTGACGCCGGGGCGCGCGGCCTCGATGCCGGCCAGCTGGGCCTCGAGGACCGTCTGCCAGACCGTCCGGTAGCGCTCGGGCGGTTCCCCGCCGATCCAGGTGGAGCGGGTCAGGTCGCCCCAGTAGCCATCCTCGAGGGGCGCCCAGTGGTCGATGAGCAGGGCCGTGGGCGGTTCGAGGGGGCGCTCCCCGGCTTCACCGTGGGGCAGGGCGCTGGAGGGCCCGAACTGAACGAGGACCGTGTCGTCGCCGGTGCCGAAGCCCTCGGCCAGCTCGATCTCCCGGATGCCGGGCCGAAGGCTGGAATGGGCCCTGGCGATCCGTTGGCGGCAGGCCGCCGCGGCTTGCCGGATGGCCTCCAACTCGAAGGGCGTCTTGTGCATCCGCAGGCTGGAGAGCAGATCGTGTGCGCTCGTGAGCGTGGCCCCCGAGAGGGCCGACGCCAGCCGCTCGGCGTCGGCGAACCATGTGGTCGGTCCGAGACCGATTCGCCGGGCCCTTGCCAGGCGCTCGGCAAGGATCGTGTACGGGTCTTCGTGCTCCTGCCAGACGATGTAGCCCCCGGAGACGGCCCCGCCGAGCCGCTCGGCCTCGAAGGCCGGCCCGACGATCCACGAATCCCCGTCGGCCGTCATGACCAGGGCGACCAGCCGCTCGCTGCGTTCGACGGCCATGCCGGTCAGGTAACGGAAATTGGTGCCGGGTTCGAGGACCAGGGCGTCGAGACCGGCGGCTGCCAGGCCCTCCACGGCGGTGTGACGGCGTGTTTCAAGCTCGGACTGAGGAATGGTCATCGATGCCTCCCGCCGGCATGCTAGCATGCTGTGGATGCCTCGCTTCCTCTGCGATTCCATGCTGGGTTCTCTGGCCCGCTGGCTTCGGCTGTTCGGTTACGATGCCGAGTATTCCGGCGCCGAGGACGCCGAGCTGGCGGGACGTGCCAGGGAGGAGGGCCGGTGGCTCCTGACCCGGGATCGGGAGCTGGCCTCGGTGGGGCCGAGGACCATGCTCGTCCAAGCCGAGGAGCTGGAGGATCAGCTCGTCGAGGTCTTCCGCCGTCTCGACCTAGCGCCGCAGCCAACCCTTGAAGCGGCCAGGTGCTCCCGGTGCAACGCCGAGCTGGCCGACCTGGACCGGGAGGCCGCACGGACCTTCGTTCCGCCCTTCGTTGCTCGAACGGCACCGCGGTTCCGACGCTGCACCTCCTGCGGCACGGTCTACTGGCCGGGGAGCCACACCGAGCGGATCTTGGCCCGCATGAGGAGAGTCGTGGAATGCGCCAACGCTGCTGTGCCGGCGGTGTGAGGAGGATGGCGTGATCGGTCCGCACCTGTTGATCGAGATGCAGCACGAGATCATCACGGCCCTGGGGGACGGAGATCCGACGCTGCTGCCCCGGGTGCTCGGGGAGCCCGTGGGAGCCAGCCTCCTGGACATCGTTCACCCCGTCGATCGCTCTCTGGTCGGCGATTGGATCGAGGCTGGACTTGGCGTCTCGCCTCCGTTCCGCCGGGCGGCCGCCGACGAGCCGCCCCGCTGGTTCCGTTTCGTCCTGGCGTCCCCGTTTCGGGCCGACGCCATCTCCACCGTGCTGATGGAGGAGGTGACCAAGGAGGTTCGGGAGGACCTGCTGCGGGAGCGGCTCAGCTCGACCCTGGCACGGCACACGGGCGAGGAGCTGGTACAGCGTTCGGCCACGGTTGCCGCCGAGCTGGCCGGTTCCGAATTCGCCTGCCTCGCCGAGCTCCACCCGCCTCTCGGCATCGTTCGGGCCTCCCACGGAACCATGGCCTTGGCCCCGGGCGCGACCTTTTCGCTGGCCGACTCTCCCATGAGCCGGCTGAGTGTCGACTCGGGGATTCTCGAGTATCCGGACAACGTCCAGGAGATGTTCCCCCGGTGGGGGCCTTTCAAGGTGATGCGCTCCCGGTTCGCCGTCATTGTGCCTGTCGTGGATTCCCACGGAGGCGAGCTGGTCGGCGGGCTGGTTTGCTCCTCCGCCGCTTCCCGTGCCCTGACCGTTGTGGAGCGGGAGCTTCTCGGTTTCCTGGCCGTCCGCCTTGGTGCGGAGCTGGGCCGTCCCCAACCGATGGTGGGCTCCATGGATCTGGAAGCCCCATGTCTTGAGATGTCGGAGGGTTTCCTCCGGGTGTTGTCCCTGGCCATCGCGGGGAGGGGGATCACCCACACCCTCAACAACCTCCTGGGGGGCCAGCTCCTCAACGCCGAGCTGGCGGCCGGGAGCGGCGCCGGGCAGCTGGCCGGGAACGTGTACCTGGAACGGGTCATCATGGCCTCCCGGAAGGGCGCGGCCATCATGAGGCGCCTGTCCGAGCTGACCGGATGGGAGCAGGGGCAGCGGGACTTCATTCCCATCGGCCCCATCGTCGAGGAGGCCGTGCAGCTGGTCCACGATCTCTACGAGGCCAACCGGGTCGAGCTCCACGGGGGTGGTTGCAAGGCCGTCGTCTGGGGCGATCCGCGTCTGCTCCACGCCATGGTGCTGGCCCTCGTGGCGCCGGCCGTGGAGCTCATGGGTCCGGAAACGCGGGTCGTGCTGGAGGTCGACTTCGCCGAGGAGGAGACCGCCGTTCAGCTGGATGTGGAGGTCTCCGGGCCCTCCGCCGATGAGGTATCCCAGGAGGGTTTACGGGACGGCCTGCAGCTGGGCCTGGCCGTGGCCTCCCGGGTGGCGGCCCTCCACGGCGGACGCCTGGAGAGCGTCGACCCGGGCAATGGCCGCCAGACCCGCGTCATCATCCGCGCCACCCTCCCCGAGGAATAGCGGGGATCCCCCCGCGTCATCGTCCACCCCGGCATCGTTCTTCCGGTTGGGGCTTGACAAGAACAAAAATGCGCCATAGTCTCAGTATCAGATTTTCAAGGACAAGCGGGAAGGGAGATCGTATGAGTTTGCGAACCGGTGTGATCGTGACTGTGTGGGGACTGTCGGCTGCAATGGCGGGTTCCAATTGTCTGGCGGACGACACCAAGGGCGCTGCATCGGCGAGACGGGCAGAGGCCGAGATCCAGGAGATCGCGACGCCGGACGAGCAGGTCGCGGCTCTCGAAACCATGTGTGGCAGCGCACGGGCCGCGATGGAGGCGCGCCAGGAGGAACGATCGCTGTTCGATCGGGTTGGGGGGCGCGAAGGCCTGCACGAGGTGGTCGCGGACACCGTGCGGCGCCACGGCGTCAACCCGCGGATCAAGCACTTTCTCGCTGGTGTCGATCCAGACCTCCTTGTCGAGAGGGTGACCGACTTCCTGGTCCTCGGGACGGGGGGCGAGGGGGAGTACCACGGTCGTGACATGGTCGCCGCCCACGCGCACCTGCACCTGGACAATGCGGACTTTCTCGCCGCAGGCAGCGATCTGGGCGCCTCCATGGATGCCGCAGGCTGGGGCGAGAACGAGAAGCAGGAGCTGCTCTGCGCATTTGTCGAGCTTCGTCCCCAGGTGGTCACCCGATAGGGCGGCCCTTGGGAGGCGGGTCCCATGCGAAGGATCGCCGGGACGGCCAACATGCGAGCGGAACGGGGTTCCTCAAGGCCACGGCGCGATCCCCCGACGCCGGGGCCCATCGAACGCCCCCCGAAGCTGGTCCGATCTGGCCGACCGGAGGGTTCGGGCACCACAAGCGTGTCTGTCGTCAAAACCAGTTGCCGTGGGGACGTACGGTGCATGTGCTCTGCACCTCTGGGGGTCTCTGCGAGGGGTCTGGCGCAGGAGCGGCCCTCTGGATCGTCTCGGATGCCGATGAAACCTCTTGCGATATGAGACGTATTCTCGGTACCGAGTTCATTGTGTGCTGGGTTCTTCAATGAGAGCGATGCGGAAAGGAACGGCGAATGAACGATGTAATCCGTGGACGGTACCTCTGGTTCGAGCTGCTCACCTCGGACACCAAGGGGGGGCAGGGCTTCTACACCTCCTTGTTGGGTTGGGGAACCCAGAACTGGGAGAACGAAATGGGCCCGTACACCATGTTTGTCAACGGGGAGGTCCCCCTCGGGGGGGTGATGGTCTTGCCGCCGGAGGCCGCCGCCGCCGGGGTTCCGCCCAACTGGCTCGCGTATGTGGGTGTTCCCGACGTGGACGCCACGGCTTCCCGTGTGGAATCGCTGAAGGGCAAGGTGATTCATGCCCCGATGGATATCCCGACCGTCGGCAGGATCGCCATCCTCGCCAATCCGCAGGGTGCCGCCTTCGCTGTATTCACCCCTCTGGAGGCTCCCCCCAAGAAGGAAGCCCCGGGCGTTGGGGAGTTCTCATGGGCCGAGCTGGGAACCACGGATCTCCAGGGCGCCTTTGAGTTCTACTCCCAGATCTTCGGGTGGGAAATGGTGAAGGAACATGACATGGGCGGCGGCGCCATGTACCGCATCTTCGGTTGGGAGGGCGAGCACCCCCTGGGCGGAATGTACGTCAAGCCCCCGGAAATGCCAGGCCCGCCCGGCTGGCTGTACTACATCCAGGTCGAGGACGTGGCCGAGCTGTTGCCCCGGGTGGATGAGCTGGGCGGTGAGGTGCTCAACGGACCGATGGAGGTTCCCGATGGTGGCGTGATCGCCCAGTGCCGGGACCCCCAGGGTGCCGTGTTCGCACTGTACTCCAAGGCCTCCTCTTGCCAGTAGAGAACTGCCGGGTTCCCGGGCCTTACGCTCCGGCCGGCCGGATTCTCGCCGTGCGGACACGGTGCGCACGGGGGCCTGCAGGGCGTGTCCGGCGGGGCGACGTGCGTCCCGGGCTGGAGCGACATGTTGGAAGGAGAAGAACCTGCCGGAGGCCCTGAGCCAGCGTCTTGTGTCCGAGATGGAGAACAATGGGGAGGTGAACGCTGCGTTCTCGAGGGTCGACCGGATCGTTCATCATCCATCTTTCGCAAGGGACGGTGCACCACACCTGGCGGTGCGGACTCGTTTGCTCGCTCAACGTGCCACCGGCACGCCTGCGCTCACAGACCTTGAGAGGGCACCGCCATGCACGGCGCCTCGCCCCTTTCGCGACGAACCCCCATGAATGATCCGGGCCAGTGTGTTCCACGCGGATGAGGAAGAGCCAGGATTGGCGGTCCGCGATATGATCCCTTCGTGGCGGAAACGAAAGATTTCGATGGTCTGGAGGAGCTGGAGGAAAAGCTGGGGCACGGCTTCCGGGACAGGTCGTTGTTGCAGCAGGCACTTCGGCACGGTTCGGCGGTGGGGTCGAGCAACCGGGATTCGTACCAGCGGTTGGAGTTCCTGGGGGACGCGGTTCTCGATCATGTCATGGCCGAGCTGCTGTTCCGGCGCTTTCCCGACAGGGACGAGGGCGACCTGACCAAGATGAAGGCCTACCTGGTGCGTTCGGAGAAGTTGGCCTCCCTGGCAGCGCTGCTGGGCCTCGACGGTTACGTGGAGATGGGCTGGAGCGAGGAGCGGGCGGGGGGAAGCCGCCGGACCGCCCTCCTGGAGGACGTTCTGGAAGCGATCATCGGCGCCCTCTCTCTGGACGGGGGATGGGAAGCGGTCCGTGCCTTCGTCGAAGGGTTGTTCGAGGAGGAGATCCGCGACCTGGACGACAGAACGCTCAAGCTGGCCGATCCCAAGTCGGCGCTCTTTGAGGCCGCCCAGGCCCGCCAGCTTCCGCAGCCGGAATTCCGGCTGGTGCAGGAAGGCGGAGCTTCCGGCAGGAGCTGGGCCTTCGAGCTGATCTGGGACGGCAAGACCGTCGCCCGGGGCGAGGGCCCCACCAAACGGGCCGCCCAGGCCCAGGCCTCGCGCCGGGCTCTGATCCGGCTCGGGCTGGTGTAGGTAGGCCCGGCGGAGGATTCCGTGGTGCGGGAACACCCCCTGCTGGAGCGGGCGCGATCGGCTCCCGAAGCGCCCGGCGTCTACCGCTTCCTGGCGCCGGACGGCGAGGTGCTCTACGTGGGCAAGGCCCGGATCCTCCGGCGCCGCGTGCTCTCTTACTTCACGCGGGGCGAGCTGCCCGAGCGGACGCGCCGCATGGTGGGGCGGGCCCGGGGACTGGACTTCACCGTGACCTCGAGCGAGGTCGAGGCGCTGATCCTGGAAAACACACTGATCAAGCGGCACAGGCCGCCGTACAACGTGCTGCTGCGCGACGACAAGACCTACCCCTACATCCGGATCACGACGGGAGAGGAGTGGCCCCGGGTGGAGCTGACGCGGCGGGTCCGCGACGACGGCCACAGCTACTACGGGCCGTTCATGGGCCAGCGGATGGCCCGCCGGCTGATGGAGCTGGCCCGGACCCGTTTCCAGGTGCGGACCTGCCGGATCGAGATCGATGGCAAGCTGGCCCGGCCCTGCCTCTACCACCACATGGGCGCCTGCCTGGCGCCCTGCGTCGAAGGGTTGACGACGCCCGAGGCCTACCGGGAGGCCGTGGAGGAGCTGGAGCTCTTCCTCTCGGGCCGCCACGGCGAGCTGCTGCCGCGGCTGGAGGCGGCCATGTGGCGGGCCGCAGAGAACGAGGAGTACGAACACGCCGCCCGCTACCGGGACCTGCTGGCCGTGGTACGCCGGCTGGCGGAGCCCCAGAATGTCGAGCTGCCGGGACGGGGGGACGCCGACGTCCTGGCCGTCTTTGCGGACGGGGAGAACGCCACGGTCTGTGTGCTGCCGTACCGCGGCGGCACCCTGGTGGACAAGCGGGAGCTCCACTTCGAGGGCGTGGGGGACATTCCGGCCCCGGAACTGCTCTCCAGCTTCATCGCCCAGTTCTACGAGGCCAACCCCGCCGTGCCGGCACGGATCGACACGGCGGTGCCCCTGGACGAGGACGACCGCTCCCTACTGAGTGCCTTCCTCGGCGAGCGGCGCGGCCGGCGGGTGGAGATCGCGGCGCCCCGGCGGGGTCCGCGGGCGCGGCGCGTGGAGCTGGCGCGCGCCAACGCCCGGACGGCCTTCGAGCTGCGCTTCCGCGCCGCCCTAGCCCAGGGCGAGGCCCTGGGACGGAGGATCGCCGAGGCCCTGGGTCTGGACGAGCCGGTCCGGACCATCGAGTGCTTCGACATCTCCCACGCGCGGGGCAAGGACACGACAGCCTCGTGCGTCGTCTGGGAGAAGGGGCGGATGGCCAAGAAACGGTACCGCTCCTTCAACATCCGGAACGTGGAGGGAGTCGACGACTTCGCCGCCGTGGCCGAGGCCGTCACGCGGCGCTACCGGCGGCTGGCCGACGAGGGTGGGCGGATGCCGGACCTGGTGCTGATCGACGGCGGCGCCGGCCAGCTCAACGCCGCCATGGCCGCCCTGGATACCCTGGGGATCGAGCTCGACCTGGCGGCCCTGGCCAAACGCGAGGAGCTCATTCACCTGCCGGGAAGAGAAGAGCCCCTGCGCCTCGACCCCTCGGACCCGGCCCACCTGGTCCTCCGGCAGATCCGGGACGAGGCCCACCGCTTCGCCGTGGCCCGGCACCGCACGCGGCGCCGCCGGCGCAACCTGGAGACGGAGCTCCTGGAGATCCCGGGGATCGGCCCCGGCCGGGCGCGGACCCTGCTGACGCGCTTCGGCTCCCTCCGGGCCGTCCGGAACGCCACCGAGGACGAGCTTCGCCGCGCCCTCGGTCCCCGCCTCGGTTCACAGGTCTGGCGTCATTTCCACGGCGGGTGACCGGGCCTGGGGCGCACGCCCCAGACCCGGTCATCGCGAGGAGCCGCGCAGCGGCGACGCGGCGGTCCGACGTCGCGAGCACCGCGTTGGGAGCACGTCGTAACGCTGTCGCCGTCGCCGCAATGCTCTCTACGGTATCGACCTTCTACGACGACGTCCGGCGCCTCTGGGATCCTCGGAGTTGGCGCGGGTCGGCACGCTTTTTGAGGATGTACCATCGAAGCGGTTCCGGCGGTGGTCCTTGAAGGTGGCACCGGGGATCATCCAACGCGCTGCTCGATGTCGAAGAGCTGGAACAGGTTTCCTACGAGTTCGGTGCCGAGTTTGTGGCCCGCCTGTGACGGCAGGGAACGGTTCCTGCAAGGGATTGCGGGAGGCGCTCGGTTCCCTGGTGATACAACACTCCGGACTCCGAGGCTTCGCCATCTAACTCAGCTCTGGCAGCAACTGTTCTGGGCCATGGAGGAGGTTCCACCGTGTCGTGTGGAAGCGACAACTCCCTCATTGCAAAAAGATACAGAATCAGCTTCGCACAAACACGTCCTCTCAATCACACAAGACCGTAGATGCAGGCCACACCTTGCTATGGCTCCCAAGTCCTCGTCCAGCAAAGACATTCTCACTGATAGCGTTTGCCAGTACTTATGAAGGTGGATCACGGGTGGATGTCCCTTGACAAGGTGCGGGGGGGGGTACCCTCATGGTCAAACCAACGGAAGAGGAGGATTGTATGAAACGTATACTTTTCGTGCTCTTCGTTGTCCTGGGGGTGTCTTTCATGCCGGCTCCCGGGGTGGCCATGCAACCTGGGGAGGGTGGTGGGCATTTCCAGGCGGTGTGTCTTCCCACCGTGGAGAGGTGTTGTTGGGCCGGCGTGCCACCGTTGTGTATTGACGTGCCATGTGAGAAATGTGACATCTACTGGGTTGGCGACGATGGGTCCTGGAGTTACGTAACAACAGTATGGGAGGATTGCTGCGATCCGGATCCTCCGCGGGAGGTCTAACAATGCGTGGTAGTGGGTTGCTGACCGTTTGCCTGTTGGCCGCAGGCCAGGTGGTCCTCGCTGCCGGTGGCCCCGAGACAGGTCCCTTGGGAGATGCGGTGCCCGAGCTCGCCCTTCGAAGAGCTCCGAAAGCCGTGCGGGGGATCTGCGCGGAGGGTCGGCCACTGCTGGCCGGGGATGGACGAGAGGTCGCGCTGGTGTCGATCCTGCGCCATGAGGCGTGGATCTTCAACGGCCGCCATGTGGACCGGTGGATGCTCAGGCTTCCCACCGGGGACGGCCGTTTGCTGGCGCCCGCCGCATTCTCCTCCCGGGATGGATGGCTGGCGCTCTTCGCCTTCCGGCCTCCCCGGATCGTGCTCTACGAAGACGGCACGCTGTCCGATGAGATCCCTGTGGAGACCTTCCCGTCGGCCCTGGCCATCCGGCGTGGCGAGCTACTGGTGGGCGTGGTTCCCCACCTCAGCGATCCCGAGGAGGTGGGCAGGCCGTTCGTCTACCTCCGCTCCTACGACCCCGGCATGAAGAGCTGGACCGATGTCCTCAGCGTCGAGCCTCCAGACTGGGCACAGCTGGAGGAACGCGCCCTGATCGAGGAGGCCCAAAAGCGGGCCGAGGCCAAGGGGCTCAAGCACTTCTCCCTCGGCAACAGCGAGCAGCGTCTCTGGTCGAGCGGCCTCGTGGCCGTCCGCCGTGACCGGAAGCTCTGGTTCGTGAACCGGTACGACGGTGCCGTGACCCTACTGTCGAGATCGGGAAGCACCCTCTGGAAGGGCCAAGTTCCCGGCGTCACCCGCGCCGGATTTTCCGCCAAGGAGACGACGAAACTCGAGGCCGCCCTTTCCAGTTTCCCCATGGGCGCGCGGGTTCAGAGCTTGGCTCGGTTTCGGCCCCAAATCCTCTCGTTGGCAGTTCATGACGACGATCTGGCGGTTCTTTTCCGCGCCGACGGGATGCAGGGCCTCCGGCTGGGCGTTCTCGAAGACATGACCGGTCGGTGGTACGTCTGGAGGCTCCCCGATGGCGTCAGTCCCAGGACCATCGCGGTCTTAGACGACACACTCTGGTTTGCCAACCCCTGCCGTACGGCGACCTGGCCGGGGCTCTTGAAGGATGACGCGTCCGTAGAGAAGCCGGTGCCACCATCATCGACCCCTGCTCCCTCGGTCCCGGACGGGCACGCACCCTCCTGACCCGCTTCGGCTCCCTCCGGGCCGTCCGGAACGCCACCGAGGACGAGCTTCGCCGCGCCCTCGGTCCCCGCCTCGGTTCACAGGTCTGGCGTCATTTCCACGGCGGGTGACCGGGCCTGGGGCGCACGCCCCAGACTCGGTCATCGCGAGGAGCCGCGCAGCGGCGACGCGGCGATCCCACGGGCCGCCCATCGCTTGCGGAGCAGCCTACGACGTGGAGGCCACCAGCTCTCCCATGAGCTGCCGTACGTCGCCGTACTCCTCGGCGCGGCCGATGGCGTCGTGGATCCGCTCCACGTCCTCCTCGGAGGCGATTCCCTGGGCCAGGGCGCGCATCTTGCCGAGAATCTCCTCGTCGGTCAGCGGGTTCCTGGGATCGCCCTTGGGGTAGTCCAGCTGCTTCTCGAAACGTCGGCCGTCGGTGGTGGTGACGACGGCGCGCACCCTCTGAAGCCCGGGGAAGACGGCTTCGATCTCCGGGTCGGCCACCACCTTGACCTTGTGGAGCTGCTCCCGGATGAGGGGATCCATGATCTTTTCCGGTGTGAACTGCCGCGGCGTCACCTGCCGGTCGGCGATGGCGGCGGCGATGACGTACGGCAGGGAGTGGTCGGCCGTCTCCTTGCTGCGGGGATCGTACTTGGAGGGGTCGGCCAGGATGTCCGCCGCCCGGGCCAGGGAGTAGATGGTCACCTCCTGGATCTCCTCGGGCTTGAGATCGTTCTCGATCACCAGGTCCAGCACGGCGGAGATGGGGGCGTGGGTCAGGGCCTCCGTGGGGAAGAACTTCATGCCGCAGGTGAGGATCCGCCAGTCGCGGCCCAGCCCCTCGGTCAGGATGTCCCAGCGCCACTCGCTGTCGAAGACGTGGGAGAAGCCCTCCTTGCCGTCGAGGACGTGCTCGGGGCCCGTGTAGCCCTGCTCGGCCAGAAGCGCGGCGAAGACGCCGGCCTGGGTGGCCATGGGATCGACGGTGTTCTTCATCATGGTCAGCTTGCCGGCGGTCACCGAGCCCGTGGTGCAACAGTGGGAACCTGCGATCCCCATGGCGTGCTGGATCTTCTCCGCGTCGAGGCCCAACATGCGTCCGGCCGCGGCGGGGGCGGCGACGGCCGTCAGGGTGGCGTGGTGCCAGCCAAGCTCCCGGATGCCGGGGAATGAGACTTCGCAGAGCCGCTGCTCGAACTCGTAGGCCAGCACGATGCCGGTGATCAGGTCTGCACCGGACCTCCCGGCGCGCTCGGCGCAGGCCATGGCCGCGGGAATCAGGTCGGAGGGGTGGGAGGGGTCCTGCTTCCAGTAGATGTCGTTGTAATCCATCACCCGGATCATCAGGGCGTTGAGGAGGGAGGCGGACACAGGGTCCCAGAGCTCGCCCGTCACCAGGACGCGGCAGGGACCTGTGCCGGCGGTCTCAGCGAGGACGGTCCGTGCCAGCTGGACGTCGTGCTGCTGAGCGCCGCCAAGGGCGCAGCCCACGGAATCCAGCAGGAAGCGTTTGGCCGTGGAGACGACGTCGGAGGGCAGGTCCTCGAAACGCAGGTTGGCGGCGAACTGGGCCAGGGGCTCGGTGATGTGGCTCATGGGGATCCTCCTCGCGGGGCTCCGGGCGGGTGGTGTGCCGCGTGGCGGCCGGTGGCCGGGCCCCATGGGAGGGCGATTCTACCGTATGATGCCGGGTCATGGGGGAACGGGACGCTGCACGCTTCGACACGGGCTCCGTGGGGGCCATCGCGGCGGCCCACGCCGTGCACGACACCTACAGCGCCTTTCTTCCGCCCCTCCTGCCGGTCTTCGTCGAGCGCCTGGCCCTGAGCCGCGCCGACGCGGGGCTTCTGACGGTGTTCCTCCAGGGTCCCTCCATCGCCCAGCCGTGGCTTGGGCGGCTCGGGGACCGGATGGATCCGCGCCCCTTCGTCATCCTGACACCGGCCGTGACGGCCGTGGCCATGAGCCTGCTGGGGGTCGCCCCCGGCTACGCCTGGCTGGCACTGCTGCTGTCCATCGCGGGGGCCAGCTCGGCGGCCCTGCACGCCGTGGGGCCGGCCCTGGCCGGGCGGCGCTCGGGGGAGGCCGTCGGCCGGGCCATGGGCTTCTGGATGGTCGGAGGGGAGGCCGGCCGGGCCATGGGGCCGCTGGTGGTCGCCTCGGGCATCCGGCTCCTGGGCCTGAAGGGTACGCCGTGGTTGATGTTGGGCGGGTTGCTGGCCTCCGCCATGCTCTATGGCCGGCTGCGGAGGATCCCGTGGCGGCCGACCGGAACGGTGCGGGAATCCGGGGCCGCCCGTGCGAACCTGGCCGGATTGCTGCCCGTCATGGTGCCCATGGCCGGGCTGCTGACGGCGCGGGCCTTCATTCTGGCGGTGATCACGACCTACCTGCCGCTCTTCCTGCGGGAGGCCGGGGGCAGCCTGTGGGCGTCGGGCGCGGCCCTGCCGGGGGTGGAGGTGGCGGGGGTCGCCGGGGGGCTGGCGGGCGGCGCCCTTGGGGGTGGCGACGGGAGGGGGCGGTTGATGGCGGGGCCCAGGGCGTTGGGGGACCTGCGGGGGGTGGTGTCGGGAGACGGTTGGTG
>CAZXNA010000050.1:0-22385 GCA_964641295.1 uncultured Thermoanaerobaculia bacterium
CCCAGTCCACTCTATCCCCCTTAACTCAGTGTCCACTTTTTCCGGGGAAGCCCACTCTTCTCCTTCCAGCTCTTCCATCGAAGCACCGGATGGCCTATTCTTCCCGGGATGCCGGCCGTTACCGGCCAAACGGAGGTGACCATGAGCGGACCTGTTTGGGAGCACAGCACGGACGGCCCCTTCACCTGTGACGTCTGTCTCGCCGAGACCGATCACGCGTACCTGGAAGGGTATGTCAAGGACGCCCAATTCCATGTGGACCGGGTGCTCTGTGAGGATTGCTACCGGTATAACGTCCACCTCCTCCAGAAGGCCTCGTGAACTGTGCCGCCGGGGCACCGATCACCACGGCCGCTTCCGGTCTCGTTGACATGCGGGTCGCCCGATCGTAGGATTTCCTCGGCCACGGGGCTGTAGCTCAGGCGGATAGAGCAGAGGTTTCCTAAACCTTTGGTCGGGGGTTCGAGTCCCTCCAGCCCCGCCATTCCCCTTTTCACTAGATCCACCGGTTCGATCCGGTGTTCCATGTCGGGACGCACTGTCTTGTCCCGATGCAACACACGTCGATTCACCTGTCTCGTATCGGTGTATTCCTTGGCACCTGTCTTGCTTATTAGTTATGGGACAGGAGGCAGCATCATGAATGAACGGCGGACAATACCACGCAAGGTCCTTGACGATTCCGTCACGGCGAGGACGCGGACGACGGCCACCGTCCAGGTGCTCGACATCTCCCTGGGGGGCATGCGCGTCCTCAGTGAAGAGCCGCTGCCACCCCATAAGGAGATCGTCACGTGGCTTCCCACCCGGAATGGAGAAATCCGGGTTCGTGCCAGTGTTCTTCGCTGCCGGGCGAAGCTCCTCCACAAGCCGCTACCGTCCGGCGCGGTGCTTGTCTACGATGCCGGCCTCAAATTCTCCGGGCTCAGCGAACAGGAGCAGAGGCTGATCCGTGAAAGCTATATCGACGCGAAACACGCTTCCATCGGGGACGATGCCAGCGCGCTCATCGCCCTGACGCAGGCGATCAACGAAAAGGTGCAAACGGCCTGAGGCGACGGGCCGGGGCACCCACTCTCTCCTTCCTTCTGAGGTGGCCTCCGGGATGGTTCCCGAGAGGCCACAACTTTGTGACAACCGAGACGTTCACGAGACTCAGCCGGGGATGACGACGCCGTGCCCAATCCGCCCATCGACCAGGACACGTAACGGATTCGAGATCCGGACGTGCCGCAGCACCCCATCCATCCGCTCGTCGACGGCGGAAAGACCGGCGAGCCAGTCCCAATCGATCCTCCCCTCGCCGCGGGACTCGTGAATCGTGAAATAGGGAATCCCGAAACAGGCGAGGTTGTGGAAGAAGTGGGAGCCCTGTGAGGGTTCCACCTCGAGATCGGTGAAATCGGTCTCGACGATGACCCTGGCAGCCGAGATCTGGGACCAGACGACCGGGATTCCCAGCCACGGGTCCCTGGATCCCCACCGTCCGGGACCGATCAGGAGACAGGTCCTGTCTTCTCGCAGCAACCTGGCGTTGATCTCGGCGATGTTCGTGGCCGCCTCCACCGTTCTCGAGCGGTCGAAGCTCCTGGGATCGACGACGACGATGTCGAAGATGTCCTCCCGGACGCCGTGGCCGAGAACCCGAGGCGAATGGACGACGGCCTGCTCCACGTGCTTCGGCTCCACCTCGATCTCCTCGCTCAGCTGCTCGACGACCATGGGCCGGACCTGAAGCACGTTGAAGCTCGGAACACCATCCTCGGTCGAATCCAGGTCGACGGCGAATTCGATCTCGACTGGGGTGCCCATGCCGTCGGAGATCAGGGCCAGTAGCCTCTCGAGGATCTCCGGCAGCGGGAAGAACAGCCCCTTGAGCAGCGGCCCGAAGGTGATCAGATGGGTGCCGCCCTTCTGGATGCCGCTGACGATCGCGTCGTTGGCCGGCAGGTAGGTCGACCCGATGAGGTTGGCCGCTCCGTCCTGGACGGCGGTCTCGATACCCAGGTGGAGGAGGTTGGCGTCCGGGTCCGGGCCGGGAATGACGTCGTCCCGCGCCATGTCCAGGGAGTAGAAGCGGCGCTGGGAGTTCTGGAGGATATCCTTGACCGCTGAAAGCTGGGGGAGGACGCGTGGGTAGCGCGGGCAGAAGCGGAGCGCTTCGAACCCCTCCACGACGGACTTCCCCATGCCCAGCGCCACCAGGGCGACACCGTCCTCCGGTGTCATATCGCGGAAGGGATAGAAGTTGTAGGAGGAGGCGACGCCCGAGAAGGTCGGATAGAAGCGGTCCCCCCTGCGACTCCCGACGACCCTCTGGAGCAGCACGGCCATGCGCTCCTCCTCGATGCGGTGGGGCGTGTTGGCCAGGTAATTCCGGGCCGTCTCCTGGAAGGTCGAGGCGTAGACGACCTTGATGGCCTCCAGGAGCTGCGCCAAACGGATGTCCAGGGATGGGTGGTTGTTGGGGAGCATGACGGTGTCGTAGACCCCCGCGAAGGGCTGGTAGAGGGAGTCCTCCAGGATGCTCGACGAGCGAACGGCGATGGGAGCGGTCATGTGCTCCAGGTAGGCCGCCAACTCGGCCCTGCGGTGGTGGGGGAAACGCGCCCGCCGGAAGGTATCGAGCACCTCACGGTCCTCAAGGTTTCTCGAATCCGCCACGAGCACACCGAGGCCGTTTTCCTCCAGGAACTCTTCGAAGACATCGCTGGCCAGGACGACCGTCGGAGGTACGGTGATCTCGACCTTTGGAACCAGGGAGTGCTCACGGGCCAGCAGCTTGAGGACGAAGGCCAGGCCCCTCCCCTTCCCGCCGAGGGAGCCCGAGCCAACCTTGGCGAAGGCGACGAGGTCGTCGTACTTCTCCGGGTTGAAGTCCGTGATCGTGTGGCGCTGGATCTCCCGGAGGTAACTCTTGATGGTCGTCTCCAGGAATGTCCGGAGGTCCCGGACCGAAGAGAACTCGCCCACGTGGCGGGGACGCAACATGGAGGCAAGCTCGAACTCGGTCCGCGCCTTGAGCCAGGTGGAAAAGTGGTTCCGGCCGGCGTGGAAGATCAGCGACTCGTCCGGGACGTTTCCCAGGACGCGGAGCATGTCCCGCATGTCGTGGGCGCGGGCCACCTCGGTCCCGTCGGGAAGCTTGAACACGAAATCGCCGAAGCCGAAGTGCTCCAGGATGAAGCGCCGGAGCTCCTCGAGAAGCGTCGGCGAGCGTTTCTGCAGGAACGAGGCTCCAACGGCCTCGGCCTCGGTTTCGTGCTCCGCCACGGTCGACTGGAGGAGGATGGGAACGTCCGGATCCACCTCCCTCACCTTGCGAGCCAGGAGGATGCCGGCGTCGTCGACCATCTTCCCATTCATCGGAAAGGCGATGTCGGAGATGACCCCGAGGACGTTGCCACGATACCGCTGGAAAAGGTCCCAGGCCTCCTCGAAGTTCTGGGCCAGCAGGATCTTCGGACGAGCGCGGATGCGGAGGAGGCGGTGGGACAGGTTGACACCCTCGGCCATCAGGCGCCCCGTCTGGGTCGTCACCTCCGTGTAGATGTGCGGCAGATAGGCCGAGAAGAAACGAACCTCGTCCTCCACCAGGATGATCGCCTGGACGCCGCCCTCGATGACGTCGTGGTCGGCGTTTCGCCGGTCCTCCACCTGCTTGATCATTGCCAGCAGTGCCTTGACGTCGCCCTGCCACAGGAAGAGCCAGTCCACCTCGCCCGTCAGGCGCATGGATTCCAGCGTGGGAAGGTCCCAGGCGTGGGCCGCCAGGACGCCGATGGGAACCTCCGGATCACCCTCCTTGACGCGCTGGATGAAGCTCCGGAGGTCCGTATCCGGCAGGCGCGGCGTGACGACCAGCAGATCGAAGGAGCGATCGCGCAGCAGCTCGAAGGCCTCCCGGGCGTCGTGGGCGCGGGTGAATCGAGGGGCGTAGCGAAGGTTGAGGTCGAGGTTCCGGTACTCCTGGAAGATCAGCTCGGTCAGCTGACCGTCCTCCTCCAGCACGAATGCGTCGTACCTGGAGGCGACCAGAAGGATTTCACGGACACGGTAGGACATCAGGGCGGAGAACTCCTCCGTCCGCATCCCGTACCGGCTCGTCAGCTCCATGTGCTTGTTCATGGGCTCTCCCGTTCCGCCAGGCCGTCGGCATGCCCGGCCGCCCTGTCGCCGACCATGGTACTCCGGACCGGAGGGTGAGGAAGTGAGGAGGTGAGGGGTTGTGCGGCGGAACTTCCCATGACGCGGGATGCCGGGCCGGAGCCCGGCGCCGCCTTCCCCCACCACCGCTCACCCCTCCTGTCATCGCGAGCAGCCCCCGCCCACGAGGCAGGGGCGACGCGGCGAGTTCCTGGGCCGAGCAGAGCCTTGGGAGAAGAGTTCAAGGGGGCGAAGGGGTGTTCTGATGCCTGAGGCGGAGCCTGTCTCCGGGAGATTGCTTCGTCGCTCCGCTCCTCGCATTGGCGGGGGGGATTCGCAATGACGGGGGCGGCAACGGCTTCGTTGGGCGGCCGGAGGCCTCCTCACCTCCTCACACCCCTTGTGGTGGTACCATCTCGGCCATGAAGGTATTGATCATCCTCAACGACGCCCCTTACGGAACGGAAAAGTCTTACAACGGCCTTCGCCTGGCCCGAACCCTCCAGCGGGAACACGACGCCGAGATCTTTCTCTTCCTGCTGGCGGACGCCGTGGGCTGCGCCCTGCCGGGCCAGGTGACGCCCAACGGCTACTACAACATCGAGCGAATGTTACGCTCCCTCATCCAGAACGGCGCCCGGGTCAAGGCCTGCGGCACCTGCATGGACGCCCGGGGAATGGCCCAGCTCGAGCTCCTCGATGGCATCGAACGGGCCACCATGAAGGACCTGGCTGCGTGGACCGCCGAATGCGATCGGAGCCTGACCTTCTGAAAAGGACCACCCCCGTACCGGACCCCACCCCCGCGGCAGGCACGGCCGCTGCCGGTGTCGATGCGTCCGGCCGGGAGTTCCCCCACGTGCGGCGCAACTTCGTCCTGGGTGTCCTGCACGGGTGGTTCCTGGCCGGCGGCCTGGCCTTCGCCGACCCGTACACCGTTCTCCCCGTCTTCGTCCGCCATGTGACGAACGCCAGCTGGGTCGTCGGGCTCGCGGCACCGTTGATTCGCGGCGGCGGTTTCCTGCCCCAGATCGTGACGGCGCGATACGCCGAGACGCTCTCCCGCCAGAAACCCCTGCTCATCGCCGTCATGTCCGTCCGTTTCGCCGCCTGGGTCGGCATCGCCGCCGCGACCTTCTTCCTGGCCGGCGCCCACCCCATGCTGGCCCTGACCCTTGTGCTGTCGCTGCTCCTGGTGTTCTCGCTGGCCGGCGGTGTCGGCGCCGTTCCCTTCCAGGAGATCTTCGCCCGGCTGTTTCCACCGACCCTCAGGGGACGTTTCCTGGCCGTCCGGCAGCTGGGCGGCGGCCTGTTGGCCATCCTGGCCGGCCTGGCCGTCAAGCTGATCCTCGACCGTTCCCTCCCCTTTGCCTCGCGGTACGGCCTCCTCTTCGCCCTCTCCGCCCTGACCATGGCCTTCGGTTTCATCGCCCTGGCATCGGTCACCGAGTCGCCCACGCCACCCCAAAAGACCGTCCCGGAACGGTTCCCGCGCTTCCTCGAGCGGCTCCAGGAGATCCTGCGCTCGGACCGCGGTTTCCGGCGGCTCCTGGTGGCAGAGCTCTTCCTGCGAACGATCCACCTCTGTCTTCCCTTTCTCGTCCTGGACTTCCGGACCCGCTTCGGACTCGGCATCGGCTTCGTGGGGACGGCCCTCTCCGCCAGCATGGCCGGTCAGCTGATCAGCAACCTCTGGTGGGGACGGCTTTCCGACCGCCACGGCAACCGCTTTGTCGTCCTCACCGTCAACGGCCTGGCCGTCCTGCTGACCGCCGGCGCACTGCTGGCCCCGGCTCCCGCAGCTGCCCTGGCCGTCTTCTTCCTGGCCGGATCGGTCCTCTCCGGCAGCACCATCGGGTATCTCAACTACCTCCTGGAGCTGGCCCCCGCCTCCCAGCGACCGGCCTACATCAGCCTCCGGGGCACCCTGACGGCCCCCATGCTCTTCCTCGGCGTCCCCGGCGGTCTGCTCGTCGACCGCCTCGGATACGGCTGCGTCGAGGCCATCGCCTTCGTCGGGGCCCTCGGCGCCATGGCAGCGGCCTTTCGTTTGCCCTGTCTCCGTTCACGTTGAGAATGGCTCCGCCGCGAAGCTGAAATGTCCGGGAACCTGCTAAACTCGTATCGATACGGGTCGATCATGAACGGGGAGGTTACGATGGAGGAGCTGAGCACCATCGACACATCTGTCGTCGAGGCGTTGGAACGGGCCACCGCCGAGCTGGAAACCCTCGAGAAACGCCTCCAAAAGCTGGAGGAACGTCGCAACACGGTTTCCCAGCAGGTGTACGAGCGGGTCCACGGGGACTACGAGTCCCGGAAAGCTTCCCTCGAGGAAGAGATCGCCCCGCTGGCGGAAAAGGCGCAGAACCAGTACGCCACCGTGAAGGAGAGCCTGGAGCAGCTGGAGGATGCCGCCGGAGAGCTGGCCCTCGAGAAGGAGGAGCTCCAGCTTCGCCAGGAGTTGGGGGAATACTCCGAGGAAGAGTACGCCGGCCGGCTCCAGGAGATCGAGGAGAAGATCGAGGAGAATGCCACGAAACTGGCCGAGGCCCGACGCCTGCGAGATCTCTTTGTCGTGGCGTTGCGCGAAGAGCCGGACGCCGCCCCGGATGCCGAGAACAGCTCGACCCAGCCGCTGCTGGAGCCCGACGAAGCGCACGAAGCAGATTTGTCCGCCCCCCAGGCCGTCGCCGACGAGTTTCCGCCCGGCGACGAAACGCCGGCACGGCCGCCGGCCTTGCGGGACGAGCCCCTTGCCCTGGAGGAATCTCTGCCGGAGACCGGCCCCGGACCCATCGGGACGGAGGACTACGTGGCCGACGCCACGGTCTTCATCCAGTGGCCCAAGCTCGTCGGCCAAGCCGCCGACGGCTCCACCGTCGAGTATCCCGTCGCCGGCTCACGGACGACCCTGGGCAGGGATCCCGAGAACGATATCGTGCTCTCCGGCAAGAAGGTCTCCAAGCACCATGCCGAGATCCTTCTGGTGGAGGACGGGTACGAAATCCGTGACCTGGAGTCGACGGCGGGGACCCTGGTCAACGGTGTCCAGATCACCTCGTGGAAGCTCTCCAACGGGGACAGCGTCCAGCTGGGCGACGTGGTTCTCGTGTTCATGGAGTCGTGATCGTGCACGTCATCGCTGACCTCAGCATCGTGCCCATCGGCGTCGGCACCTCCCTCTCCCACTACGTTGCCGCATGTGAAAAGGTACTGACCGAGGCCGGCCTGACGACCCGCCTCCATGCCTACGGGACCAATGTCGAGGGCGAGTGGGACGAGGTATTCGCCGCCCTCAAGCGGTGCCACGAGGTCCTGCACGAGATGGGCGTCCCAAGGGTCTCAACCAACCTCCGCTGCGGCACGCGCATCGACCGCCGGCAGTCCATGGACGACAAGACGGCAAGCGTCGAATCCAAGCTCCAGCGCAAGGACTGAGCCCTCGCCGGCCGAACCGTGCTCAGGGGGTGTCATCCTTCACCCATCCAGCAGCCGGAAGGTGATGAATTGTCCGGGCTGGTACGGTAGAGTCACACCATGAGTTTCGAGCTTGCCGTCATCGCCGCCCTGCTCCTTGCCAGCATCGTCGGCATGGCGGCCCAACGGCTGCGATTGCCGTACACGGTGTCTCTGGTCATCGTCGGGCTGGCCTTCGCCGTCGTCCGGGACCGATTCTTCCCCGAGTTCGACCCTGGTCTCCACCTGACGCCCCAGTTGTTGTTCACCATCCTCCTGCCGGCCCTGGTCTACGAGGCGGCCTTCCACCTGGAGCTGCGCCATTTCCTGCAAACCTGGCGGACCGTGCTGGTCCTGGCCGTACCCGGCGTGCTCGTTGGGACCGCCCTGACCTTCGGCGTCTCATGGGCCGTCCTGGACGCTTTCGGCATCCACCTTCCGTGGCCCGTACTTCTTGTGGCCGCAACGATCCTTGCGGCCACGGACCCCGTCGGGGTCCTGGCCATGCTGCGGGAGGTCGGGGCGCCGCGGCGGCTCGCCGTCATCATGGAGGGCGAGAGCCTCCTCAACGACGGCATCGCCATCGTCGCCTTCGGCGTCGTCATGACGGCCCTCGGCCTCGACCCCCACAACGCGGCCCTGACGGCCGGGTGGATCGCCAGCTTCCTCAGCTGGGAGGTCCTGGGCGCGATCCTGATCGGCGGAGCCATCGGTCTCGGCCTCTCCTGGCTGACCTCGACCATCGACGACCACCTGATCGAGATCACCCTGACGACCATCTCTGCCTTCGGCAGCTTCCTCCTGGCCGACCAGGCCCACGCCTCGGGCATCATCGCCTGTCTGGTGGCAGGCGTCCTCTCGGGCAACGTCGGGGCCACCTACGGCATGTCGGCCTCCACGCGGGTCGCCGTCACCTCCTTCTGGGAGTACGCCGCCTTCGTCGCCAACTCCATCATCTTCCTCCTCGTCGGCCTCGAGACCTCCCCCGTGCGCCTGCTGCGCATCGTGCCCATCATCCTCGTCGTCTGGGTCGCCATGCAGCTGGCCAGGGCCCTCTTCATCACGGCCTCACTCCCGGTCATGGAACCTGTTCGTTTCACCACCCGTAGGGGCCTGGTCGCCGTCCTCACCTGGGGTGGGCTCCGCGGCGGCGTGGCCATGGTCCTGGCCATGTCGGTGCCCAGGACCTGGGCCTACCGCCAACAGCTGATCGACGTCGTCTTCGGCGCCGTGCTCCTGACCATTCTCGTGCAGGCGCCGACGGTCCCCGTTCTCCTGCGTCTGTTCGGCCTCGGCCGGGACAAGGGCTTCCGCGAGGAGGCCGTTCTCCTGAGGACCCGCCTGCGCTCCCTCAACGAGGCCGAGCGGTACCTGGAGCGACAACACGAGACCGGCGCCGTCCTTCCGGAGGTCTACGAGGAGCTGCGCGAGGCCTTCGTCAGGAGGCGGAACGATCTGGAGGAGATGGGGAAGCGTCTCCGAATCGACGCCGGCGCCGTCCTCGACGAGGAACGCCGCGAGCTGGAGCGGCAACTGGCCCTGGTGGAGAAAGAATCCGTGCGGCAGTCCTACGCCCAGGGCGCACTGGACGAGCACCTGATGCGCCGCCTGGTTCGGGAGATCGACGATCGGATCCTCGCCCTCGAGGACGAACAGGCTTCAACCCCGGGATCGTGAGCGCAGGTACCCGCTCAGCCGGATGATCCGCGCCGGGCTCCCGCCGGAGTGCGTTACGTGCCCCCCCGGGGCCACGCACCCCAAGTCCCTCGTCGCATTCGACGGCAGCGCTGCGCCAAGGCCGCCGCGGCCGTTGACCCGGCCGATGGGCCATGAGAGTCTGAGGACACCGCCGGGCAACCGTCCGCCGCGGTCTGCGTACAAGCATTCGGGAGACGGAAGAAGGATGTCAGCGTTTCGCACTTTCCTCTGCACGCTGCTCATGGCCACGATCCCCGCGACGCTCGTTGCCGGGGACAGTGGGACTGCGCCGTCGACACTGACCGAAATCGTGCGGTCGGCCCTCCACAACCACGAGCTCATGGAGCGGGCCGAGAGCCGCATCCGGCGATCCCAGGCCGACGTCAAGCTGGCCGGGTCGGCCATACTCCCGCGTTTCGAGCTCAACGGCCGTTACACCCGGTACCAGAAGGAGGTTGCCTTCGATCTGGGCGAAGGACAGTCCTTCGTTCTCCAGCCCCTGGGCGACTGGAATTACTCTGCCGATCTGCGGCAGACCCTGTTCTACGGCCTCCGGGACTGGAGGGCCCGTGACGTGGCCCGCCTCCGGAAGACCGTGGCCACCATCGACCGGCTCAGCACGGCCTCGGACCTGACCCTCCAGGTCAGCCAGGCTTTCTTCGACGCCGTCGCGGCAAGGCAGCGGGTCGACGTCCGCAGAACCACCATCGAACAGGTGAAGGAGCAGCGGCGCGTGGCCCAGCGGCGCTTCGAGGTCGGGGAGTTGACCTCGGCCGATGTGGCCCGCTGGACGGCCAAGCTCGCCGCCGAGCGCCAGGCACTGGTGGTGGCCGAAGGGCAGGCCGAGCTGGCACGCCAGCGTCTGGCACGGCTGGCCGGCCTCAGGGAGCTCGGTCCACTGAACCCGCCTCCCACGGTCCCGCCACCGCCGGGGACCGACGAGGAGCTCCGCCACCGCGCCCTCCAGGAGCGGCCGGAGATCGCCTCGCTGGACACCCAGCTGGAGGCCGCCGGGTTGATGATCAAGGTGGAAAAGGGCGCCTGGCTGCCCGAGCTCGATGCTCACCTCCAGTACGTGGGGCAACGTGCCGACTTTCCCGCCAAGGACTGGCTCTCCCTGACGTTCAACGTGCGGATTCCCGTCTACGACGGCGGCCTGACGGCGGCACGGGTCGCCAGGGCCAAGGAGGATCTGGTCGAAGTCGACGTCCTCCGCCGCAGCATGATCAAGTCCATTCTCGACCAGGCCGACCTGGCCATCATCAGCTACCGCACCGCCGTGGCCGCCCTCGAGGCCTCCAAGACCCGCCGGGAAGCGGCCCGGGAGGCCCACCGCCAGGTGGACCGGGCCTATGCCGTGGGAGAGGCCACGGCGACGGACCTCCTCGCCGCCACGAGCGAGCTGACCGATGCGCGGATCTCCGCCATCATCGCTCACTGGACCCGCGAGGTCGCCGCCATCGCCTTGCGGCACGCCATCGGTTTGCCGCCGGTTCCCGACGTCAACCTCCCGGGCGCCCTGGCCCAGCCAGCGAGCCCACCCGCCGAGGACGCCGCGGCGGAACCGGCCCCCACACGAGACGAGACCAGGAGTAGCCAGTGACACGACGACTGACCGTTCCGCTGTTGTCCCTCGCCGTTCTGGCCGCTGCGTGCGGCGGCGGCGGGACCGACACCCCCGAGGTCGCCAGGAAGGTCCGTGAGAAGGCCCTGGCGCCCCGGCCCGTCCGGCTGACCACCCCTGAGGTTCGTGAGGAGCACCCCACCCTGGAGCTCGTCGGCCAGCTCAGGTCCGACGAGCTGGTGACCGTGTCGGCCGAGGTCGCCGGCCGTATCGACGCCGTCCTGGTCGACGTCGGAGACAGCGTCACGAAGGGTCAGCCCCTGGCCAAGATCGACCGCTCGACCTGGAAGGTTCGCCTGGAGCAGGCGGAGGCCGAGCTGGGATCGGCGGTGGCCAACTTGGCCCTGGCGGAGAAGGAGCTCCGGCGCAAACGGGACCTTCTCTCGGACAAGACCATCTCCCAGGCGGCCTTCGACAAGGTCCAGGCCCAGTACGATCTGGCGGTGGCGGCCGTCAAGAAGGCCCAGGCGGCCAACGACCTGGCCACCCGCAACTGGGAACGGAGTCTCGTACGGGCCCCATCGGCCGGGAAGGTGGCGCGCCGGGACGTCAGTCCCGGAGAGTGGACCGACCTGGGCGAGCCCATCGTCGAGCTCTCCACCGGCCAGGACCTGAAGGTCTCCGCGCGGGTCCCGGAACGCTTCGTCTCCACCTTCAAGGGCATCCAGTCGTTCACCTTCACGGTCGGCGAGGAAGGCCCCAGATTGACCGCCCGGATCTTCAGCATCGAGCCCGTCGTCGAAGGCAGCTCCCGTTCCTTCGAGATCACCGGCCGCACCAAGAACCCCGGGGGGAAGTACCGTCCTGGCATGTTCGCCAAGGTCCGCCTGGAGGCTCCAACGGTCCAGCGCTCCTTGTGGCTGCCCCGGACGGCCGTGATCGCGTCGGACATGCCGGAGATCATGCTCGTCGAGGACGGCAAGACCGTCGTCCGCAAGGTGCAGACAGGGCGCCGGCAGCACGGCAAGGTCGAGATCATCTCGGGTCTCCGCCCGGACGAGCAGGTCATCGCCGACGTGGCCGGCCTGGCCAGGGGGATCCCGGTCAAGGTGACGAACCGTGGCTGAGACCCGGGGTCCGGGACCCAACCCGGCCGGCGGCGTGATCCGGTGCGATCCCCTGCGGTGGAGGCGAGCCAGGTGAACCTGTACGACATCGCCATCCGCCGTCCCGTCTTCACCGTCATGCTGATGGCGGCACTGATCGTCTTCGGCGTGATGGGTTACATCTCCCTGCCCATCAATCTCCTGCCCTCCCTGGACATCCCCGTGGTCACCGTGACGACCACGCTGCCCGGTGCCTCACCGGAGGTCATGGACTCGGACGTCACCGATGTCATCGAGTCCGCGGTCAACACCATCGAGGGCATCAAGCACATCAACTCCTACTCGGGCCAGAGCATCTCCCAGGTGACCATCACCTTCGATCTGGAGCGCGACATCGAGACCGCGGCCCAGGACGTCCGGGACAAGGTCTCGGGCGCCGTGGGAGACCTGCCCCTGGACGCCGAGCCCCCCGTGGTCCAGAAGCTCGATATCAACTCCCAGCCCATGCTGTGGATCGCCCTTTCCGGCCTGGACAAGCGCAGCATCTCGGACTACGCGGACCGCGTCGTCAAGCCACGGTTACAGTCGGTCCCGGGCGTCGGCAACATCTTCATGGGAGGGTTCCGGGAGCGGATGATCCGCATCTGGCTGGACCGGGACAAGCTGGCCCACCACGGCCTGACGCCCGGCGACGTCATCCACGCCCTGGGACGGGAAAACCTCGAGCTGCCCGCCGGCTTCATCGAAGGCCCCATCGAGGAGCTGGCCGTCCGCAACATGGGCCTGTTCGGCTCCGTCGAGGATTTCAACCGGATGATCATCGCCGACGTCAAGGGGCGGCCCATCCGCCTGGCCGACGTGGGCTTCGCCGAGGACGGCATCGGCGACGAGCGAGGCGTTGGCCGGTTCAACCTGGTACCGGCCCTGGGACTGGGCATCGCACCACGCTCCGGTGCCAACCTGGTGGAGGTGTCCCGCAAGGTCCGCCAGCGAATGGCCGAGCTGGCGAAGGAGTTCCCCAAAGGCGTCGAGTACGACATCGCCTTCGACGCCGCCGAGTACGTCGAGAAGTCCATCGAGAACGTCCAGGTCGACATCGTCTACGGCGCCGCCCTGGCCATCCTCGTCGTTTTCGTCTTCCTGCGCTCCTGGCGTTCCACCATCATCGTCTCCCTGGCCATCCCGACCTCCCTGATCGCCACCTTCGGCTTCATGCGGGTCATGGGCTTTTCCCTCAACAACCTGACGACCCTGGCCCTCGCCCTCTCCGTCGGGGTCGTCATCGACGACGCCATCGTCGTCCTCGAGAACATCTTCCGTCACCAGGAGGAGGGCGAGGGGCCTGTGGAGGCGGCCCACAACGGCACCCACGAGATCGCCCTGGCCGCCATGGCGGCCACCTTCTCCATCGCCGCCGTCTTCATCCCCGTGGCCTACATGAAGGGGCTGATCGGCCAGTTCCTCTACGAGTTCGGCCTCTCGGTGGCCGTGGCCATCCTGATTTCCCTCTTCGTCGCCCTGACCCTGACACCCATGCTTTCTTCACGGTTTCTGCGGGTCCGGCCCAAGCACGGCGCCCTCTACTCCCTGCTGGAGCGGGGCTTCACCGCCCTGGAACGGGCGTACTCACGGGGGCTCGACCGGGCCCTGCGCTTCCGCTGGCCGACCGTCGCCCTGGCCGGCCTCCTCTTCCTGGCCAGCCTCGCCCTGGTTCCCCTCATGGGCGCCGAGTTCGCACCCCAGGAGGACATGTCCATGTTCATGGTCAGCATGGAGGCGCCCGTCGGGACCTCCATCCGCCGCATGGACTCCCTGCTCCAGGAGGCCGAGCGCATCGTGCTCTCCCAGCCGGAGGTGCGGTCCGCCTTCGCCGCCATCGACATCGACGACCGGGGCCTGGTCAACTCCGGCGTGATCTTCGCCCGCATGGTGAAGCCCCGCTACCGCAAGGCCAGCCAGGCCCAGGTGGTCGCACGTCTCCGCCGGAAGCTGGCGGCCATCGAGGGCCTCAGCGCCCGTGTCATCCAGTTCTCCTTCTACAACACCGGCCAGGGCGGTGACTGGGATCTGGCGTACACCATCACCGGTCCCAACATCCACACATTGGATGCCGTCGGCAAGAAGGTGGCCGAGCGCCTGGGACAGATTCCGGGCATCGTCGACGTGGACACCAACCTGGACCTGGAGCAGCCCCAGCTTCACGTCACCGTCGACCGGGAACGGGCCCACGACCTGGGCCTCGACGCCGCCTCGGTCTTCGACACGGTGTACTCCCTGATCGCCGGGCGCAAGGTCGGCTCCTTCACCACCGAGGGCAAGCGCTACGACGTCCGCATGAAGGTCGTCCCCTGGCAGGCGCGGACCGCCGCCGACATGGGCGCCCTCCAGATCCGGACTCCCTCGGGAGCCATGGTCCGCCTGGACTCGGTGGTCCGCATCACACCGGGCTACGGCCCCGTCAACATCAACCGGACCGATCGCGAACGAAGTCTCCTCCTGACGGCCAACCTCGACGGGATCCCGCTCAACCGGGCCCTGGAGGAGCTTCGAAAGATCCTCGCCGACGAGCTCCCCGCCGGCTACCGCGGCAAGCCGTCGGGCCAGGCCGAGGATTTCGCCGAATCCATGCGTTCCCTCCTCTTCGCCCTGGGCCTGGCCATCCTGATCGTCTACATGGTGCTGGCCAGCCAGTTCAACTCCTTCCTCCACCCCTTCACCATCATGTTCGCCCTGCCGCCGGCGGCCATCGGCGCCCTGGGCGCCCTCTACCTGACCGGCAACACCTTCAACATCATGTCCATGATCGGCATCATCCTGCTCTTCGGCCTGGTGACCAAGAACTCGATCCTGCTGGTCGACCTGACCATCCAGCGCCGCGAGCAGGGCCTGGACCGGGATGCCGCCCTCCGGGAGGCCTGCCCCATACGGCTGCGGCCCATCCTGATGACCGCCGTTTCCATGATCTTCGGCGTGCTCCCCGTCGCACTGGCCCTGGGCGAAGGCGCCGAGGCCCGGGCCCCCATGGCAATCGCCACGGCCGGCGGGATGCTGACCTCCACCCTTCTGACCCTCTTCGTCGTGCCGGCCGTCTACTCCATCCTGGACAGCGGTGTGGAGCGGCTGCGCCAACGGCGCCAGCACCGCTGGATCGGCCGGAGCTGAGGGAAGGTGGAGCTCCTCGGGGTCCTCTCCGACTCCCACGACGACCTGGACCGCGTCTGCCGGACCGTCGCCATCCTGAAGGAACGGGCCGTCTCCACCGTCATCCACTGCGGCGACATCACCTCCCCGGAGACCGTCGCCCTGCTGGCCGGGCTCAAGGTCCACTGGGTCTTCGGCAACTGCGACTCGAACCGATCCGCCCTCCGCTCGGCCATGCTCCGCCACGGGCATGTCTGCCACGGACGCCATGGACACGTGGAGCGCGCCGGCCGTTCCATCGCCTTCACCCACGGCGACGATTACGGCCTCCTGACCCGCCTCCTGAACACGGGAGGCCATGATCTGGTCCTCCACGGCCACACCCACCTGCGTGAGGAACGGAGCGTGGGCGCCACGAAGCTCCTCAACCCCGGCGCCCTCCGCCACGCCGATCCCCCCGGCTTCGCCCTCGTCTCCCTCCCCTCCCTCGAGGTGGAGTGGATCGAGCTACCATGAGCCGCCGAGCCACCGTAACGGCCCCCCCTCTCCCCTGCTCCCCCTCCTCCCCCCGCACGCCGGGCCGCTCTACGGTTGGGCTCTCACCGGCACTGGGCGGCCATCCCCTTCTTTCCGCCTGTAGAGGTTGTAGTACCACCCACTCTCCGTCCGGATGGGATAGAACTCGTAGTGGGTCCAGAACTCGGGTGAGCTCCAGATCTCCGCCACGGAGGTGTAGCGCAGCATGAAGGGGTGGGGCCGGGGGGCCGGCCGGGAGCTCAGGGCGTCCTGCAGCTGGATGAAGTCCGGGCGCTCCCGGAGGATGGCGGCGCCGTCGCCACGGTTGTGGCCGGGCCGCCACCGTGCGCCGGGCTCCAGCCGGACGGGAGCGTGGGCCACGACGGGGTTGACCAGGCCGACCATGTCGATGACCCGAAGGCCCGAGTACCAGCCGATGGCACCGATGGGCACGACGGCGATGGCGCTCCCCGGAGGCGCCACGCGAGCGAGGGTCTTGCCCATGACGACGAAGCCGCTCTCCAGGTCCTCCAGGAACTCCATCCGGTCCGGGTCGGGTGGCCGCGGGAGGCTCACCAGGCGCCAGGGACCGTGCCACGCGCTCAGGCCGCGTGCGGCCTGGCCGTAGACCATCCGGTACTGGGGCCCAGCCCACCAGGCCAGCAGGCTCAGGGCCGCCACCGTCCAGGCGGCCGGAGCGGCCGCCGCGCGTTTCCGGGGCAGGAGCCCGGCCACCAGGAGAACCGTCAGTGGAAAGACCGGCAGGAAGAACCGCGCCCGGCCGAACTGATCGCCCCCCTCGAGGACGACTGCCAGGGTCAGGGCCACGGCGGCCAGGGCCAGGGGGACGTACCTGCGCTCCCGCCGGAGCACGAAAGGGACGGCCGCCACGCCCGGGAGCCAGAGCCCCCAGTTGGCGGCGGCGTACGCGAGCCCGGCCCGGAGCTGGAGGAGCCCTCCCCCGGTCTTGGCGTAGTAGGTGTTGGGAAGCGGTGCGTGGAAGTAGAGCCAGCGGACCGCCAACAGGACGACCATGACGACAGCGAAGACGCCCGCACCCCGGGCCGCCCGGCGTCTCCTCCCTCCCTTCGCGCTCAGGATGTGGAACGCCAGGAGTGTCCCCGCCACCGCCAGACCCTCGGGCCGCGCCAGGCAAAGAAGCGCCAGGAGCAGCCCGTAGGGGACGGGGCCGAGGCGATCCTCCTCGAAGGCCAGCGCCCCGGCGGCGGCCGCCAGGGTCAAGAGGGCGAAGAGCGCCTCGTCCATGCCCGTTCCCGCCCAGTAGATCCCCCCGGCCGAAAGGGCGACGGCCGAGGCTGCGGCCAGGTTGAGGGACGTCTCCCCGGGCCGGAGCCGTTCGCCGAACCGCCAGGTCAGCAGGGCCGTGGCGGCCATGGCGGCCACGGCCAGGGCCACGGCGGCACGGACCGGATCCAACCCGGCGGCGGCCGCCAGGAAAAGCAGGAACACCAACAGGGGCGAGGTGAAGCCTTCCACGGGGGGCTCGCCGGGGTTCCAAACCAGCCCGTGACCGTGGGCCAGGTTGGCCGCGTAACGGCAGAAGATGTAGGTGTCGTCCAGAAGGGTCGTCGCCACCCGCGTCCGCGCGGCCACGGCCACGATCATCACGAGCAGGATACCGAGCAGGAGCAACATGGCGGGACCACGGGGCCGTCCGGTCTCCGGCTGCTGCACGGTTTCGCTGCCAATGGGCTCCATGGCCCGATGGTAGACGATCCTTCCGCCACGAGGTCTCGAGCCGGCGGAGAACGTCGTCCCCATCAGCCTCCTGTGGTGGGTTCAGCCGTCGCCCCGGCGCTCGATGCCGTACTCCTTCATGCGGCGCCAGAGGGTGACGCGGGAGATCCCCAGCCGGTCGGCCGCCTCCTGGACTTTCCAGCCGCAGCGGCGGAGGGTTTCCTCGAGGACGCAGCGTTCCATGGCCTTGAGGGGCTCCTCGTCGTCCAGGAGCCGCTCAAGATGATCGCCAATCTGTGATCCCAGCGTCAGGTGCTCCTCCCGGAGCCGGCCAGGATGGCGGGCGACGGCTGCAGCCAGAACCAGCTCCACCTCCTCGAGGCCCCGATCCACCGCCCACCTTGCCAGAGCGATTGCTGCGCCAGGGTCCATGGATGCCGTTCCGTCCATCTCGCAGACCCAGGCGGTCAGCATGTCCGGCAGGTCGTCCATACGCGCCCTCAAGGCCGGCAGCTCCAGGGTCTCGAACCCGTTCCGGACGATGCCGTCGGCACTTTCCGGCTCCCGTGCTCCTGCGATCACACGCCAGCCCGAGGGCACCGAGGGCAGGAGCTCCGTTGGCCGGCTCTCCGTCTCCACGTACAGGGTCCCTGGCGGCCAGGCGGGCACGGCCGAGCTCTCCGGTTCCCAACTGTGAAACAGCGAATCGGGAAGGCCAGCCTGCCGGTGGAGTGCCATGGCCACACTTCTGCACGCGGGCCCTTCTCCGAGGAGCACCACGTCCCGGTGGTTCTCGGCCAGACGACCCACCTGGCCTCTCAACATCGCTGCAACATGGCTCGACCCCTCCAGGTAGAAACCCATTGCTGCCCCCCGGAGCTCGAGGATCTCGACGGCCGCCGTCATCTCACCAGCGCCGTTGCGAACGACGTAGAGGTTGACGGAAACCGGCAGAGCTCTCCCGTCGGAGCGCCGGTAGACGGCGGGGAAACCGCGCACCACGTTCTCTCCCGTTCGCAGGATGGCCGTCAATGGGCAGGCGTTCTCACAGTCGTCTCCTCGCGTCGTCAGGCGGCACCGCTTTCCGACAATCTCTTCCGGATGAAAGCCCAGCAGCCGGACGGCGCCCGGGCTGATCCAGCGGATCATCCGATCCCGGTCGATGACCAGGGCCGCCACACCGAGGTCTTCCAGAACCATCGGCGCCAGGGAACCCAGGAGTTGCGCGATATCGTTCGTGGCGTTCACGTCAATGGTAACGCCTGCAGGAGTCGTTCCCATTCCCCGGAGAGGAGGGAACTGCTACCGATTGGGTGGTCCGGAACAGCCGCGGAACCTTGGGCTCTTCCACCCGGCGCCCGGCCGCCGCCCAGCCTCGACACGACCGGTTCGCCGGCACCGCCCACGTTCCCTTCGCGATTCCCCGGCGCAGGCAGCAGCCTGGGCGACCCCGCTCAGCGCTCGATCTCGAGGCCCTCCTCGACCTCCGGCTCGGGCTCCATGAACAGGAGCGCCGCCTGGGCGATGGGAACGAACATGGTATGGACTCTCCCCTTGACCGTCACCTGGAGGTGGTAGTGCCCATCGCTGGAAATGGACACCAGGGTGGCCGTAGTCCCCTTGGCATCGACCAACGGGCAGTACAACGAGACCTTACCGGGTATTTCCATGGACGACTCCCTTCGCACTGAGTATATCCTGGACCATCGATTCCAGCGGCCGTTGCTCCCATGGGCGAGGTGTGCTAGATTACCGTTCCGCTTGGGCGGGCATAACTCAGCTGGTAGAGTGTCAGCTTCCCAAGCTGAAAGTCGCGGGTTCGAATCCCGTTGCCCGCTCCATCCCAACGATCTCCGACGCCGGGAGCGTGTCATGGGCCTCTTCGGGAAAGACGATCGCAAGCCGGGTGCCTTCCAGCCGACCCCCCAACAAACCCCGAAATCTCCGTCCGCCACCCCACACACCTCTGGCGAGACCACGCTGATCGGCCGTGGCGCCCGCTTCGAGGGGACCTTGACGGGATCGGCCGACATGCTGATCGAGGGCCAGTTCGCCGGAGCCGTCGATGCGACGGGCCGTCTGGTCGTTGCCGAGCAGGGAAAGGTCGAGGCGAACCTGCATGCCAAGGTCGTCGTCATCGCCGGGAGCGTCACGGGCAACGTCAGCGCCGACGAGCGCATCGAGCTCCAGCCGTCGGCCACCTTGACGGGAAACATCACGGCCCCCCGCATCCAGATCCAGGAAGGCGCCACCTTCGAGGGCGAGGTTCGCATGGCCGCCCCCGAAAAGAAGGCGACGGCCGGACCGGCGGAGGCCCTTGGGAAAGGGCCGGAATCGAAGCCGGCCAAAAACGGGCCGGCCTCCGCCAACCGCAAGGGGAAATAGATCCCGGCCTGCGGAGAGCCGAGCTCCTCCTGCTGAGGCTCGTCGACTCCCACCACCAGCGTTGACCCCCGGTGAACCACCGGCTAGGATGGCCCGGTCCGAACGTTCCGAGCTGCTCCCCGGGGCGCGGCTCACCCCATGGAGGTCAGAATGCGCATCGGAATCCCGAAAGAGATCAAGGATAACGAGTACCGCGTCGGGATGATCCCGGCCGGCGTACGGGCGTTGACGGATGCGGGGCACAAGGTGTTCGTCGAGAAGAACGCGGGCGTCGGCTCCGGAATCGAGGACGAGGAGTACCGCTTCGCCGGCGCCACGATCCTCCAGTCGGCCGACGAGGTCTGGGCCGCGGCCGACATGATTGTCAAGGTCAAGGAGCCCGTGGGGCCCGAGTACGAGCGAATGCGTCCCGGGCAGATCCTCTACACCTACTTGCATCTCGCGCCCGAGCCGCACCTGACCGACGTGCTACTCGAGCGCAAGGTGACCGGAATCGCCTACGAGACCGTCACCGATCCCAACGGTCACCTCCCCCTCCTGACCCCCATGTCCGAGGTCGCCGGCCGCCTCGCGATCCAGGTGGGCGCCTACTTCCTGCAGCGTCCCAACGGCGGTCGCGGCGTGCTTCTCGGCGGTGTTCCCGGGGTCCCACCCGCCGATGTGGTCATCATCGGCGGCGGCGTCGTCGGCGTCAATGCGGCCAAGATGGCCCTGGGCCTCGGCGCCCGCGTTTCCATCCTGGAGACCAACCTGGAGCGGATGCGCTACCTGGATGACATCTTCCACGGGCATGTGACCACCATCGCCTCCAACCGGCACAACCTGGAGATCCTGACGGCCCGCGCGGACCTGCTGGTGGGCGGAGTTCTTCTGCCCGGCGCCTCGGCGCCCAAGCTGGTCACCCGGGACATGATCGCCAAGATGAAGCCGCGCAGCGTCATCGTCGACGTGGCCGTGGACCAGGGAGGTTGCGTGGAGACCACCCATCCGACCACGCATTCGGATCCCACCTTCGAGGTGGACGGCGTCATCCACTACTGTGTGGCCAACATGCCCGGCGCCGTGCCGCGCACCTCGACCTTCGCCCTCAACAACGCGACGATCCCCTACGCCCTGGCCTTGGCCGACAAGGGTCTGGACGCTCTCAGGGAAATCCCCCACCTGCGGGATGGTCTCAACACCCACGACGGCAAACTGACCTGCAAGGCCGTCGCCGACAGCCAGGGGAAGACCTTCACTCCGCCGGAAGAGGCGCTCGGCCTGTAAGACGGCATCCTTCGGCTGCTCCAGGGGTCACATCAACCATGTGGCCCCTTTCATCTTGCTTCGACCCGCCGACGAACTCTTGACCACCTATCCCTGCAGAGCTTCGAACAGTCGAGGCATGGGGCGAGGAGGCACATCAGACATCGTCCGGTTTCGCCGCCACGGGGGTTGCGGCGACCTCGGGATGCTCCTCCTCACCGCCACCCGGATCGGGGCACACGGGGTGGTAGTGGCCGCAGTAGAGCTCCACCAGCGTCAGGAAACCGGTCATCATCAGGGGCCCCACGACGAGGCCGGAGGGGCCGAAGGCGTCGAGACCACCAAGGATGGAGAGGAAGACCAGCAGAGTGTGCATCTGCATGCGCCGTCCGACCAGCATCGGTTTCAGCCAGTACTCGACGATGGTCGCCACCACGAGCAGGGGGACGAACACGGCCAGGGCCCGGTGGGTCTCGCCACTCAGCAGGAGGATGGCCGAGACGGGGATGTAAACCAGGGAGATGCCGATGATGGGGATGAAGGCCAGCACGGCCATGACGACGCCCCACAGAACCGGTCCCGGCACCCCCGCCGATGCGAAGACAATGCCTCCCGTCAACCCCTGGATCAGCCCGGCAACGCCGTTGCCCACCAGGATGGAGCCGGCCATGGCCGTGAACCGCTGGGAGACCAGGCGCTGGTGCGCGGCGCTGATGGGGAGAACGAGTTCCAGCCAGCTTCGGAGACGATCACCGTCGACGAGCATGTAGAAAAGGATCAGCAACCAGAAAAAAAAGGCGAAGACAAGCCGCGCCAGCCCCTTGGCCAGTGAGACACCTTGCCGGTAGAAGAAACCGCCAAGTTTCACGCTTGCGCTGGCCAGGCTGTTGTAGAGCTCCTGGGGGCTCAGCCGCACGCCGAAGGGCTCAAGGAGCACGTTGATCCTGTCGAAGGACTCCTCGTGCCGTTCCAGGATCTCCAGGAGACCCCGCTCGGAAACCTGGACCGTCGTCATCTGGTAGAAGCCCAGGGCCTCGCCGGAAACCGCCTGAACCGTCGCCACCATGGGCACGATGACCGAGGCCATCAGCCCCAAACAGATGATCAGCGCCGCCGGAGTTCCGTGGCCCCGGAAGAGCGCCTTGAGCCGAAGAAAGAACCCCCGGGTCAATCCCGCCGTCACCAGGGCGATGAGGATGACGGCACCGAAGGGCTCCAGGATCCTCAGGACGAAGAGGAAGGCCATGGCCAGCACGATCCAGAAGAAGACCGTTTCGGTTCTCGTGGGCCGCTGCCCGGTGTCCTCCACATCCATGTGCCGATGGTCCCGTACATTACCGGCCGCGTCAAGGAGAAAGGGGAGGAGTTCGGAAGCTGGGGTGAGGGAGAGCACTGGAGAGTGCGTGCACCAGAAGACGGGGATGGGG
>CAZXNA010000051.1:0-22264 GCA_964641295.1 uncultured Thermoanaerobaculia bacterium
CCTCCCACCCAGCCCGGCCCCGACCCGCACGCCGACTACACCACGCACTCCACCCCCCCCGCTCACGACGCGCCCGCCGCCCCGCACCACGCCGCCGACCCCGACCCGGCCCCCGCCCACCACGCCGCCGACGCCGCCACCGCCCCGGACCCGCACGCCGACGTACACGCCGACGGGGACGCCGACGCCGACGAACACGAGGACGCCGACCCGGACACCGACTCCGACAATGACACCGACGCCTACGCGCACGCCGACGCGCACGCCGACAGCGACCAGCACGCCGACGCCGACCAAGACGCCGACGCCGACCTTCACACCGTCGCCGACGCCGACGCCGACGCCGACGCCGACGAACACACCGTTGCCGTTCTAGGGGAGGAGAACCGCATGAGCTTCACCAACCGACCTCACCGTAGTGAGAGCACGGCGGCCCCCCGCCGGCGGTCCTGGGGAGCACGCGGCATCCTGTGGATGGCCGCGGTGGCCCTCGTAGCTTCCGGGCTCCCTCGGGCGGCCCGGGCCCAGACCGTCTTTCCCGCGACCTCTCCGACGCCGGTCTTCACGGAGGACTTCTCCACCGGAATTGACTCGTCCGTCTGGGCGGTTTTCCCCTCGGGCAGCGGGGCGTGGTCGTCCAGCACCGATAACGTCTGGTGTTACGCCAGCGGGCACTGGAACACCCACCTCAAGGAAACCGGGGCCACGTCAGTGGCGCCGACGGGTCTGCTGATCTCCAGCTCCCTCCCCGGCAACGCCGGCTACAACCCGACGGACTGGACGAACATCCGCATGGAGTTCGACCTCTACAGCTCCAGCGTGGGTCAGATGGGGTTCGCCTGGGGACTTCAGCCGGACAGCAACGCGGACGGCTACCCGGACGCCGGCTACTTCTTCGTCATCGACAACTTCGCCGACGACGGCGCCGCCCCGGGCCCCGGGAACCGGGCCCAGTGGTACCTGATCCGGCGTGAGAACGACATCAACACGGTGGTGGGTAGCGACCAGGTGGTCCTTGTGGAAGGGGACAACGACCTTGATTCCATGTACGCGTGGCGTTGCTATCGCCTCCGGCTGGACTGGTTCTGCGGCAACCTCCGGGTGCAGGTCCGGAAGGAGACATTCGGGAGCACCTGGTGCACCTCGGGGTGCTACGCGGGTTGCGGCTACGACGGCTCCGATCCCGAGACCGCCTGGTGCACCATCACGGAGTGGACGGAGCCCAATCCGGTGCTGACGCCTGGAGGCGCCGGTTTCTGGCACGGCAGCCCCAACCAGTGGTGGGTTGGCGAGGGACGCTGGGACAACCTCGTCATCTCCTCCTGGGGCCCCGACTGCAGCATCTGCACACCGTGGACCAGCTGGGATACCAGCTGGCCAACGGGGAGCGAGACGGCGACGGATACCATTCCATTCAAGCTGCTCTTCGACTCGGTTCTGGCCGATGGAACGCTCCTCGCCCTTGACGGCTCGTTCAAGGGGCGGGACGATCTCTGCGGCCCGTGGCAGCTGCTGGCTGACCTACCCGACCCGACCATGCCCGCCGGCTCCAACAGCGACGAGATCAAGGCCTATCTGGAACGGGTCTCCACCTCCAAGACGGCGTCGGACATGTTCACTTTTGGGGACAACTTCGATTCCGACAACCCGATTCCCCTGATGTACTGGGGCCAGACGCCCATCAACCAGACCCTCCAATCGGCCTACGACTGGTACAAGGCGACGCGCGGTCCAGGGGGGCCGTGGAGTGATGCGGCCGACCCGCTTTCCCATTGCCGCAACTGGTACGTCATCTTCATCACGGACGGCGAGGAGAGCTGCGACATGGTCAACGCCGGTGAGACGCCGGCCGTCTGCCAGTGGCTGGCAAGCAGCGAGAGCTTCCAGAATCCGGGCGCCGGCCTGGAGCCGGTCCCCATCCTGACCATTGGCTTTTCGGCCAACGTCGACCAGAGTTCGCCCCTCAAGTGCATGAGCACCCAGACGGGCGGGCAGTTCTACACGGCAAACAACGCCACCGAGCTGGCTGCGGCCATCGCCAACGTCATCAACCTGATGTCGGAGGAGGATCGCTCCTTCCTGCCGGTGACGGTCTCGCCGGAGCCGGCGGCCCTGGGCTCCAGCTTCAGCAACGAGTTCCTGCTGACCCTTCCCGTCTTCGTTCCGAGGAACGGCAGCTCCGTCTGGGAGGGGCACTACTACGCCTTCCGGATCAACCCGTCCAATCCGACACCGCCCATGAAGGACATCCTCGACCAGGATGGGAACGTCATCGGCCGGCAGATCGACACGGACCAGGCCGAATGGGACGCTGCGGCCCAGATCTCCAGCCAGATCGCCGGCGGGAACAGGGAGATTTTCTACTCCCGCGACTCTGGCGGGCAGTGGAAGAGCCGCACTCCCTTCCCCAACATCAAGACCGACGGCACCTTGCTGGCCGAGTTCAAGACGTGGACCGGCGTCGCCCTCGACGCCGACGCCACCCAGATCGTCGATTTCGTCGACGGGGCGGCGGCCACGCGGTCGAGCCCGCTGGGTGACATCTTCCACTCCAAGCCGGCCGTTGTCGGACCGCCCAACAACTTCCGGTACTATCTCAACAACGTTCACGACTACTTCACGGACTTCATGTCTCCCGCGCAGCGCCGTCGTCGTGTGGCTTTCGTCGGTTCCAACGACGGGCTGTTCCACGCTTTCGATGCGGGCTTCTTCGATCGGGACGACGGTGGAACGTGGGACGATACCTTCGATCTGGGAACCGGCGTGGAGCTCTTCGCCTACGTTCCGCATGCCGTGGTCGATCCCCAGACCAAGCCCAGTGTCCTGAAGACCATGACATTCGGCACCGAGCAGGTGTACTCCGTGGACGGTCCCGTGACCGCCGCCGACGTCTACATCGATCCCACGGGTGGAAGCAACAGGGAGTGGCGCACCGTCGTGCTCTTCGGGTTGCGCCGTGGGGGACGGGGTGTGACGGCCCTCGACGTGACACAGCCCGACCCGGTCTCCGGCGGCATTCCGCAGCTTTCGGTTTTGCCGGGCTGCATCGACGGTGGTCCGGGTTGCAGCGGTGAGTACCCCCAGCCACTGTGGGAGTTCACTGCGGACAAGGACACCGACGCCGATGGCGACGGCTCGCCGGACCTCGGCCTGACCTGGTCGACGCCGGTGGTCGCGCGGGTCAAGATGCAGGGCGGGGGAGGCGTCACCGACGACGCCTACATCGCCTTCTTCGGCGGTGGCAATTCCGTTCGCCCGGCGGACCCGACGGACCTTACGGGCAGATTCCTGTACGGTCTGGATGTGGCCACAGGTACCGTCGTCTACAAGGCCAACATCGGCGCCCCGGTTCCCGGTGGCCTCGCCATCCTCGATCAGGATGACGACGGATTCGCCGACCGGATCTACTTCGGGGACTCGAGCGGCGGCCTGTGGCGTCTCGACGTGACCGGCTCGATCATCGACAGCGGAGGGGGCAGCTACGATACATCCGCCTGGACGCTGACCAAGATTTTCGAGTTCGATACACTTGAGGTCGTGGACGCGGGTGGCAACGTCACCGGGCTGACCCCCGCCAAGTTCTTCATGACGCCCAAGCTGGTACCGGTTTCCTTCGACGGCGGGACCTACACCTGGGGTATCGCCATCGGCTCGGGGAATCGTGCGCAGGTGGGCAAGATGGACGGGGTCCGGAACCGCTTCTACTTTGTCATGGACGTGGACGACATGACCCGTGACGAGACGGACCTGCAGGGGGTCGACTACGACGCTCCCACCGTCGGCGGCGACACGAACTTCTTCAATCCCTCGGGTGGTACCTACGGCTGGTACCTCCGCTTCCGTCCCAACGAGAAGGTGACGACCGATGCCATCATCGCCCAGGAGAAGGTCCAGTTCGCCACCTTCGAGGCGACACCTCCGGGCGCCAGTCAGGGAATGTGCGAGGCCGGAGGTCAGGGACGGCTCTATCAGGTGTACTATAACAATGTGAACCCGGTAGAGGACGACCGCGGTACCGAGACCGAAGGTGGCCTGATCGGTGGAGGCACCTCCTTCACCGTCGGCGATACGACCATCTCCTGGTGGACCCATATGGACGTCGGTGGCACGGCCATCACCTTTGGCCAGCACCGCTTCCACCGGGTGACCAACTGGCGGCAGGAATGAGGGGTACCATGCGAAGGATGCTCGTAGTGACCCTGGTGTTTTTTGGGGGACTGGCCTTGGCCGGCAGCGCCATGGCGGTGGATGTGCTGCTCAAGGACGGCACGGTGATCCATGCGGCCTCCTACAAGGTCCAGGGCTCCTATGTGCTGGTGCGCCTGGACAACGGGACCCAGGTGGCCTACGACCTGGGAGACGTCAACCTCGAGGCCATGAAGGCTGCGGAGAAGGCGGCCGAGCCCGCCCCGGAGGCGAAGCCCGCTCCTCCCACCAACGCCTTCGCCGGTGCCATGGCGGCCGGGCAGGGGAAGGCGGCGCTGAGGATCACCGATCAGGACGTTTCACACGTGGAAGCCGGTGCGCCCCGGGCCGCCGAGCAAGAGGAGAAAAAGCCCCTCGCTGACCACAAGGAGGGCGGCCAGGTGGTCGTCCAAGGCGTCAAGGTCGACCCGGCCGGAGAGCCGGGCAAGTGGCTGGCGTCGGGCCAGGTGGTCAACCGCATGGGCCAGCCGGTCATGGATGTGCGAGTTCTCGTTCAGGCCGTCGGACCGGACTCCAAGGTTCTCGGGGAGGCCGAGCTTCCCGTCGCGGGATCCCTGGATCCCGGCAAGAGCGGGAAGTTCTCCCATGTCTTCACGGCGTCTGTCCGGCCCCTGCTCCGCGTTCGGGTCTTCTGGATGCAGCGGGAAAAGGCGCCGGCAACCTCCAAGACGGGCGAGACCGGGGGCCAGGGGGGATCCGCCTCCGGCCGTGCCGGCACGGCGCCTCCGCCGCCGGGCGTCTCCTCGAGGCCCGGCACGGCCCAGGCAACTCCAGGCGGCGGGAGCCGTCCGCCCGCCATGCAATGGGGCGGAGCGCCCGCCTACAAGCATGGCGGCGGAGCGGAACCGGCGCCCACACCCCTGCCCTACTGATTCGTGGCGGGAACCGTGGCCAGGCCGAGGAAGGGCCTTCTGGTCGGGGCGTGCATACTGGTGCTCGTCGCGGCCGGCTTGGCCATGCTGTTGCTCTTCCGAAACCCACGTCCGAAGCGGGATCTTGATCGGGGCCTTCGCGTCGACAGCGTGGCGGTCGACTGCCCCGCAATGAGACTGGGCATCCGGGAGTTGCGGGTGGTGCCGCAGAAGGGGTTCACGGGGTGGGGGTATCATCTGATCTGTGCCGAGCCCAAGGGGTGTGACGCGCGGGTGCAACTGATCTTCCATTACCTCGCCGCCGGAACGCCTGGCGACGTCTCGACCACGCGGTTCATCAAGCTGGTCCGGGGCCAGACCTTCCACGACGGTTTCCTCCAGCGGCCGGCGGTCGTCGTCGACCGGATCACGAAGGTCGAGGCGAAGCTGTTGACTCCCAACGGCCAGGGAGCCGTTGCCACGCCTCTGCCCTGGTAGAGTTGGATCATGGGCGGTCGGGGGAGAGCTGTGGTCCGGTACGGTGATCCGGGAGGGAAGGGGTGACGACCCGCCAACCAGACAGGCTGACGTTGGCCGAAGGCTTGGCCGTAACCGGATTGCTGGCCGTGGGCCTCCTCCTCCGCAGGGTTGCCCTGTATTGGATTCCCGTCTTCATCCACAACGACGAGGTCTCCGTCCTGCTCGAGGGTCGGCTCTTCCTGGGGTCCAACCCGCCCGGTCTCTTCACAACGGGCTGGTACGCCTGTCCCTACCTGGGGCTGGCTCTCAACGGCGTCTGGCTGCGCGTTTTCGGCAACGAGCTGATGGGTGGCCGCCTGGGCTCGGTGGTCCTGGGAATGCTTTCCCTGCTGGGGGCCTGGTGGCTGGCCCGGATACTCTTCGGGAGGCGCCCCGCCATGCTGGCCCTGGCCGTGCTCGTTCCATGGCACTGGCACCTGGAGCTGAGCCGCAGCGCGCACCACTACATCCAGGCCGTCGCCCTTGGAACGTGGGCCCTTGCCTTCCTGGCCGCCGGCCTCCGGAGCCGGAGGATCGGCTGGTTCGTGGCCTCGGGGCTGGTCCTCGGCGTGGCGCTTCAGACCTACTACTCGGCCCGCCTGCTGCCGTTGATCTTCGTGGGGTGGGTGCTGGCATGGGCCCTGCTCCGGCCGGAGGATCGGCGCCGTGCGGCGACCGGGCTGGGGGCGGCGCTTGTCGTGGCGGCCGCCGTGTTTGCGCCGCTGATCCCCCATTACCTCGAGCATCCAGGGGCCTTCAACCTCAGGACCCGGGACGTGTTCGTCTTCAGCCCTCTCGTGCGGGATCATGTGGAGGATGTCATCGGGGGCAAAGCGACGGTCCCCGCGGTCCTGTCATACCAGCTGCGCCGGATCGGCGGCTTCCTCTTCCGGGGGCCCGACGCGGCCGTCCAGTACGGGCGAGAGGCACCCTTTCTGGACCCGTACCTGTGGCTCCCTTTCGCCCTCGGGATGCTCGTGCTCCTCTGCAGATGGCGGGAGTCCGAGCCGTGGCTGCCGCTCCTGTGGATTGGGGGAACCGTTGTGGCCGGCGGTATCCTGACCATCGACCCGCCCTTTTCGCCGCGCCTCTCCATCATGGTGCCCGCCGTGGCCATGGTGGTGGCGGCGGGATTCGAGGCCCTGGTCCTCCTGCGCCGTCGGGGAGCTTCGTGGCAGGTCCTGATGACCGCTGTCGTGGCACTCCTGCTGGCCGGTTCCTGGGCCTGGAACGTCGAGGACTACTTCGTGCACTTTCCTCAGCAGCGGCACGGACGGAGGCGGGACAGGATCGTCCGTCTCCTGGAGGCCCACGGGGGAACGCGGAGCATCGTCAACCTCTTTCCGCAGGCGGAGAAGTTCGATTATCGCTCCTACGCCTTCGCGGCCCCGGAAGCTCGGGGATACAACCTTGGGGACTCCGCGGAACCCCCGGGGGTCCACATGGAGGAATCGTCGAAGGGAGAGGGCCGCTGTCAGGCCGCCCCGGTTGTCGAGATGATCTCCGGCCTGGAGCCGCCAATCCTCGTGGTGGGGCCCAGCGCACCCCGGCTGGCTGCCCTCTACCGCTGCGTGGGCTCCGGAGAGTGGGGGATCCTGTGGGACCCGTGGAGCCGGCGGCCCCTGCCGTGGGTCTGGCTGGAGCGGGGCGTCGAGGCTACTGCCTCTTCTGGCGGTCCAGGATCGCCTCGATCTCGTCCATGATGGTGTTCATCCTCTTGGCGAGGGCCTTGTAGGGCGCCGGTGTGGCCAGGTCGACGCCGGCCTCCTTGAGGAGCTCGTAGGGGTAGCGGGAACCGCCGGCCTTGAGGACCCCCAGGAAGCGGTCCCGGGCGCCGGGAGTGCCCTTCAGGACCTCCTCGGCGAAGAGGGATGAGGCGGCGAGGGACGTGGCGTACTGGTAGACGTAGAAGTCATAGTAGAAATGTGGGATGTAGGCCCACTCCACGGTGAAGGCATCGTCGATTTTCAGGATGCCCTGTTCGTCGCCGTGGTAGCGCCGGAGCAGATCCCCGTAGATCTCGGAGAAGCGGCGACCGGAGAGGGCCTCGCCCCTCTCGACGAGCTCGTGGATCTTGAGCTCGAACTCGGCGAACATGGCCTGGCGGAAGAAGGTTCCCCGAAGGCCTTCCAGGGCCGATCCCAGGTAGTAGAGGCGCTCCGTATCGTTGGCGGCGGTCTTCAACATGTGGTCGAGGAGCAGGGCCTCGTTGAAGGTCGAGGCGACCTCGGCGACGAAGATGGAGTAGTCGGCCGTCGGGTAGGGCTGGGAGGCGTTGGCCAGGTAGGAGTGCATGGTGTGCCCCCACTCGTGGGCCATGGTGGCGACGGACTCGTAGTCGTCGTTGTAGTTCATCAGGACGTAGGGATGGACATCGTAGACGGAGCCCGAGGAGTATGCGCCGGAACGCTTGCCCGGCCGTGGGAAGGCATCCATCCACCGGTTTCCGAAGCCCTTTTTGACGGTGGCCACGTAATCCTCCCCCAGGGGTCGGATGGCCTCGAGGACCAGGGCCTCACCCTTTTCGATGGGGAATGGGATGTGGGCCTCCACCAGGGGCGGGTAGATGTCGTAGTAGCGCAGCTCCTTGATGTCCAGCATGCGGCCGCGCAGCTTGAAGTAGCGGTGGAGGGTGTCGAGGTTGGCGTTGGTTTCCTCGATCAGGGTGCGGTAGACGGCCTCGGGGATGTTGTCCCCGTCGAGGGCCGCCGCCAGACAGGAGGGGTACTTCCTGGCCTGGGCGTAGAAGAAGTCCCGCTTCATCTGGGAGTAGAGGGTGACGCCGCAGGTGCGCTCGTAGCGGTGCCAGGTGTCCCAGAAGGCTTCGAAGACCTTCTTGCGGTCCTCCCGGTTGGCGCTGGCCCGCCAGCGCGTGTAGCCCGCCTGGTCGAGCCGGGCCTTGGTGCCGTCGGAGAGGGTGATGGTCGGCCAAGGGATCTCGGCGTTGGTCAGGATCGAGTAGGTGGAGGAGGGAGCGTCGGCCATGAGCCCCGCGGTGGCCAGGACGGACTCGGCCTCGGCGCCCAGGGTATGGGGTTTGCCGCGGAGGATGTCCTCGAGGAAGTGGCGGTACTGGGAGAGACCGGGCTCGTCGACGAGGAAGCGGATGATCCGCGGTTGGCCGATGGCCAGGATCTCCGGCCGGAGAAAGCTGGTCCGCTGGGAGAAGCGAGTTCCCAGCATGGAGGCCGTCTGTCGCATCTCCAGCGCCTTGGGGTCGCGGGTGTTCTCATCGGAGAGCATGGAGGCGTAGGCGCCGACCCGCCGCAGCTCCTTCATGATGCTGAAGTAGGTATCGAGACAGGACTTCAGCGCCTTGGCATCTTTCCCCAGGGAGCCTTTGCAGGCGTCCAGCTCGTCCATGCGGGACTGAACCGTGTCCAGATCCGCCTTCCAGGCTGTGGTGTCCGGGTAAATCTCGGTCAGGTTCCAGCGGTACGTGGTGTCTTCCTTGGTCTGCTTCATGGTCGCATCCTCGTTTCCAGCCCGGGCCAGGGCCAACGGTGGGGCGGACAGGCCCGAGAGCAACAACACGGCGATCATCCTGGTCATTCGCATGGGGATCTCCCTTTCGGCTCGGAGGGCCAAGTGTAGCGGCAGCCCCCCACCTGGGCAAGGGGAGATGCGCTCGATTCGGGGGTTGAATCGGCGAGCTCCGGTCTCCCGTCTCCGTGGCCGACATCTGGTGCTGACGCCACTCCCGCGCAGTGCCATCCAATGACGTTTCGCCCGGCAGGTTCTGGTCAACTGGAGCGAGCTCTGGCGAAACCCAAAGGTTGGCACGTGCCAGCAAGCGCGAACTTCTCCCGTTCTTCCCCTATCCTCTCTCCCCCTTTTCGAGAATCGGCCAACGGGCGCCTTCCGCAGGGTAGAATACGCGGTGCGGCCATGATCCGGCTGGGTTGCCGCGGTTGGAGGTTCAATGGGTCATCCTTTCGCGCGGGTGGAGAGTCTCGACGGCTTCACGGAGTGGCGGCATCCGGGCAACGGGCTGACGGTGCTGACCTGTGCGACTCCGGTGGCGCCGGTGGCGAGCTTCTGTGTGGTCTACCGGGTTGGCTCCCGGGACGAAGTGACGGGACGGACGGGCGCCACCCACCTGCTGGAACACCTGATGTTCAAGGGGACGGAGCGGTTCAACCGGGACAGGGGCACGGAGATTGCCCGGGTGCTCCAGCGAGTGGGCGCATCCTTCAACGCCAGCACCTGGCTGGACCGGACCAACTACTACGAGACGGTACCCGTGGAACGCCTGGACCTGGCCATGGAGGTCGAGGCCGACCGGATGCGGGGGACTCTTCTCCGGGAGAGCGATCTGGAGAGCGAGCGGACGGTGGTCCTCAACGAGCTCGAGCGTGGCGAGAACAACCCCTTCGACCTCCTCATCAAGGAATCCTTCGCCCACGCCTACCTGGAGCACCCCTACCACCATCCGACCATTGGCTGGCGTTCCGACGTCGAGGAGATCTCCCAGCCGGTTTTGCGGGAGTTCTACGACACCTTCTACCATCCGGGCAACGCCACCGTCATCGTTGTCGGCGACGTGGACGAGGCCGCGGTCCTGGCCGGCGTTCACCGGCACTTCGGGCATATCTCCGCCGGCCCGGATCCCCTTCCCCGGATCCCCACCCGGGAGAGCAAGCAGCGCGGGGAGCGCCGCTTCGAGCTGCACAGGGCGGGCGAGGTCGGCTGGCTGGCCCTTTCCTGGCACATTCCGGAGGGTTTGCACCCGGACATCCCCGCCCTCTCGGTCCTGGCCCAGGTCCTGGCCGAGGGTGTGACCTCCCGGCTTCACCGGAAACTGGTGGAGACCAACCTCTGCCTCGGCGTCCACGCCTTTGCCTGGGAGCTCCACGATCCCGGGTTGTTCCAGGTCTTCGCCACCCTCGCTCCCGGTACGGATCACGATGAGGTGGAGGAACTGATCCGCGGGGAGGTGGCGGGCCTGGCTGAGGTGCCCCTTGCCGAGGATGAGCTCTTCCGGGCGCGGGTCCAGGTCCGGACGGACCTGGCCTTCCACCGGGAGTCGCCGGCGACCATGGTCTCGGCGCTGACGGAGTCGGTGGCGGTGGGCGACTGGCGGCGCTTCGTTCGGGAGCTCGGCCTGGTGGAAGCCGTGGGCTCCGAGGACGTCCGCCGGGTCTGCGCCACGTACCTCAGGGATCACAACCTGACGGTGGGCCGTTTCATCCCGGAGGGAGCCGGCGGCGGCGGTGTGACTGGCGCGGAGGCATCGCCTCACCCCTGTTGGCTCAGGGCGCCCCTCGCCGAGCGGGTCGCCGTGGAGCGGATGGACAACGGTGTCACCATCGCCGTCCTGGAAAACCCCCACGCGCCGACCGTGACCGTGGCGGGGTCGATGCTGGCGGGCCGGGCCCTGGAGCCCCATGGCAGGGCTTCGCTCCCGGCCGTTACAGCCGCCATGCTGGACCGTGGCACGGCCCGGCATACGCGGATGGAGCTGGCCCGGGAGCTGGAGGACCACGGCCTCGAGCTCAACGTCGAGGCCCCCACGAGCTCCCCGACCCTGGTCAGCTTCTCGGCCCAGGGGCTCGCCGAGGAATTGCCCCGCCTGGCCCGTCTCCTGGCCGAGGTGCTCCGGGAACCGGTCTTCCCAGAGGAGGAGCTGGAGAAGCTGCGGACCCGCGCCCTCGGTCTCCTGGCCCGGGAGCGGCAGGAGACCTTTCCCAACGCCTTTGGCGCCTTGACCCGGAGGCTCTACCCGGTGGGACACCCCCACAGGCGCCGAACGGTGGAGGAACGGGAGGCCGAGGTACGGGGCCTCGCGAGGGATGAGCTGGAAGCCTTCCATCGAACGGTCTACGGTCCTGCCTCGCTGGTCTTGGCCGTTGTGGGACAGGTCCGGCCTGCGGAGGTTCGCCGCCTTGCCGATGAGCTGCTGGGGGACTGGGCCGGTGGTGTGGAACGGCCGCCGGCGGCGCCGTCGCCCCTCCCGCCGGAGCCGGGCGAGGAGTTCATCGAGATTCCCGACAGGCCCAACGTCGATGTGCTCCTCGGCCATGCGGGCGGCCTCGTTCGCGGCGCCCCGGATCAGGCGGCGGTCGCACTGGCCAACGCCTGCCTGGGGCAGTCGACCCTGACCTCGCGGCTCGGGGTGGAGGTCCGGGATCGGGCAGGCCTGACCTACGGGGTGTACAGCCGCTTCTTCGGCACCCTGCACCTTCCCGGTCCCTGGGGTGTGTATCTGGGCGTGGCACCGGAGAACCTGCGGCGGGCGCAGGAGATGTGCAGGGACATCATTCGGCGGTACGTGGAGGAGGGACCGACGGAGGAGGAGGTCGCCGAGCAACGTGAGGCCCAGGCGGGTTCCTACGCGGTGGGTCTGGCGACCAACAGCGGTGTCGCGCGGGAGCTTGTCGCCGTCCTGACCAGTGGCGAGGGGATCGGCTCCCTGAGCTCCTACCCGCGGATGCTGATGGAAACCTCCCGGGACGAGGTGGCGGCCGCCGCCCGGAAGTACCTCCACCCGGATGCCCTTGTTCTGACAGCCGCGGGGTCCATCGGCGAGAAGTGATATTCTCGGAGTGTACAAAGGAGGAGACATCATGGCGAACTTCGCAGATGTCGAGATTTCGTACAGCGATGGAAAGGTGAAGTGTGAGCCCGATCCGGTGGAGCTCCACTTCAACCGACCAGAGGGGCCGGACTCGGTCCGGTGGGTCCTGGAGACGGCTCTGGAAAGCGACCGTCTCGAGATCACCTGGAAGGACGAGAGCCCGTTCAAGACCGTGACGGAGGATGACAGCGGACACGTGGTCGAGGGAACGGACAACACCAAGGTCGAGGGGGAGTACAAGTACACCGTCACGATCAAGAACGCCCAGGGGGTGCCGGTGGCTGTGCTCGATCCACGGGTCCGGAACATGCCCTGACCGGGAACGTCCGCCACAGACCGGCCGGTGCCAGATGGGTGGTGGGGCCCGGGCTCAGCGCCGGCGTTCGGAGGCCCGTGCAGGCTCGAGAAGCGCGTCGAAGCTAGGGTCACCGCGCAGGGGCTCGAAGAAGGGGAGCTCGAGCCATCGTGGAGTCATGCCCAGCTCGACGGCCTTTTCGGCGTGGACGATGGCGGTGGTCCGGTCGCCGAGGAGGGCGTAGGCCAGAGCGGCATCGAGATAGGCCGTCGGGTCCCGGGGTGCCAGCTGAAGCTCTTCCTGGACCGCCTGGATCGCCTCCCGCGCCCTCCCAAGGTGGGCCAGGCACTGGGCACGAACCCCGAGGTAGGTCACCCGGTCGCTGGTGGCCAGGGGTTCGGCCAGATCCATGGCCCTCTCGTAGGTCTTCCTCGCGGTGGCCTCGTCGCCCAGCAAGAGTTGGCAATCGGCGATGCTCATGACCGTGACGGCGTCCATGGGGGCCAGCCGGTCCGCCGCTTCGTAGGCCTCGAGGGCCTGCTCCATTTTCCCCTGGAGAAGGCAGGCTAGACCGAGATTCGAGAAGTTCAGGGGATCGGGTTCTCTTGTGGCAAGCTCGCGGAAGAGGCGCTCTGCCTCGCGGGGATCGCCGTTGACGACCTCGACCTGGGCGAGCTTGGCTAGGAGCTTGCGGTTGTTCGGCTCGAGCTCGAGGCCCCGGGCCAGGTGCCGCCGGGCCACGTCGATGCGCCCGCTGTGCAGCTCCGCCTCGGCCAGCTCCCACAGGCTGGTCACCGAGGGGTACGCTGCCGTCATGTGCTCCAGGATGACGATGGCCTCCTCCGTCTTCCCCTGCTGTCTCAGGAGGCGGGCGCGGTAGCGAAGGGCAGCTGGCGAGCCGGGTGCCAGCCGTTCCAGCCGAGTCACGGCTGCTGCGGCGGCGTCCAGATCGCCGGCGGTTAGCTCGAGATCCGCCTCGGCGGCGGCCACTCGCGGGTCCTCCGGCGCCAGCTCCCGCGCCCTGGTCAGGAGCTCCCGAACCCGGTCCCGGTAGGACGGGTCCCGCTCGGCGATGTACTGGTAGAGGCCGGCGTTGGCCTCACCAAGATAGGGGAGGAGAAAACGGGGGTTGGCCTGGCGCAGTGTGTCGAACTCCTTGAAGAGCCGTTTCAGCGTGATCCCGGGGGTCATGGTGGTCAACTGCCGATGGAGGCGGATGTACTCGGTGAGGGCCTCGGGGGAGGGTGGCCGGGCACGGCCCTTCCGGCGGGGTTTCAGGTCCGGGTAGGCCCGGAGGAGGTTGGCCCGGACGGCGTCGGAGAGCAGGGCGGGATCGTCCGCAGGGACGGTGAAGTTGGTGCTCCACAGGACCCTGGCGCCCTGGGCGTCGAGACGTTGCAGGGTGACCTGGATGGTGGTGCTCGCCATGGCCAGGTTGGAAGCGATCAGCTCCGAGGCGGCCGTCGCGCGAGCGATGGCCTTGGGATCCTCCCCAGCCTGGTCGACCTCCAGGGTCGACGGCGTGGCCAGGCCCCGGAGACCGGCGATGGTGTCCAGGATGGTGGTTCTCACGACGCCGGCCGGAAGATCCGCATCGACCCCGGAACCGGCGGAATGGACCGCCGGAACGAGCACGGCGACAACCCTGGGCGGCTGCGGCCGGTGGATCTGCCACCAGACGATGGTCAGCAGGACCATCAGCAGGGGAATGCCGACGGCGAAGGCCACCCGGAGGCCCCGTGCGCGCCGCCGGCGCTGGACGTAACCCGTAATCTGGGTCAGGGGAACGCCGTCGGTGGTCCGGGTCGTCAGCAGGCCCTCGAGGGCCTCCAGGGTCGTGGCCACCTCGGCAGCGGACTGGGGCCGCCGGGCGGGGTCCTTTTCCAGGAGGTGTTCGATCAGAAGGGAGAGCTCTTCGGGAGTCTCGGAGTTGAGCTTACTCGGCGGCGGCGGGTAGTGCCGGACGATCCGTTGCATGGTGTCCAGGGGACTGGCTCCCTGGAACGGATGGGTTCCCGTCGCCATCTCGTAAAGCAGCGAACCAAGCGAAAACAGATCGGAGCGCGCGTCCAGATCCTTGGCCCGGGCCTGCTCGGGGGACATGGCACGGCTCGTGCCCATGACGACGCCGTCCTGGGTCAGGCTGGTCTCGTCCGCACCGCTCTCGAAGCGCTTGGCCAGGCCGAAGTCGAGAATCTTGACCCGGCCACCCGGTGTTACCAGGATGTTTTCGGCCTTGAGATCCCGGTGGATGATCCCCTGGACGTGGGCTGCAGCCAACCCCTCGGCGATCTGGCGCCCCAGATCCAGGACCCTGGTGGCCTCCATGGGGCCCTTGCCAAGGAGGGCTGCCAGGGAAACCCCCTGGACGTACTCCATGACGATGTAGTCACGGCCGCCCTCGCTGAGGATGTCGTAGACCTGGGCGATGGCGGGATGGTTGAGACCGGCGGCGGCGCGGGCCTCCCGGAGGAGCCGCTGACGCCGGGTCTCCGAGAGCTCCTTGCCGGGATGGATGGACTTGATCGCCACGTGGCGGTCGAGGCGGCTGTCGTAGGCCCGGTAGACGACGCCCATACTGCCACTGCCCAGGTGCTCGTCGATACGGTACGGGCCAATCTGCTCAATGTGCACCGGGCCATTGTACCCGCAACTGGGCCTTGGTTGGCCATGGGGACAGTTCAAGGGCTGGCTGCTGTGAACCCCGCCCCGCCGGCCGGCGGGAGGGGCTCAGAAAACGATGTCGAAGGCGACGGCCGGTCCCGGGCACCTCGAGACGGACCTGCCGCTGAACACATCGCCGTGATCCCGGTATGTGATCCTCACACTGCCGTGGTTCAACCGGAAGTAGACGTTCTCGAATGGGAGCCGGCCGAGGGAGGAAAGGAGATCCGAGCACCCGTCTCCCTGACCGTCATGGGAACCTTGGGAGCAGCCGAGACTTCTCCTACCCCGAGGAGGAGGTTCTTGAGGATCGCCCAGCGAGCATTGGCTCCCACGGAGGAGACAGTCCGGGGGAGACGCGTGCTTCGGGTGCCTTGGGATGTGTCGTTCCCGCCGCCCGCGGCGATTCGCGTCGGGCCCGTACACCAAAACCGAAGTTCATGGGGCTGACGCCGCCGCCAACTGCCGGTCTGGATCCGTGAGGGGCCGGGTGCCTGCGCTGGAACCTGTGGGCGTCGATGTTGGTTGGCCCTCGATCTTGGCACCGACGTCAGAGATGAGGTCGTCCCGGATGATCTTCTCCTGGATGGTCTTGCTGGAGATCCTGTCGGGGAGTTCCGGTCACCGCCCTCCCCCGAGCCGGCCAAGGATGATGCGGAGCTTCTGGCCCGCCTCGTGTCCGGGATGACGGCGCAAGAGCTCGTCGGTGACGGCCCGGGCGCTGTCGAGGCGGCCGGCCTTCAGGTAGAGGTCGGCCAGGGCGAGCAGCGTGTTGGGCGAGTCCGGGTCCAGCTGGAGGGCGTGGAGGAGCTCCTTTTCGGCCTCGCGGGGCCGGAGGATCCGCTGGAGGAGGAGGCCACGGTTGTAATGGATCCGCGGGTTGCCGGGCAGGAGCTCTGCGGCCCGCGCCAGCGCCTCCTCGGCCTCGGGATATCGTTCCATCTCGGCCAGGAGCAGGCCGAGGGAGTAGGTGGTCTCGCCGCTGCCGGGATAGGCCTTCACGGCCCGCTGGAGGATCTTCTGCGCCTCCTCGTTCCGGCCCTGGGAGTTGAGCAGGAGGGCGAGGTTGTTCATGGCCGGTAGGAAGATCTCGTCGACCTCCAGCGCACGGCGGTAGTACGCCTCGGCCCGTTCCGGATCCCCCAGGGCCTGGTAGAGGTTTCCCAGGTTGAAGTTGGCGTGGGGGAAGTCGAGGGAGTGTTCCTGGGAGGCGACGTATTCGCGGATACCGCGCCGAAGCGCCCGGCGCTGGTACGGCGCCAGAAGCTCTTCCGGGGTGCCCGCCAGCCGTCCTGCGGCCTCCATGCGAACTCCCTTGACCGGATCGAACAGGAGCGGAACCAGGAGCTCCACGAGCCGCTTTCGATCCCGTACGTTGACGCTGCTTGCGGCAGTGTGGCGGACCAGGGGGTCCTCGTCGGACAGGGCGGAGTTGAAGGCCTCCGTGCTGGTCTCGCCGGGGTAGCCGCGCAGGAGCGTCAGGGCCGTGGCCCGGACGATGGAGGGGTAGAGGGTGTTTCCGGAGAGCCGGGCGAGCTGGGGTCCGGCCTCCGTACGGAACTGCCGCCCGGCGGCGATGACGGTTCCGTAGTGGGGTTTCCCGGCGATGCCGTACCACCGTTCCCACGCCTCGAAGACCCAGGAAAGCGCTCTGTCGGCGTGGCAACCCTCCTGGCTGCAGGCGTTGGGAACGCCGATGGCCCTGGTCAGATCGGGCCGTGGGATGCGGATGCTGTGGTCCGCCCGCATGTCCACCACCATGTACGCCCGCTCCGGCATGTGGCAGCTCGTGCAGAGGACGGCCCGGCTGGGCTTGCCCTCCCAGGTGGCCTTGTGGAAGTGGTGGCTGGGCGTGTCGTAGTCCTCCGCGCGGTGGCACTGCTCGCACAGGCGGTTGCCCGAAAAGTGCAGCTTCAGGCTGTGGGGATCGTGGCAATCGAGGCAGCGAACCTCCCGGTCGTACATCTTGCTCTGGAGGAACGAGCCGTAGACGTAGTCCTCGGATAGGATCTGGCCGTCGGGATAGTACAGCCCCTCCTCCAGGACCCTGGGAAGGACGGCGTCCAGCAGGTGCGGATTGGTGTGGTCGTAGTCGCCGATTTCCGAGCGGCGGGAGTGGCACGGCGCGCACAGCTCGACCAGCTGCCGCGACGAGATGCCGGAGGTCTTCACCGGGAGCCCGGCGTTGACCGCACGGGGCCGGCCCATGGCGGGGATGCGCGCCCAGGCCACGTGCTCCGAGCCGGGTCCGTGGCACGCCTCGCAGGAGACGTCGATCTCGGACCAGGTGGTGTGGAAGTTGTGGGTCCCGGGTTCGTACCCCTTCTTCAGGTTGGTCGAGTGACACTCGGCGCACATCCCGTTCCAGTTCTGGGCCGCCCGGGTCCAGTGGAGCCAGTCGGTCCCAGGGATGTCCTGACCCGGATAGAGGTTGAACCAGCGCTTGTACTCCGTATCCCAGGCGACGGTCAGGCACTGGTACCGCCCGCCGGGGAAGGGGATCAGGTACTGCTGGAGCGGTTCCCAGCCGAAGGTGTAGGCGATGGTGTACTCGCGGGGGTTTCCGTCGGGACCGGCGGTCTCCACCAGGTATCTCCCCCCGCGGGTGAAGAAGCGGGCCCTGACGTGGCCGTCGTCGAAGGTGACGTCGCCGAAATCACCGCGGACGGTCTCCGCCGTTGCCGGAGCCATGGCGTGGTCGTGGTCGGAACCCTTCCACGCCTCGAACTCGCGCTCGTGGCACTCCCGGCAGGCCTGCGCTCCCACGAAGGTCACGGATGGCCCCTTCGTCCCCTGGCCGGAACGGCTCACCCGCTGGATCGCCACGGAGAGCGGGATCAGGAGCACGATGGCGGCGAGGGCCGCCGTGGCGGCGTGCGCCCAGCCTCGAAGACCATCGCCGGCGGGAACGGACTGCTCCGGGCTCATCCGCCGGCCACCTGCCCCTCGTCGAAGGACGTCCGCCGGGTCCGGGTCGAGGTGTCCACCTTGACCACACGGTTCTCGATCCGGACTGCGAAGAGGTCGAGTGGCCGCGGCGCGGGCGGTGCCAGCACCTGCCCGTGGATGTCGTAGATCGAGGCGTGACATGGGCAGACGAAGTGCCCCTGTTTCTCATCCCACCCCACGGTGCAGCCCAGGTGGGTGCACTCGCGGCTCATGGCCAGGAATCCGCCGCCGGGGAGGCGAGCCAGGTAGAAGGCGCCGTTCTGGAAGGCGGTCACGGTGCCCTTCTCGAACCGGTCGACGGGACCCGCCACGATGACGACTTCATCACCGGCGCTTCGCCGCTTCCGGGGGCGGAGGAAGTCCGAGAGGACCCACGCCGCCTCGGCCAGCGCCGCGCCGCCCAGGAGGTACCAGATCCAGGCGAGGAACCGGCGGCGTCCCCGTTCCGTAGGATTCCTCGCGGGAGCCGGATCGACGTTGGCGTTCTTGGCTTCCCCCATCCCTCAACTTCTCCACGGCCAGCAGAGGGCCATTCCACTCCCCCGGAACCAGACGCCCGTGACGGTCAGGACAAGGTAGACGGTGGCCCCCAGCACGAAGGCCGCCTGGACGAGCCCGGATCGTCCGGGGGAGAGTGTTCGCTGCAGCGCGAAGAGGACCCCGCCCACGAAGAGAATGGCGAGTGCCAGGATGAGGAACCCTTCCCACGCCGGTGGCACGGTGTGCCGGAACACCAGATCATCGGCCATGATCCAAAGCGGGGTTCCGAGGAGTCCTGCGGCCGCCGCCAACACGCCCGCCTTTCTGGCGGCGGGCGAGGCGCCGAGGATGCCGGCCGGGTCCTCCCGGTAGGAGATGTACGGCATCAGGGCCAGACCCAGGAGGAGCAGCGAGGGAACCATCGTCACGGCGATGACGGGGTTCAGGTGGAGCAGGAGCTCCTGGAGGCCGACGAAGTACCACGGCGCCTTGGCCGGGTCCGGGCTCATGCCGGGGTTGGCCGGCTGGCCGAGCGCGGGCGGTAACGTGATGGCCAGCGTCATGATGATGGCGGTCAAAACGAGCCCCACCGCCAATTCACGGATCGCCAGGTCGGGAAGGAACGGCACCCTCTCCGGCCGGTCCGGGATCTCCTCGCCCGGCTGCCTGGGGACCACCACGCCTCCCGCCTTGCGCACCCGCCAGAAGTGGAGCGCCATCAGGCCGAGGATGATCACCGGGATCAGCGTCGTGTGCAGGGCGTAGAAGATGGTCAGGGTGGGACCACCCACCTCCGGGCCACCCCGCACCATCCGCTGCAGCGTCCCGCCCACGGCGGGAATGTAGGAGAGCATTCCCGTGACGATGGTGGCGGCCCAGTAGGAGAGCTGGTCCCAGGGCAGCAGGTACCCGGTGAAGTTGGAAGCCAGGATGGAGAGCAGCAGCCCAAGACCAAGGATCCAGTTGAACTGCCGCGGCCCGGTGAACCCCCAGGTCAGGGCGACCCGGAGCATGTGCAGCGCCACGACCGCCACGAGCAGGTTTGCGCTCCAGAAGTGGATGCCCCGGACCAGCGGACCGAAGGCCATTCCGGTCATCATCCGCCGGACGGCCTCGTGGGCGGCGCCGGGTACGGGCTCGTAGACGAACAGCATCAGCACTCCGGTGACGGTGAGCAGGCCGAACAGCACCGCGGCCATGCCCCCGAGTCCGAAGGTGTGGGAATACCGGATGGTTCGCAGGGGCACGGAGACGGGCCGGAAGTGCAGCACCAGCGTGTTGAGAACGAACCGTCGCCGGCCGGCGTCGGTCTCGAGCCGCAACGGCCGGCGGACGATGGACCGCCAGATCCTCCGCGCCAGCCCCGAATCTGGCCCGCCGTTGCCCTCCTCCCCACTCATCGTGAAGGGTGTCCTGTCCTGGAATCGCCCACTGTCATTGCGGTGCGAGTATAGCTCGTTCCCAGAAGCGGCGCTCCCGCGCAATCTCGGAGTCAGCCTGCGAATTCCCTTGTGCGGCGCACCGGAGTACGCCTCAGCTGGAATCCTCGTCTTCCTTGATCTGGCAGATGAACCATTCGTTGTTGCATCGAGAACCGTGCTGTTCCCATCAGGTTCCTGGATAAGAACGAGCTCGGGTGGCTCACGAATACACTCCCAACGAGCACGGGGTTCGACACCTTCCCGCGCCGGGATGTTCCCAGGTCCCTCGACGCTCGTGTTCCTGTCGAATTGTCGGACAACGGCTGGGTCTCCATCGGCGGGACCGTGGGCAAGGGGTTCCGGATCGGGAAGCAGATGATGGGCTTCAACATCGGGTACTACCACTAGGTGAAGCGGCCCGACGGTGTCCCGCGATCGGAAACCATGTTCATCTTCGAGTTCCTCCGGCCGAGAAAACAGGGGAGATGGGAACATGCCCGGCTTGCCGGGCCGCAGGCTCCCGATGCGGGAACCTCCGGTCGGGGATATACTGTTGTCACAGGAACGAATAGGTTTTTGTTTTCTGGAAGAACACGAAAGGAGTGCCTCATGGCACTACCTAAGATCCTCGCCCTGACGATCACGATCCTGCTGGCGGTCCCCTTCATGGCGACCGCTGAGGAGCCGGAACAGTCGAAGGGAACCGTCCCCGTGGACGTGTACAACTACGTCCGCGCCGAATCCGACCTCCAGTTCAAGGGGTACGCCGAGCGGTACGGCGCCTTCGGGAAGTTCACCCACAGCCGGGAGGCCTACTCCGTCGAGAACCAGATCACCCAGAGCGGCAACCGCGACACCCTCTACTTCTACAACAACGTCACCGCGAGGAAGAACCCCGACAGCAGCATCACCATCCACTTCGGGGGCGACCCGAAGTCCGTCAACTACATTCCCATCGTTCCCGGCTGGCAGTACATCGTGCGCCTCTACCGTCCCCAAGGGGAGATCCTGGACGGGACCTGGACATTCCCCGAGATTGCTCCAGCCAAGTAGGCTGAAAGGAGCCATCCCGATACGTTTCAGACACGTGATCAGCGTCTTCGCGATGCTTGCGGCCATGGCCTCCGGGCCCGCCCGGGCGGAGGATCCCCCGGCCGGGGGTGGGGTTTCGTGCCCTCGGTCCGGATACGGAAGGAGACCGACGCTGGAGCGAGCCCGGGCGCCCCCTTTTCGAGGCAACAAGAGGCGGGAAGAACCCTTCGATCGGCCTGTGACCTCGGTGGGACCAACTCGACACTGCGGCTGCTCAACGCATGGGAATCGTTACTCTCGGACCCTTGCTGTCGCAGGCGACCAGGGCCGCCTTGGCTGCGTGGGAGATCCAGTGAAGCCGGCTGAAGGAGCTCGGGGACGCGACTGCTGTGCGCTCGAAGAGTGAGGGAGGGAATCATGCAACGATCATCATGTACCAAGATCCTGATCACCGTCGTTCTTGCGGTGTTCGCGGCCTCTGCTGCGTTCGCAGGTGATGAACAGACCTGGACCTTCGAGATTGAACCGTACCTGCTGGGGGCCAACATCCAGGGTGACAGCAGCATCGGCGGCCTCTCCGATGTGCCCATCGACATCGACTTCAGAAAGATCCTCGAAACGCTCGACGCCGGCGGCATGCTTCACTTCGAGATGCGCCACCGGAGCGGCTGGGGACTTTGGCTCGACTACGGCTTGATGGACTTGAAGCAGGACCGTAGCGGTCCGGCGGATATCCTTGTCGCCGGCGGGGGGGTTCGCCAGGTTGTGTTCGAGGCCTGCGCGCAGTACCGCCGTCGGCTTGGCGGTGGAACCATCGACTACTTCGGCGGTGTCCGGTGGTGGGACAACGACTACCACTTCACCATTACGGTTCCGAATCTGGACCCCGTCCGCTGGAGCCGCTCGGAGGACTGGATTGACCCCGTGATCGGCGTTCGGTGGATCCATCCACTGGGGGAGCACTGGGATATCCGGCTTCGCGGGGATATCGCGGGGTTCGGCGTGGGTTCGGACTTTTCCTCCGCACTCTCCATTGGGACCTTCTGGACGATCAGCCGGGTTGTGCAGCTGGACTTCACCTTCAAGGCTCTCTGGGTCGACTACGAGACCGGGAGCAGGGGAGACTCCGATTACTTCACCTACGACACGGTGACCTTCGGTCCGATCCTTGGAGTGAACTTCAGATTCTAACCCGCAGTGTCCATCAAACAACGTCGCGGATGGCGGCCAAGGTCGCCGGGCTCGGGGAGAGATCAGAAGATGAAGTTCA
>CAZXNA010000052.1:0-20694 GCA_964641295.1 uncultured Thermoanaerobaculia bacterium
GAGCCGCGGCCGGGGGGAGTGGGTCCACGGCGGCTGAGCCGCCGTGGCGAGGGGGGCGGAGACCCCCCCTCGCCCGGGGCATGGGGTGGGTGGAAGGGGATGGCCCCGGGGCCAGTGGCTCGCCGCCGGGAAGTCATTTGCTGAAGCGCCCCGCAATTTGCGGGGCGTTTCTTTTGTGTAGTTGGCAGGCGGCGACCTGGCCCACGGGGCGGATCGCGGTTCTACTGCGCCCACGGTGGTGGCGACCATTGCGACGCTTCTCCCGGCGCCGGCGCCTGCGACGTGCCGATGGCACGCCTCGGCAGCGGCTTGGTCGAATCGCCACACTGGCGGCCACCACCATGAGCTCGCGACGAACCCCGATCCTCCCCGTGGGCCCCGCGGCGAGAGCCGCGGCCGGGGGGAGTGGGTCCACGGCGGCTGAGCCGCCGTGGCGAGGGGGCGAAAGCTTGCGTGGCAGGGTGGATGCCGCTACCTTGAGGTTCCGGGAGGTTCTCATGACGACGTACAGGGAGGCGGGGGTCGACATCGATGCCCAGGACGAGGCCCTGGCCCGCATCAAGGGGCTGGTGCGATCGACCTTTGTGGACGGCGTTCTCTCGGACCTTGGATCCTTCGGTGGACTCTTCGACGTCGCCGCTGCCGGGACCAAGAGGCCGGTGCTCGTCGCCTCGGCCGATGGCGTCGGCACAAAGTTGAGGGTCGCGTTCATGACGGGCCGGCACGATACGGTCGGCCGGGACCTGGTCCACCACTGCATCAACGACATTTTGGTTCAGGGTGCCCGGCCCTTGTTCTTTTTGGACTACCTGGCCACCGGCCGCCTGGAGCCCGGAGTGGTCGAAGCCGTCGTCTCGGGGCTCGCCGGCGCCTGCTCCGATCACGGCCTCGCCCTCCTTGGGGGCGAAACGGCGGAGATGCCGGGTTTCTACGCCGACGGAGAGTACGATCTCGCGGGTTTCATCGTTGGCGTGGTGGACCGGAAGAGGATCGTCGACGGTTCCCGGGTCTGCAGGGGCGACGTCCTTGTCGGTCTCCCCTCCTCGGGGCTCCACACCAACGGGTATTCCCTGGCACGCCACATTCTCTTCGAGCGGCTGGGCCTCAGTCCCGACGACGAGATCGAGGAGCTTGGCAGAAGTGTCGGTGAGGAGCTTCTCGAGGTCCACCGTTGTTATCTGGAGTCCGTGTGGCCCCTCCTGGAGAAAGACCTCCTCCATGCCATGGCCCACATCACCGGAGGGGGGCTGACCGACAACCTGCCACGGGTCCTTCCCAAGGGGCTTGGCGCGGTCGTCAAGGTCGGCACCTGGGAGATTCCACCGATCTTCAGACTGTTGGCCCAGGGTGGGAAGGTGCCGGAGGACGATCTTTGGCGGACCTTCAATATGGGGGTCGGCATGGTGCTCGTGGTCGATCCCAAACGACTGGACGCGGTCCTCAAGCGGTTGAGGAAGGCTGGCGTGCCGGGATTCCCCATGGGAAACATCGTTCCCGGAAGCGGTGTGACCTACGACCACCCGCCGGAGGGATACCCGAGCGGCCTCCACTGATCCGGATCGGTCACCGGAGTTCCTGTGCCGGACGGTTCATCTTCCATCCGCTGTATGGTGGAATGAAGCGCAGAGCGCAGGCCCGTTGAATGGTTCGGGTACGTGTGCACTTTCGTGCCGGCGGTTCCAGTAGGATCCGCATGAATAGATTGATAGAATCAATCTCACGTTAGAACGTCGAGGGCTCTTCGCATTGGGGGACCGGAATGGCAGGGATACCACGGGTAATCCGATGGGCCGCGGCGGTCCTGCCGCTGGCCGTGGTGTTCATTGGGGTTCCCGGCCGGAGCCTCGCTCTCGATCCGGCGGTTCTGCCATCTCAGTACCGGTACCGGAGCTGGTACGCCAGGGACGGGTTGCCCCAGAGCTCGGTCATGGCCATGGCCCGTGACCGGCGGGGCTACCTCTGGGTCGGTACCCAGTCCGGTCTGGCCCGTTTCGATGGATCGGCGTTCACCCTCTTTGATGAACTCTCCACTCCTGCCATTCACGGCTCCGTGGTTCTTTCCCTGACCGCTTCGGGCGACCGCCTCTGGATTGGAACGACCGAGGGCCTGAGCATGATGGTGGGTGACGAGATACATCGAATCCCCCTCCCGGGCGCCGGGGTGCGCGAGGGCGTCATGGCCCTCAAACGGCGCGCGGACGGTTCGGTGCTGGCGGGAACGGCCCGGGGTCGGGTCTACGAGGCTCTCGGAAAAACGGCCACGCTGCTGGCGGAAATACCCCTGACACGGGAACGGCCCGCGGTCGAGGACTTTCTTGAGTTTCCCGACGGGGAGATCTGGGTCGGGACCGATCAGGGGCTCTGGCGTCTCACCACGGACGGTCCGGAGCCCGTGCTGTGGACGGGAGGAGAGACCGGCACGTTGACCGTTTTTGCCCTCGAGTCCATGGGAGAGGGGCGGGTTCTGGCGGCGACGGAGGAGGCGCTCTTCACTATACGGCGGAAGGGGACGTCCGTTGAGGTCAACCACGTCGATCTTCCCGGGCTTGGATCCTCCATGGTCCGGTGTTTGGAGCGGGACCGGGATGGCACCCTGTGGGTGGGCACCCTGGGGGCGGGGACCTACCGGGGAGCTCACGGAGAATGGGTTCGGATGACGCCCCGGGAGTGGCCGGACCTCAAGGCGGTACGCTGCCTTCTTGCCGACGCCGAGGGGATTCTCTGGATCGGGAGCCTTGAACACGGCCTGCACCTCTTCGCGGATTCGCCGTTCCTCAATTACGACGAGGCCGAGGGTCTGCAGCCGGGGTCGGTGCGGAGTGTTGCCGCCTCCGGGACGGGCGAGCTCTGGGTCGGATCGGAGGGGGGGCTTTCCCTGATCGCCGGAGGCAGGGTCCACCGTCCGGACCTGCCGCCGGACCTGCTTCGGCAGGACACCATGTCCCTACTCGTCGTCGGGGACGGGAGCCTGTGGATCGGGACCAACGGCGCTGGTGTCGTCCGCGTCAGAGGAACCGCCGTGACACGGTGGGGGACGCCCGAGGGGCTTCCCCACGACGTCGTGGCCGTGCTCTTCGAGGATCGGGACGGCCGGATCTGGGCGGGGACGGATGGCGGAGTGGCGCTGTTCGAAGGCGGGGGCTGGCGCGCCTTCTCCGTGGCGGAGGGTCTACCCGGCAACGTCGTTTCCTCGCTGGCCCAGGCGCCCGACGGCTCGATTCTCGCGGGAACCATGAACGGGCTGGCACGGCTGGAGGGGCGAGGGTTTGTCCCCTGGGGGAAGGGGGCGCCGGAGGGGCCCATCACGGCCCTGTGGTTCGATCCGCAGGGAGACCTCTGGGTCGCGGTGGAAGGGCGAGGCGTCGGTCTCGTCGACGGTACTGGAACCCATTCAATGGATCGGCGTTGGGGCTTTCCCCAGAGAACCGTTGGCGCCATGGGCCTGGGCCGCGACGGGAACCTCTGGTTCGCGGGGATGCAGGGGCTCTGTTCCGTCCCCTGGCGCGCCTTGAAGAACCACCTGCAGGGCAAGGGGCCGCGCCCGCGCTTCCGGTGGGCCACGGTGGAAGACGGTCTGAGGACGACGGAGTGCAGCACGGTTGGCCAGCCCTCCATGAGCCTGGGTTCCGACGGAACCGTCTGTGTCGCCACCGTGGAGGGCGTTTCCTGCTTGCCCGGTGGAGTGCCTCCGCCTCCGCCCATCGCCCATGGTCCCCTGATCGTCGAGGGCCTCCAGGTGGACGGCGTTCCCGTTTCCCTGAACGGTCCGGTGAGGCTCAAAGCCGGCCTTCGCGCCCTCGAGCTGCGCTTCGCCTCGCCGTCGTTTCTCTTTTCGGAAGGGATGTCGTATTCCGTGCGGCTGGAAGGGCTGGAGGCTGGCTGGCGGGATGTTGGAAAATCGCGGAAGGTTGTCTACACCCACCTTCCCCCGGGCCAGTTTGTCTTTCACGTCCGAACCATGACGCCGGCGGGAGTCTCGCTCCACGACGGGGCGGACCTCGCCTTCACGGTTCTGCCTCCCCCGTGGCAGACACCCTGGGTCTTGGCTCTGGCGGCATTCATCTTCTTCGCGGCGGGGCCAGCCCTCTACTTCTACCGGGTGACGGCCCTCAAGCGTCGCCAGGAACAGCTGTGGTCCCTCGTGGAGGAGCGTACGGCGGAGCTTCGACAGACGGCCGCCGCCCTGGAGCGGATGACCCTGGAAGATCCTCTGACGGGCATCCCCAACTACCGTGCCTTCCATCGGGATCTCGCTCTGGTCTGGCGAAACGCCCTCCGCCAGGGTGAGCCCGTTTCTGTCATCATGGCCGACATCGATTTCTTCAAGGTCTTCAACGATGCCTTCGGACACCTCCACGGCGACGAGTGTCTCCGGCGTGTGGCCGCCGCGCTGCGTTCCTGTGTTCACCGGCCCGGAGACCTGGTGGCCCGCTATGGTGGCGAGGAGTTCGTGGCCCTGCTGCCCGGCACCGATGAGGAGGGGGCCTGGCAACTTGCGGAGCAGATGCGGCGGGCCGTGGAGGCTCTTCAGATCGGTTGCCCCCGCCCGGACGGCGGCTCAGTGGTGACGGCGTCCTTCGGTGTGGCCTCCCAGAAGCCGGAGATCGCGGATCGCAGCGGCCTCCTCGTTCTGGCGGCCGATCGCGCCCTGTACCGCGCCAAGGGCTTGGGCCGAAACCGCGCAGAGATGGCGTCCGCCCCCTCCGGTGAGCCAACGGGCCAGTACCGATCGGCTGTGGACGAGGGTGGGAGCTGACCCGCATCATTCATCATCCATGTCTGATGAATGATGGGGGCCAAACCCTGTCGTTGCGGCGGCATCCCTTACTTCGAGGCCGTTGCGGCGGACGGGGCGCCGTCATCCCGATTGTCATGATGTCCGCCGAACCCACGCGAAGACTTGCATTGCAGGGCTTTGTGTGTACAATGCTCCTTCCCGGCCCAGGCCGGGAAGAACAGCTCCTTGCCCCGGACCGCGATCCGGGGCCGAAGGCCGAAAGGAGAACCAATCATGCCTTTGTACGAGCTTGGGGTTATTCTGGACCCCGAGGCAACCCCGGACCAGGAGAGCGGCGCACTGGAGCGTCTCGAGACCATCATCTCGGACGCCGGTGGCGAGATCGTCCAGAAGGACGCGTGGGGCCGCCGCCGCCTCGCCTATCCCATCAACAAGAAAACCCACGGCGTCTATCACTTCTGGCAGTTCGAGGCACCCGGGACGGTGCAGCAGCCCCTTGCCTTTGAGCTGAAGACCAACGACATGTTCATGCGTAGTCTCGTGCTCAACCTCGACCGTGAGCTGCGCCGGAAGCGCAAGATCGAGCGGCAGGTCCAGGCCAAGGCGGCCAAGAAGGCGGCGGCGCGGGAAGCGGCGGCCGGCAGCGAGACCGAGGGCTGAGGAGGTCGAAATGGCACGCAAGAAGAGAATCCGTCGGCGCGCAAAGGTCTGCCGGTTCACCGTCGAGAAGACCGGTTACATCGACTACAAGGACATCGACATGCTCCGCGACTACATTCCGGTCAACGGCAAGATCCTGCCGCGCAGGGTGACCGGTACAAGCCCGTCGTACCAGCACAAGCTGTCCCGGGCCATCAAGCGGGCACGCTACATGGCGCTGCTCCCCTACGTGGGCGAGTGAACCGGCCCCCCTGGGGGTTGGTCAGCCGGCGCAGGAACGCATGGTAAGCGGCGGAAACAACGATTCGGCCCCTTCCCCCTCCGGGGAGGGGCCGGTTCGTGTGCCGAGCCTGGGGGTGTGGGCCAGTGGTCTGGTTTCGCTCCTCCTCTACGGGAGCCTCTTCGTTCTCCCGATTTTCGGTCTTTTCATCGCGCCCATGGCGGTCGTTCCGCTCCTCCAGCGGGCCGGGCGAACCGGCAGCGCCCTGCGGTCATGGCTCTGGATCGTCGCGCTGCTGACGGCCGCCGCCGCGGTCAACGGGAGCCCGGCTGGGATGCTCTTTGTCGCCGGATACCTGCTGATGGTCATCCTGCCGGTCAGCTCCATCGAGCTCTGGCAGCGGACGGGTTGGAACGAAGGTCGGTGGGCCGCTCTTGCCGCCCTGGCCGGCCTGGTTCTCGTGCTCGTCACCATCGCCGTGGTCGCCTCGCCGGCCGGTCCCGTGGAGGCAACGGCCAGGTGGATCCAGCGGGCCGGGGACGAGGCCATGGAGTTCTACAGGAGTGCCGGCGTTTCGCAGGGACGGATGCAGCTGGCCCTGGATGCCTCCATGAGCACCATGAAATGGTTGGCGCCGCAGCTTCCCCTTGCGTACCTGGTGGCGGTGCTCTTCTGGATTCGCCCCCGGGTCGGTCTGTTCGGTTTCGACCTTTCACCCGCATCCTTCGAGGCCTATCGCAGCGAGGAATGGCTGCCTGCGGTATTTGTCCTGACCGGTGCGGGAACGCTCCTGTTCCACGGTTCGGTACGATGGGTTGCGCTCAACGGACTGGGTGTCGTGCTCATCTTGTATTTCGTTCACGGTTTGGCTATTATCCGAGCCCACCTCGCCCGTTGGGTCGGTCGGGGTTGGTTCGTGCGCTGGGGCGTGGCACTGCTCTGTCTTCAGTTTCCGTTGCCAGTGCTGGTTGCAGTTTTGGGACTGTGCGACAGCTTCTTCGATCTGCGGCCCTCGCGCTCCAGTGACCATGGGAGGACGACATGAAAGTGATACTGAACGACTTTGTAGAGAACCTCGGTGAACGCGGCCAGGTGGTCGATGTCAAGCCGGGATACGCGCGCAACTACCTGCTCCCCAAGCAGCTTGCCTACCTCGACACCCCTGGCAACCGCCGGCGTTTCGAGCAGGAGCAGAAGCGCTGGGAGGCCATGGATCTCAAGCGGCGTGCCGCGGCGGAAGAAGCTGCCAAGGGCTTCGAGGGCCTGGAGCTGATCTTCGAACGGCGGGCCGGTGAGAAGGACGTGCTCTTCGGCTCCGTCACCACCGCCGACATCGCGAACGAGCTGACCGAGCGCGGCTTCGAGATCGATCGCCGCCGGATCGCCCTCGATCATCCCATCAAGGAGCTCGGGAGCTATTCCGTGACGATCCGGATCCACCGTGATGTTTCCATCGACCTGCCGGTTCACGTGGTGCGGCCGGGTGAGACGCCCGGTCAGGAGGAGGCCGTCGAGGCCGAAGCCGAGCCCGTCGAGGTTTCCATGACCGAGCCGGCCGAGCCGGCACCCAGCGAGGCCGAGGTCTGAGGGCACCGGTGGACGCGACATGAGCGACGGCTCATCCCGAAGGAGTTCGGGGGCGCCTGAAAGCGACGCCGTCGGGGGGGGCCTTCGCCGCAAGCTCGCAAGGGCCCTCTTTGCATTTGATCCTCCGGAGGTCACTCTGCGCCTCGAGCGGTGCGAGGCGGCCGTCGAAGCCGTGGACCGTTCACTGCAGGACGCGGCCAAGGGGATTCGGGAACTTCAGCTTGAGCTGGAGCTGCTCCGCGACGAGAGGGTTCCCACCCTCGAGAGCCGCGCCGACTCCGCTGAGGAGGCCATTCGAGACACCCAGACCGAGGTCGCACAGCTCCGCGATGGAAGGATCCGGGAGATGGAGGACCGTCTCGATACCATCGCACGGCAGTTGGCGGAGGCCGTCGAAGAGATCGGCGTCGTTCGCGACGAACGCCTGCCGGCTGCGGTGGCGCGGCAGGACCTTCTGGTGGAGCGGCTCGCCCGGGAGCAGGACGAGCTTGCCTCCCTGGTGGAGCGGATTCTCCAGGGTGAGCCCCTGCCCGTGCCGGCGCCCTCACCGGCGGAAGACCGTCTCGCCGGTGCGTTGGAAAGCGTTCAGCCAGTGTTGCTCCGGGAGTTCCGTGGTACCGAGGACGAGATCAGCCACCGGCTCGAACGCTACCTGCCCCTCCTCAAGGAGCATGCTCCCGTATTGGACCTCGGCTGCGGACGCGGGGAGCTGTTGCTTCTCCTCAGGGAGGCCGGCATCGAAGCGGCTGGTGTGGAGGCCGACCCCGCCCTGGCAGCAGCGGCGCGGCGCCGCGGCCTCGGGGTTCGCCAGGCCGATGTTCTGTCAGCCCTGCGGGGGGAAGAGGATGGCTCCCGCGGAGCGGTGACGGCCATCCATATTCTGGAGCACCTCGATCCGGCGACACTCCTCGAGCTACTGGCCGAGGTTCGGCGGATCCTCCGCCCGGACGGCGTTCTGATCGTGGAGTGTCCGAACCCCCACTCCCTGCGGGTGGGTGCGGCCCTCTTTTGGCTCGATCCCACGCACCTCCGCCCCCTCCTTCCGGAAACACTGGCACTGTTTCTCCGGGCATCCGGCTTTTCCATCGAGAGCACAGAGTACCTGCATCCGTTCCCCGAGTCCCAGTCGTTCGTCGCCCCTCGGGAGGATCCTGCGGATACCGGTGGAGCGGCCGAGCGTCTGGCACGACTGGAAAGTCGGCTCGACGCGATCCTCAACGGCTTCCGGGACTTCAGTATCGTTGCGCGAAACGCCCCGGGGGCTGACGCTGGGGGAGAGGGGGTTTGATGAGAGTTGGAACGGTCCTCATGGTCCTGATGATGTTGTCCGGCGCTTGCGGCGCTCCGAAACAACCGGCCTCGACCCTGACGGTCGTGCCGGATATCACGGTGCGGCGGGCTCGCTTCGAGCCCCACGTCATCGGCGCCGATCTGGGCTCCCTGTCTCCGGAAGACCGGGACGCGCTGGGGCATCTGGTGAAGGCGGCCCGGGAGATCGACAGAGTGTTCCTTCTACAGGCTTGGAGCCGAAACCCGGAGTTCGCCGAGGCGCTGACGAAGCTTGAAGGGCCCGACGCACAGGCCGTGCGCGACTACTACCGGATCATGTACGGTCCCTGGGATCGCCTGGAACATTTCGAACCCTTCGTCGGACAGGTTCCTCACCCGCCGGGGGCCGGGTTCTACCCGGAAGACATGAGCCGGGAGGAGTTCGAGTCCTGGCTTGAGCAACATCCGGAAGACCGGAACGCCTTCACGGCCCTGACCACGGTGATCGAGCGGAAGAAGAGCGGACTCGTGGCCGTTCCGTACAGCGTCCGGTACGCGCTGGAGCTGGCCAAGGCCGCGGACGAGCTCCGGGCGGCAGCCGAGGCGACGGACAACGAAAGTCTGAAACGGTTTCTCCAGGCCCGGGCCGACGCCTTCGGCAGTGACGACTATTACGAGTCGGACCTCGCATGGATGGATCTGGACTCACCGCTTGAGGTGGTCATCGGTCCCTACGAAACGTACGAGGATGGGCTCTTCGGATACAAGGCGGCTTTCGAGGCCTTCGTGTGCATCGCCCAGCCCGAGGATTCCAGACGATTGGACGGTTACAAGGGAGAGCTGCCCTTCCTGGAGCGCCATCTGCCCATTCCCGACCAGTACAAGAACCTCAATCGGGGTACGGATTCCCCCATCCGCGTCGTCGACGAGATCTTTACCGCGGGGGATGCCCGAGCCGGTGTGCAGACCCTGGCGTTCAACCTGCCCAACGACGAGCGTGTCCGGGAGGCCAAGGGGTCCAAGAAGGTTCTTCTCAAGAACATGATGCAGGCCAAGTACGACGCGATCCTCACACCCATCGCCGAGCGGGTCCTTCCCAAAGGCGATGCCGGCCGCCTGGATTTCGATACCTACTTCCACTTCATCCTATTCCACGAGATGTCCCACGGCCTTGGACCCGGGAGGATCACCATCGACGGTCGGGCGACCGAGGTCCGTCTCGAGCTCAAGGATCTCTACTCAGCTTTCGAGGAGGCCAAAGCGGACGTGGTCGGCGTCGACGATCTCTACGCTTTGGCCCGGCGGAAGGTCATTCCCGAGGGAATCATCGAGCACCTGCCGTGGACCTACGTGGCCGGTCTGTTCCGGGCGGCGCGTTTCGGTACGACCGAGGCTCACGGTCTCGGTGTCGTCATCCAGGCCAACTATTTGCTCGAGAAGGGCGCCATCGAGGTCACTCCCGAGGGCCGTTTCCGCCCGGTGGCCGATCGGTTCCCGGCTGCCATCCGAGAGCTTGCCCACGACATCCTGATGATCCAGGCGACGGGGGACTACGAGGGGGCAGCTGCCATGGTGGAGCGGTACGGCACGGTTCCCGAGTCCATGGACACTCTCCTGACATCCCTCCGAAGCGTGCCGGTCGACGTGGATCCCGTCTACGCCATCGATCAGACGACGGGAAGGCAGGGATGAAGCTCGGCATCGACGGACGGACGGCCCTGGTCTGCGGAGCCTCGGCGGGCCTCGGATATGCCACCGCCAGGGAGCTGGCGCTGGAAGGAGCCAGGGTGGTCATCGTCTCCCGCTCCCCGGAGCGCCTCAAGGCCGCTGCGGAAAGACTCCGGGAGGAAACGGGCGGCACCGTCGCCACCGTGGTCGGAGACCTGTCCGATTCCAGCATCCCGGAGAAAATCGTTTACCAGGCCCGGGACCACTTTGGTCCCGTCGACATTCTGGTGGCCAACGGAGGCGGTCCGCCCTCCATGCCGGCCGCCGAGGCTGGCGCCCAGGATCTGGAGGCCGCCTGCCGACTGTTGCTCCTCCCCGTCCAGCGTTTGCTAGCCGCGTGCTTGCCCCACATGCGCCGTCGCCACTGGGGGCGGGTCGTCGCCATCACCTCCATCGCCGTCCGGGAGCCCCAGCCGGGTCTGGTGCTCTCCAACGCCCTTCGGGCCGCGGTCACGGGGTACCTCAAGAGCATCTCGGACGAGGTGGCCGCCGACGGCGTCACGGTCAACACCGTGCTGCCCGGCTTCACGGCCACCGAGCGCCTCGGCGATCTGGCGCGGGCCATGGCGTCCCGCGAAGGAATCACCGAGAAGGAAGTACTGGAGGCCTGGGCCGAGAGAGCACCGGTCAGGCGGCTCCTGGATCCCGCCGAGGTTGCTGCGGCCGTGGCGTTCCTCGTCTCGGAGCGCGCCTCCGGCGTGACCGGTGTCGCCCTGCCAGTGGACGGCGGGTTCGGAAGGGGTTTGCTGTGAGGATTTGTCGAGAAAGGCGTCTCGTTCTCTATTTGTATCACCGTATAGACATTTGGTGTGAAAAGGTTCACAATCGCGACCGCGGGACGACCCGCGAAGGGAGGTAACAGCGCATGCCCAAAAGGGACCTGACACTGGCCATGGTGGGCTCGGGCGGCGACGGCGTGGTCACCATGGGCGAAATGGTGGCACAGGCTGCCGCAAGCCAGGGGCTCAACGTCATCAAGGTGGAGGCTTACGGCCCTCAGATTCGGGGTGGTGAGTCGTCGACGACCGTGCGCGTCAGCGCCGATGACATCTTCGCCCAGGCCGATGAGGTGGACGTTCTCATCGTCTTCAGCTGGAAGGATTTCGCCCGGTTCAAGGGAGAAATCACCACCGCGTCCAACGCGATCATTCTCTCCGAGGCCAAGGACGAGACGGAGGTCGATCCCGCCGACCTCGGCGCCGGCCCCGAGGCCACCTGGATCAAGGTGCCCTTCATCCAGCTGGCCCAGGAGTCCGCCGGAACGACCCTGGCCAAGAACATCGTCACCCTCGGCCTGCTGAGCGAACTGTTCGGGCTGCCCCAGGAGCAGCTCCGTCGGGCCATCGAAAAGAAGTTCGCCAAGAAGAAGGCCGCCGTTCTCGAGGCCAACATCAAGGGATTCACGGCGGGCATCGAGCATGCCAGGGCCATAGAGCACGACCTGTCGGCGTGGAGGCTGGAGTACGAACCCGGAGAGCCCAGACTTCTGATGTCGGGCAACGAGGCGGCGGCTGTCGGCGCCATCCATGCAGGGTGCCGCTTCTTCGCCGGTTACCCCATCACCCCCTCGTCGGAGGTGCTCCACTTCCTTTCGCAGTGGCTGCCCAAGGTCGGCGGCTCGGTGGTCCAGACCGAGGATGAGCTGGCGGCCATCGGCGCCGTGCTCGGAGGATCCTTCGCGGGCGTCAAGTCCATGACGGCGACCTCGGGCCCCGGTCTTGCCCTGATGACGGAGATGATGGGATTGGCCTCCATGGCCGAGCTTCCCGCCGTCATCTGGGACGTCCAGCGCGGAGGCCCGTCCACCGGTCTTCCCACCAAGAGCGAACAGTCGGATCTGTGGCAGGCCATCTTCGGCTCCCACGGTGATGCACCCCGCGTGGTGTTGGCGCCGGCGGACGTGGAGGACTGCTTCCACGCCATGGTCGACGCCTTCAACATCGCCGAGGAGTATCAGATCCCGGTCATCGTGCTGTCCGACCAGAACATCGCTCAGCGGCGCGAGACCCTCTCCATGCTGACCCTGGACCACGACGTCAAGGAGCGGTTGACCCCGACCGAAGAGGAAATGGTCGATTACAAGCGGTACAAGGACACCCCCTCGGGGGTCTCCCCCATGACGTGGCCCGGAATAAAGGGTGGTGAGTACCAGACCAACGGCCTGGAGCACGACGAGTATGGCCGCCCCACCTCCATGTTCCTGCTGCACGAAAAGATGAACGCCAAGCGGTATCGCAAGCTCCGGCCCATTCGGGACGAGTTCCACTTCATCCGGCGCTATGGGCCCGACGATGCGGACGTCGGGATCCTCTGCTGGGGTTCCTCCAAGGGACCGGTCAAGGAGGCCATCCTCAACGCCAACGCACGCGGCGAGAAGGTCGCAGCCTTCGTTCCACAGGTTCTCTACCCCTTCCCCAAGCACGAGTTCGAGGAGTTCCTCAAGGGGATCAAGGAGTTCATCGTCATGGAGCTGAGTTACTCGGCCCAGTTTTACAAGTACCTGCGGACCTTCCTCGAGCTGCCCGACGGACACACGCACATCTTCAAGCGTTCCGGCGGTAAGAACCTGACCGTGACGGAGGTCGAGGAGATCATCGCCCAGGTCCTGCCCAAGGCCGATACGAACCGGGAGGTGATGGTATGAGCGCCGAGACTGTGACACTGAAACCCGGGAACTACAAGACAGATCTCAAACCGGTCTGGTGCCCCGGCTGCGGCGATTTTGGGGTGCTCAACGCCCTGTACCGCGCCATGGCCAAGCTCCAGCTCGAGCCGTGGAATACGGTCGTACTGTCCGGCATCGGTTGCTCCTCGCGGCTCCCCGGCTACGTGGCCACCTACGGCTTCAATTCCGTTCACGGTCGTGCGTTGACCCTGGCCATGGGCGTCAAGATCGCCCGTCCGGAAACGACGGTCATCGCCGTCGGTGGGGACGGCGACGGCATGGCCATTGGCGGAAACCACTTCATGCACGCCTGTCGGCGGAACCTCGATGTCACCTATATCCTGATGGACAACGAGATCTACGGCCTGACCAAGGGTCAGACGGCGCCGACGACGCCCACCGGGGACAAGACCAAGTCGTCGTATTACGGCAACCCCGAGCCGGCCGTCGATCCCGTCGAGTTGGCCATCGGGACCGGAGCGACCTTTGTGGCCCGCGGCTTTTCGGGCGACATGAAGACCCTGACCAGCCTCATCGCCGAGGCCATTCAGCACAAGGGTTTCGCCTTCGTCAACGTCATGTCTCCCTGCGTCACCTTCCGTGGTGAAGCTCAATACGGAATCCTCAAGGAGAAGCTCCGGCTGGTTCCGGAGGACCACGATGTGACGGACCGGCTGGCAGCCCTGGCCTACACGCGGGAGAAGGACGTCCTGACAACGGGAATCCTCTATCGAGTGAACGAGCCCTCCCTGGTGGACCGGATCGCCCATGTCAAGATGATGGCTCAGGCCGAGGGGCCCGAGCCCACCATCAAGGACATCCTTCAGACATTTTTCCCCTCGTTCTGACGGAACAATCCAACGAATATCGGGCGGCGGGCTTCGGCCCGCCGCCCTTCTTGTGGCGGCGGCCCAGGATTGGCGGCTGACCAGAAATGTCCTGCGGGCGCACGGGGCAATTCGGCGCGTGCTCCGGGTAAAATCGGGAGGGGAGGTCCGAGATGATTCGAGAGATCGTGCCGCGGGCTGTTCTGGTCCTCGCTCTGGCCCTCACTTTGGGCGGATGCACCGTCAACCCCGTGACCGGCAAGACCCAGCTGGACCTGATGGGGGAAGCTCAGGAGCTCGAGTTGGGGAAGTCCCTCTACCCCCGGTACACCGAGTCTTCCCTGGGAAGGGTCCAGGAACCGCAGCTCCAGAGCTACGTCAATCGCGTGGGGCTTCGGCTGGCGGCCGTTTCCCACCGCCCCGGTCTGCCCTGGGAGTACAACGCCGTCAATGACCCCGTGGTCAACGCCTACGCCCTTCCCGGCGGGAAGGTCTCCATTACACGGGGCCTTCTGGCTCGGATGAACAGTGAGGACGAGCTGGCCGGCGTGCTGGGCCACGAGACAGGTCACGTGACGGCCCGCCATGCGGCGGTGCACTACACCAGGGCCCTTCTGACCGAGTTGGCCCTTGTCGGCGGCATGGCCTACATGGAGGTCAACGACACGAAGAACCGGGACCTCTACGCCTTCGGCGGGATGCTGGGGGCGCAGCTGATGCTGGCCCACTACTCGAGGGCCCAGGAACGCCAGGCCGATGAGCTCGGTTTCCAGTACATGGTCCGTGCGGGCTACAACCCGAAGGGGATGGTCGGCCTCATGGAGGTTCTTCAGTCGGAGCACAAAGAGGAGCCCAACTTCATCGAACGGATGTTCGCCAGCCACCCCATGACCGCCGATCGGCTCCAGGAGGCCCGGCGGGAGATCGCCGCCGTTCCCACGGAGGTGCGGGACAGGCCGTTCCGCAAGCAGGTCTACCTGGAGCACACACGGCACGTCAGGGAGAGCCGTCCGGCCTACGACCGTCTGGCGGAGGCCCGGCGTTTCCTGGGCAAGGACCAGTGGTCCAAGGCCCTTCCCCTGCTCCGCCAGTCGGTTGGGGAGTGGCCCGGGGATGGCCTGCTGAGAGCCTTCCTGGCGGGGGCGGAGTCGGGCGTTGGAGATCGCCGCCATGCCCTCCGGGATGCGCAACGCGCCGCCCAGGATGCGCCGGGGATCTGGGTCGTCCAGACCCTGGCGGCCAGGCTCTTCCTCGACGCCTCCAGGTACCGGGAATCCCTCGGCTATGTGGATGCCGCCGACAGGATTCTGCCCAACGTCGCCGATGTGGAACTCATGAGAGGCCGCGCCCTGGAGGGGCTGGGGCGCTACGACGAGGCGGCGCAGAGTTACAAGAAGGTCCGGCGGATGGCGCCCGATTCGGAGGCGGCGACGGCGGCTTCGAAAGGGTTGCAGCGCCTGGGAGTCAACCCCTGAACGGCGGAACGGGACGCCCGCCGGCGTCCCGTTCTGGACAGAGCACCGGTATGGGGGAAGCTCAGAAGTGGATGACGGCCCCGAGGTTGAAGGCGAAGCCCTTGAGATCGGCGTCGTACTTGATGCTTCCAGCGACGGGGTCGTTGACCTGGATATCGGTGGTCAGCCAACGGTAGACCGCCTCGAAAAAGAGGTCCACGGTGTGGGGGTTCCCGAAGTTGAACCCGACCAGGGCGTAGCCGCTCCACTTGTTGTCGACGCTACCCAAGTCGGAGCTGATGAAGTAATACCCGAATCCGCCACCCGCATAGGGCCGGAAGGGGTTCTGGGTATCGGCGATGTAGCGGGCGCCGATCTCGACCGGTGTAACCTGGAGAGCGTTCCGGTACACCCATCCCCAACCGGTCCAGGTATACGTCGAATCATTCAACCAGGAGATGGTCAGGTCGGCGGCCCAGGGGCCCTCCTGTCCGGTCAGCCGGAAACCGCCGCCATAGACCATCCCGGGATCGTTCTGATCCCAGGCAGAGCCAAAGACGCTGAGGTCGCCAGCCACGGCCAGGGTGCTGGCCAGGATGAAGATGCAAGACAGTACAAGAACACGTCGCATGGATCGGTACCTCCGTTTTGCTTTCGGAGTGATTATCCCTTGCACTACATGGTTTGGCAAGGGAACATCCCGGTGCCATGCGCGACCCTGCAGGCCGGCCGCCACTCAGTCGGGTTCGATGGGACGCACCTCCCCCGGAATGACAATCCGTTCCAGCTGCCGCCGCCGCGGCCAGAGGTAGGCCATGACGCCCAGGGCAAGGGCGGAGAGAGCCAACGACCAGTTGATATCGTTACTGATCAGTGTCAGCACGAGCCCCATGATGGCCGCGCTCTCAGCAAGGGCCAGCCCGATGATCCGTGCGCGCAACAGACGGGAGAGGGCAATCTCGGGAGGCAATGACTGGGTGCCGCTGGCCAGTGCCGTCATCTGGATGCGGAAGGTCCCCACGGCTCCCGCGGCACCGAAGACGGCAGCAGTGACCAGCATGGCCTGGAGCCCTCTTCCCCCGGCCTCGGGGAAGGTCTGTCCTCGGCTGACGAGGAACATGGCCAAGAACACGTAGATCAAGACGGACGCCATGAACGCTGTGGTGATGAGCAGTGAAATCAGGAGATTGCCCTGAAGGGTCTGATTCCCCTCGTTCATGATCACCCTCCAATCAGCCTTTTCCGCGATCCTAACATGAATCCGATCTGGGAGCTCGATGGTCACCACGGCCGCAATCGAGGCCCGCCACGGCCGGTACTCCATGCCGGATGGGGCGGCATCGGAACCTGGAAAGCTGTTCCAGCGTATGATGAGGCGATGGCATCGCTTCGCCGACGGCAGATCCTCGAGCTGCTGATCCCCGGGATGCTGGCCTTTCTCCTGGCAGGTCTGTCCATCGCAGACATGTTCCTGCCCCGGCCCTACGACGGGGTCGTGCTGGAGGCCGACGCGCCGGGCAGGCTGGCCGTGCGCCAGGTGATCGCGGGCTCGGGAGCGGACACGGCGGGTATTCGGCCCGGAGACATCATCGTCGGCATCGACCGGGTCGTGCTGGAAACGCCGGCCCATGCCGCCCAGGTCCTCAACCGTCATTCCATCGGGGAGAAGCTGGCCTACCTCGTCCGTTCCCGCGATCGCCTGAGGGAGGTGGAGGTCGAGCTGGGACGCCGCAGGATCGGCGACACCATGTACCTGGTGGCGGCCCTCCTGGGCTTCGCCTTCTTCTTCGTCGGGCTATTCGTCCTCGTGCAGCAACCACGGCTTCCCGCGGCCCGGGTCTTCTTCGCCATGTCCGTGCTCTTTCTGCTCTTCCTCGTCTGCCGTCTCCGTCCCGCCTCGTACTCCTGGGTGGATACCTTCGTTCTGACGACGGGAACGATCGCGCTTCTGTTTCTCCCGGCGACCTTCCTGCACTTCTTCATGATCTTCCCGAGGCCCATCTGGCAGTGGAGGAGCGATCTGGCGGCACGGACGGTGGGCCGCCTGGCGCGTGGGGGCCAGCTGCTTCCTCTGGTCTACGGGATCCCGCCGGCGGTGTACGCCGTGGTGGTAACCACGGCTCGCCTCGGGAGGACGGATCTGGCCCTGATCAGCGGGGCGCCTCTGGCCAACTGGTGGGTCATGGTCGTCTACATGGCTGCGGGGCTCGGTGCGCTGGCCGCCAGCGCAAGCTCCCTCCCCGACGCCAGGCAGCGTCGGGGAGCGGGTCTGGTGTTCCTGGGTACCCTCTTCGGCGTTGTCCCCTTCCTCGTCCTGGCCGTCGCCTTCCCATCGTTCCTCCACACGGAGCGTTTCCTCTACTACGGCGTCGTCCCACTGATCCTGGTGCCCATCACCTTCGCCTACGCCATCATCCGTTTCCAGCTTCTCGATATCCGGGTGATCCTCCGGAAGAGTCTGATGTACACCACCATGACGGCCCTGGTGACGGCGGTGTACGCCGGCCTGATCGTCACCTTCAACGCGCTGTTCCGGGGGACCGGACTGGCGGACTCACCGCTCTTCCCCGTCATCTTCGCCCTGGCCATCGTGCTGCTCTTCGAACCCCTGCGCCATCGTGTCCAGGAGCCCATCAACCGGTTCTTCTTCAGGGAGCGGGCCCGCCTCCAGCGGGCCATGGAGGAGATGGGGGAGGCGTTTTCGGCCCAGGTCGATCTCGCCGAGGTCGTTCGTGAGCTGGTGGAACGTCTGCCGGAGCTCCTCGGGCTTCGCTTCGCCGCACTCTACCTGGTCCAGGGGTCGAGCCTTCATCGGGTGGCCGGCCCGGCCTGGCTGCCCACGGAGCTTGAGGGGATGGAACTCTTCATCGACCACGTCAAACGAAGGGGTGGTCTGGTTCGGTTGGAACAGCTGGCCTCCCTGGAGATGCTTTCCCAGGATGTGGAACGTGTCGACGCCCGCCTGCGCCACGCCGGCGTCGAGTACGTTGGGGTGCTGGCAACGCCTCGACGGTCCATCGGCCTCGTCGTCTTGTCGGGAACGGCCGGCCAGATGGAGTTGGAGTCGGACGATCTGCGCCTGGTCCGCGGGTTGCTCCAGCAGGCCTCCATCGCTCTGGAGACGAGCACTCTCCTGAAGGAGAAAACGCGCCAGGCGGAGCTGGAGCGCGAGCTCGAGATCGCTGCCACGATCCAGCAGTCACTCCTTCCAAAGCAGCTGGCGACCCCGGAGGGCTGGAGCGTGGCAACGGTCTGTCGCCCGGCCCGGATCGTCGGCGGGGACTTCTTCACGGAGCTTCGGGCGCCGGGCCGGCAAGGTCAGGCCCTGGTCTACGGTGACGTCTCGGGGAAGTCGATCCCCGGAGCCCTCCTGATGATGGCGGCCCACGAGGTGCTCCATGCGCTGGCCATCACCAGTCCCGATCCCGCCGAGCTGCTCAACCTGGCCAACCAGCGTCTCCATGCGCTTCGCAGATCGAGTAGCGTCCTCAGCCGAGGCTCCTTCGTCGCCATTGGCTATGTGGAGTGTGCCCCCCAGCGGGGTGTGCTCCGGTACACACTGGCGGGCCAGCCGCCGCCACTCGTTCGGCGTCGTGATGGGACCGTGGAGGAGCTGGAGATGCCGACCCACCGGATTCCCCTGGGGGCCCTCCCGCGGGGCGGGTACGAGGTCATGGAGATGGCCATGGAACCGGGGGAGCTTCTTCTCGCGTACTCCGACGGCGCGGTCGACGCCATGGATCCTCAAGGGGAGTTCTTTGGCGAGGAACGGCTCGGCAGGACCTTGGCGGAGGCGTCGGCCGATCCGGACGGCGTCATTGCCGATGTCTTGGGAGCCATCGACCGCTTCACGGCGGGCCGGGCACCCTACGACGACATCACCCTGGTGGCCATCGCCTGCTGCCCGGAGCAGGAGAATCAATGAAACCGCGGGGCCTGCCGTCCGTATGAACCATCGTGAGGTTCCCCATGGAGGAGATCGGGGTATAGCTCGATCGGAGTTCCTCGACGGGAATGGGCCGGAGCTCACAGGAGGGGTATGGGCATGAAGGGACGACGTTGGTGGATCGCCGTGACGGTCCTTGCAGTGGCCGTGGCGGGTGCCACCGCGGTCGTGTCGGTGGTGCGCTCACGGCACCGTTGGACCACCTCCTCCCCGGAGGCTCTCGAGGAGTTCCAGAAGGGGATCGATGCCAACATGAAGCTCTACGGCCGGGAGGCCGTGACGCACTTCAAGCGGGCGGTCAAGCTCGATCCAGACTTCGTCATGGCCCGCGTCATGCTGGCGCAACTGAAGGGCGCCGGTGACAAGGGGATGTCCATCGAGGAGCTCCGTGCCCTTGTGGATTCCGTGGACCTGGACCGGCTGAGCTCACGGGAACGCTTCCTCGTCCTCTATCTCAAGGCCCGGCTGGACGGAAAGTCCAAGGATGCCGAAAAGCTCCTCGATGGTTACCTCGAGCGCCATCCAGGAGATCCGTACGCCCTCAATCTCAAGGCCAACATTCTCTGGAGGACCGGACAACTGTCCGAGGCGCGGTCCGCCTTCGAGCGGCTGGTGAAGGTCAGCCCCAACTGGGTCGTCGGGTACAACAGCCTCGGTTATATCGCCATGGAACAGAGCGATTTCGCCAAGTCCGAGGAGAACTTCTCCACCTACAAATTCATCGCTCCCGACCAGGCCAATCCGCTGGATTCCCTCGGGGAGCTCTACCTGTTGACGGGGCGTTACGATGAGGCCATCCGCGAGTTCCAGGGGGCCCTCGACATCAAGAGGGATTTCTGCGCTTCCTGGGAGCACCTGGTAACGACCTACCTCCTCAAGGGTGAGGTGGACTCTGCACGGAATCTTGTCGAGCAGATGGAGGCCGAGGAGCTGTGCGGTGAAGACTGGAGCCGGTCACTCCGATGCAGTGTCGAGCTCTTCCCCGACGCCATGGCACACAGATGGCGCCATCTCCTGAAACGGGTCGAGGAAACCCGGTGTTCTCCGGAACGTGGGATCGGTTATGTAATCCTCATCCACCGTGCCGGTGCCATGGCCGGTGATTTGGATCTCTGCAATCGCATCGAGGATCACTGGCGGAAGCTCGCCAGCCGTCCGGAGGCCGGGGAAGGCGCTGCCATAGCGAAGATGCTGCTGACGCATGCTCCCGGAGTGCGAGCCGTGGCGGCTGAAGATTACTCATCGGCGCGGGAGGCCTTCCGAAAGGTGGACGGGATGCTCCGGCTCCGTGGCAGCGGAGAGGGGCTATTCAAGCTCTTCAATCTGGCTTGTCTGGCCGAGGTCGAGGGTGCCGCCGGCCATCAACCGGCCGAGGAAAAAACCGTCGAGAAGATCCGCAAGGTCAACCCGGCCATGGCCTCGGCCTACGAGTCGGGCGACTTCCGACCTTTCGGGCTCTAGCCCGCATCATTCATCATCCATCTGCTGCAGGGCAGGATGCACCGCACCTGACGGCGTTTTCTCGATTCGCTCGCTCAACGTGCCGCAAGCACGCCTGCGCTCGCGAATCTTCCGAGAACACCGCCAGGCACGGCACCTC
>CAZXNA010000053.1:0-19854 GCA_964641295.1 uncultured Thermoanaerobaculia bacterium
CCCGGGCCGGACGGCGCGGTGGGGGCGGCCGAGGGGGGGGCCAGCTCCGGGGGCTCGGGGCGGGCGGGAGCGTCCGCCGCCGCCGCGGCCGGGCGGACGTCCTCGTCGGTGATCCGGCCCGCGGGGCCGGTTCCACGGACCGTCGCCAGATCGACGCCCAACTCGCGGGCCAGGGCCCGGGTCCTCGGGATCGCCAGGGGGCGCCGGGACGGGACCGGCGCCGGGACTGCCTCCGCCACCGATGAAACCGCAGCAGGAGCGGCAGGAACCTCGGGCGTCCCGGCCACGCGGGCCACGGGCGCCGGGACCTCCCGGGAGACGGCGGTTCCCTCGCCCAACTCTCCGATGGTCACCAGGGGGTCGCCCACGTGGATCTCGGCACCGGCCTCGGCGTGCAGCTTGAGCACCGTGCCCGCCCTGGGTGACGGCAGCTCGACCACGGCCTTGTCGGTCTCAACCTTGACCAGGGGCTGGTCAACGGTGACCTCCTGGCCCTCGGCCACGAGCCACTCAACGATCCGGCCCTCCTCGATCCCCTCGCCCACGTCCGGGAAGTCGAATACGAACGCCATCTCTCTCCTCCTCGTTTCCATCTCAGAACTCGAAGGTCGCCCGCACGGCGCGGACGACCCGGTCACGGTTGGGCAGGTAGAGTTTCTCCAGCTTGGCATAGGGGAACACCGTGTCGAAACCCGTCACCCGCTGCACGGGCGCCTCCAGATACAGGAGGGCGTGCTCGTTGATCTGGGCCACCAGCTCGGCGCCGAATCCGGCGGTCCGCGGCGCCTCGTGAACAATCACCGCCCGCCCCGTCTTGCGCACGCTTTCCATCACCGTGTCGCGATCGAGGGGGTTGAGGGTTCTCAGGTCGACGACCTCGGCGGAGATCCCCTCCCGGGCCAGGAAGGAGGCCGCATCGAGACAGACCCGGACCATGGCGCCCCAGGCGATGAGGGTAACGTTCTCGCCGGGCTGGGGGATGGCCGCCTTGCCCAGGGGGATCGTGTAGGGCTCCACCGGCACGTCCTCGCGGAAGGCGCGGTAGATTCGCTTGGGCTCCAGGAAGAGCACGGGGTCCTCGTCCCGGATGGCCGAGGCCAGGAGCCCCTTGGTGTCGCGGGGCGTCGAGGGGACGACCACCTTGATCCCCGGCGCGTTGAGGAACATGGCCTCGTAACTCTCCGAGTGGCTCTCGGGGGCGTGGATTCCGCCGCCGTAGGGCATGCGGATGACCATGGGAGCGTGGTAACGACCCCGGGTCCGGTTCCGGATGCGGGCCGCGTGGGCCAGGATCTGGTTGACGGCCGGATAGACGAAGCCCATAAACTGGATCTCGACCACGGGCCGGAGCCCCGTCATGGCCATGGCCAGGGCCGTGCCGACGATGCCGTCCTCGGCCAGAGGGGTGTCCAGGACCCGCCTGGGACCGAAGCGCTCCAGAAGGCCCTCGGTGGCGCGGAAGACCCCGCCGTTGACGCCGACATCCTCGCCCATGACCAGGACCCGCTCGTCGAGCTCCATCTCCTGGGCGAGGGTGTCCCGCACGGCCCGCACAATGGTCAGCCGCTCGGTCTTCGCGTTCTCCACGACGTGGAGGCCAGCAGGCGCCTCGGTGTGCCGATTCACGGTATCGATGCTCATGGAGCCACCTCCTCCATCAGCCCACACATCTGCTCGGCCAGATGCGGCGACATCTCGGCGTACATGAAGCGGAAGATGTCCGCCGGGTCCGGATCCGGCATGGCCTCCAGGGCCTCCACCTGGGCCTCGACCCACCGTTCAACCTCCCCGGCCAGTACCTCCTCGCGCCGTGCGTCCCACAAACCACGGTCTTCCAGGTGACGGCGCAGGCGCAGGATGGGGTCCCGTTCCTCCCACGCGGCCACCTCCTCGGGATCGCGGTAGCGTCCCGCGTCGTCGGCCGTCGTGTGGTCGCCGAGACGGTAGGTCACCGATTCGATCAGCGTTGGCCCCTCCCCCCGCCGCGCCCTCTCCAGCGCTTCCAGTGCCGCCACGTAAACGGCGAAGACGTCGTTGCCGTCCACCTGGAGCCCCGGAATCCCGTAGGCGATGGCCTTCTGTGCCAGGGTCTCGGCGGCCGACTGGGATGTCCGGGGCACCGAGATGGCCCAGTGGTTGTTCTGGATGACGAAGACCGTCTTCGCCTTGAAGACACCGGCGAAGTTGAGGGCCTCGTGGAAATCGCCCTCCGAGGTCGAACCGTCCCCGCCGAAGGTGACGGCGACAGCATCCTCTCCCTGGAGGGCCATGGACATGCCGACGCCGGCGCCGTGGATCAGCTGGCTGCCGATGGGAACGGCCGTCGGGAAGACCCGGGCCGCCTCGGGGAAGACGCTGCCCCGCTCGTCCCCCGCCCAGTAGGCGTAGAGCACGTGAGCCGGCACGCCGCGGGCAAGCATCAGCCCCTGCTCGCGGATGGCCGGGATCAGCCAGTCCTCGGGCGCCATGGCCACGGCGAAGGCCGCCTGGGCTGCCTCCTGGCCCCTCAGTGAAGCCCAGGTGCCCATGCGGCCCTGTCGCTGGAGCTTGACGGCCTTGGCGTCATAGGCCCGCATGCGGACCATGTCCCGGTACATGCCGACCACCTGGTCGTCTGTCAGATCGGGCATCAACTCCCGGTCGACACTACCGTCCGGCGCCAGGATCTCCAGGCGCTGGACCGAGGCCGTCATGACGATCTTTCGTGGCATCGAACCCTCCATCCCCCGGACCGGCCGGCGCCGCCTTCCGGCGGAGTTCCGCCGGGCTCCCCCGGCCTCCATTTCCAGCCGCTGGAGCCACCACGGGCCATCCGGGATGCGTTCTCGTCACCCCGAACAACATTCCGCGAAGGCGTCTCATTCCAGAGGTAAAGGGAAAGTTCCTTCCCTCGCGATGCGTTCCCGAGGCCGCCCGAGGTACCGGCCCGTCCCCCACGCGCCGCTCAGTGAGCGAACATCGTGAAAGTCAGGACGATGGCGACGGGAACGAGCAGCAGGGCGAGGATCACCCAGGCCCGGACGTTGCCGAAGTTGAGGGTGAACCCGAACCCGAAGCGCTTCTCGACGAAGATGGCCGGATCGTCGGGGTTGACGTAAATCAGCCCGAGCTTCCAGTGGCGGTCCTCCGTCCCGTCGCCGGCGGCCGCGCCCGCCTCGTCCGTCGGGGCCCTGCCGGCGGCCCGGCTTCCCCCCTGGCCGGTCCGGACCATGGCGACGATCACCACCCCCAGGAAGACCACCGTCACACCGACGATCACCGGCAGGGTCCACCGCTGGACCCGCGTTCCCAAAATGGGCAGGGCGGCCACAAGGGACCCGATGAAGGCCACCAGGTACTCCGCGCCGAGTAAGATCAGTAGTACCAGGTGCCGGAAGCGGCCCTCGCTCGCCGCCTGCTCACCGGTGGCGGCGATTCTGCGGGTGCTCACGCTGATCGCCACGGCCACGCCCAGCAGGACGAGGCACATCAGCACGTTGGTCAACAGCGGCCCGAACACGGCGGCCGGTCCCTTGGCGACGAAGGAGTCGGCGACCCCCGCGGCGTTCCAGTGGATGGGGAACCTGGCCGGAACCCGGTCCCAGCTCGCGGCGAGCCATCCCGCCGTGGCGATCATCAGCAGGAACGGCCCGGCCTGCGCCAGCAGCCCGCCTGGCAGGGCGACGCTCCGTGGCACTACGACGGCCTGCCGCACCGAAGGCGACGCGGCGGCATGGGGCAGCACCCGGCCCCGGCCCCAGAGGAAGGCGCCCGTGGCAACGCCCAGGACGCCGACCATCGCCCACACGCCAGCCATTCCCTGGAACCCACGGCCGAACCGCCAGGCGACGAGCACACCAGCGACCGTGGCGGCCAGGACCACGGTCCGGTAGCCCCGCACGATGGCGCGACCGGCCGGCGTCGTGCGGAACGTGGGATCGACCGTCACGGCGAAGAACAGCGCGGGACGGGTCAGGTCCGGAAGGATCGCGTAGAACGCGCCCAAGAGTGCTGTCAGGATGAGGATCGCGTACTGGCTCGATTGGATCGTTTCATTCATCGTTCAGGCCCTCCTCCCCGTGCCGCACCGCCGCACGGGCGAGCTCTTCCGCCACGAGCACCGGCGCCAAACCGGCGGCCAGCCCCTCGGCGACCAGCTCCTCGAGCCGCCGCCGCCACCGTTCCAGCTCCTCGCCTCCCGCCGCAGGCCGCGGCCGCTCGAGCACCCTGGCGCCCCGGCGCCGCCGCAGCTCCAGCCAGCCCTCTTCGGCCAGTACCCGGTAGGCCTGCGCCACCGTGTTGGGGTGAACCCCCAGGTCCATGGCCACCTCCCGGATCGTCGGCAGACGGGAGCCTGCCGGCAGATCACCGCGGACCAGCAGCGTCCTCAGGCCCGCCGCGATCTGCCGGTAGGCCGGCACCGGCGAGGCCAGATCGATGCGGAGCAGTGGCTGTGTCATCATTGTCTTTTGTCTCCAGACAATGTTATATATTCCGACTCCCCGTCCGTCAACCCCCCGGTGAAGAACCCGCGGGGCCGGCATCACGCGCTGGCGAGCAGGGAGAGATTCACGGTCACCGGCAGGACCGATCACCCAGAGCAGCATCTGTCCAACGGAATAGGTGCGTGCCAGGCTTTAGGAGATTGGGAAGATCCCGAACGGCATGAGGGGCGGTGGATGTTTCCTTCGCGCGAAGGATGACACCTATTCCTTGACTCCGGCGCCCGTTTCCTCCGACGGGGACGGCGGCGTCGGCGTGTGGGACGTGAAGGGGCCCGCCGGAGTGCGTTGCGTGTCCCCCCCCGGGGCTACGCTTTCCATTCGAAAACGAGGTGGCCGTAAGGCCAGCCGTCCCCCTCTCCGGTCCTTCGGACCTCCGACCCCCTTGGCCACGGCCACAGCCTCGTTCTCCTGCCGGGCAGGCGGGACGCCTCACTCGATGGCCGGCGAATGCTGCTGGCGTCGTCGCCGGGCATTGCCAAGCGTCGCGTTCCCCTGTGTGGGTGATGTTGGTTGATGGGGTTGAAAACACGAAGCATGGCACGTGCCACCCGGCGCGACGTTCTCCGTGGGGCGAGGGAGGCGCACTCGGGGAGCACCGGCCTCCAAGACGGCCTCGCGCGCCGGAGAGCGAGGACAGATGCACCGTCGCCAGCTCACGGTGCGGGTCGGCTGATGGCGGCGGGGAGGACCAGCAGGGTCGCCACGGTTCCGGCGGCCAGGCCGGAGATGACGGTGATGGCGAAGGCCTGGAAGACGTGCTGACCGGCGCCGAGACCGAGAAGGGACTCGTCCGATCATCACATTCTTCTTTGCCCCCTTGCGTCCTGGCGTCTTTGCGTTCTCTTCTCCGTCTCTGCCAGCCACCGTGCTCATGGAATGCTGCGCTTCGTCACCGCACGGAGCGAACGACGGCTGCGGGGAGCACCAGCAGGGTCGCCACGGTTCCGGCGGCCAGGCCGAAGATGACGGTGATGGCGAAGGCCTGGAAGACGTGCTGGCCGGCGCCAAGGCCCAGGACCGTCGGTAGGAGGCCGGCCATTGTTGTCAGCGTTGTGGCCAGGATGGGCCTCAGGCGGATGCGGGCGGCCTCCACGAGGGCCTCGGCCCACGGGGCGCCCGAGGCACGCCGGCGGTTGGCGAAGTCCACGAGAACGATCCCGTTGTTGACGCCGATCCCCAGGAGCGTCAGCATCCCCGTGGCCACGGCGACGTTGAGGCCGGCCCCCGTCAGCGCCAGGCCCAGGGCCCCCCCGGCCAGGCTGACGGGGACGACGGCGAGGATCCAGGCCGCCTGCCGCAGCGAGCCGAACTCCAGCGTCAGGATCGCCAGGATCAGCAGCCCGGCGGAAAGCAGCACGAAGACGAGCTCGCGGGCCGTCTTGAGGAGCACCCGGTACCGGCCCGTGCAGGCCACGCTGTAGCCGAGCGGGAGATCGAGGGCGGCGAAGCGGCGGTCCAGCCGGCGGGCGACCGCCGGGAGGTTCCCCTCGACCTCGGCCAGGATGGTCAGCTGCCGCTGGCCGTTGAGGCGGTCGATCTGGGCCGGGACGCGATGCAGCGTCAGGGTGGCGATCCGGGCCAACGGGACGACCTCACCGTCTCGCGCGGGGACGGGAAGTGTCCCCATGGCGTCCAGCCCCCGCCCGAAGCCCTCGACGCGGAGCAGGATCGGCACCTGCTCCCGCTCGCGCAGGACCCGGAGCACCTCGTCGCCCCAGCTTGCCGCGGCCACGGCCTTGCGGGCGTCGGCGGGATCGACGCCCAGGGCGGCGCAGCGTTCCCCGTCGATGCGGATATCCAGTTGGGGCCGGTGGAACCGGCTGTTGTTGACGATGTTGTGGACCGAGGGATCGGCCTCGAGGATCCTCTCGACCCGGACGGAGATGGCCTCCAGCTGCGCCAGATCGGGGCCGAAGAGTGTGACACCGAAGACCGCCGGAAGGCCCGAAAAGGCCTCGTCCATGCGCTCCTGGGTCGGCTGGTGGAGCATGAGGATGACGCCGGGGATGTCGGCCGAGTCCCGTGCGAGGCGCTGGAGCAGCTCCTCCGCCGAAGGCCGCCCGGAGTCCATGGGGGCGAGCTTGACACGGAGCTCGCCCCGGTTGATCCCCTCGACGCTGGCGCTCCCCTCGGGGGCGCCGACCCGCTCTTCAACCAAAATCACGCCGGGCAGCCTGGCCGCCCGACGGCCCAGCTCCTGGCCCACGCGGAGGCTCTCGCGCAGGGAAACCCCGGGCGGCATGATGTACTCCACGAGGAGGGCCCCCTCGTCCACCGGCGGCAGCAGGGAGACCGGACCCATCCGAAGCGCCAGGGCGGCCAGCATGCCGGCACCGGCGATCACCGAGATCAGGAGCGTCAGCGCCCGGTGGCGAAGGGTCCACGAGAGCGCGCCCTCGAGCTTACGCGCCAGGGTCTCGAGGATCCTCCTCCCGGGAGCACGGCCCATGGCCGCACCCCGCCCGCGCGCCAGCAGGACGGGCACGGTGGTCAGGGAGAGCACCAGGGAGGCCAGCAGGGCCGAGCTGACCGTCAGGCCGAAGGGCCGCAGGAAGACCGCGGCCAGACCGCCGACCATGACGAGCGGCAGGAAGGCGGTCACGGTGGTGAAGGTGCCCGACGCATCGGCCGCCGCGATCTCCGCCGTGCCATCCCGCGCCGCATCGGCCGGCGGGGCGCCGGCCTCCAGGTGGCGGAAGACATTCTCCGTGACGACGATGGCATCGTCGACGATCATGCCGACGGCCAGGGTCAGCGCCGCCATGGTGATGACGTTGAGAGTCTGGCCCGCCACCCACAGGACGGCCAGGGTCGCCAGGAGCGACAGGGGGATGGTCAGGGCGACCGCGACGGTCGGCCGGGAAGCGCCCAGGAAGAGCCACAGCACGAGGACCGCCAGCACTGCGCCGGCGATCAGATCGTGGACGATGGCCCGCCGCGCCTCCACCAGCACCTCGGACTGGTCGTAGAACTTCCCGATCCGCGTTCCCGGCGGCAGCAGCGAGCGGGCCCGCTCGAGCTCGGCCTCCACGGCCCGCTCGACGGTGATGGTGCTGGCCGACGGCTGCTTGCGAACGAAGATCGCCATGGCCGGCACACCCTGCGCCCGGACCTCGCTGTGCCGGGGCGCCCTTCCCTCGCGGACAGCGGCGATTTGGCCCAGCGTCAGCACGCTGCCGCCGGGCAACCGTATTGGAACCGCCCTGAGGGCGTCCACCGTTAGGATCCGCGAGTCCGCCCGGACGACCACGTCCTCGTTGCCCCGCTCGAAGAAGCCGGCCACGCTGGCGCCGTGGGTCTTCCGGATGGCGTCCTCGATCTCGCCGAGCGTCAGGTGCAGGGCGCCCAGCCGCTCGGGTTCCAGATCGACCCAGAAGGCCCGCCGCTCGCCGCCGATGACATCGACCAGGGAGACGCCGGGCACCGTCATCAGCCGTGCCACCAGGTCCCTCCGGACGATGGGGCCGACCTCCACGGGATCCCCGGCACCCCAGATGGCCCAGCCGCCGACCTCCTCCAGGGTCGTTCCGATGTGCTCCAGCCGGGGCACGACGCCGACGGGAAGGCGGGAGCGCACCTGACCCAGCCGGCCCAGGACGATCTGGCGTGCATCCCGGACCTCGGTCCCCCAGGCGAACTGTACGGTGATGACGACGACACCCTGCATGGTCGTCGAGGCCACCCTGCGGATCCCCGGCGCCCCCTTGAGCGCATCCTCCATGGGGCGCGTCACCGAGAGCTCCAGGTCCAGGGGGGCGCTACCCGGGGCGTGGGCGATCACCTGGACCACGGGAACGTCCAGGTTGGGGAAGAGGCCGACGCTCATGTGCCCGGCGCCGTAGAGCCCCAGCGCCGCCACGACCAGCACCCCCAGGCCGACCTCCAAAGGCCGCTCGATCAGGTGAGCGATCAGCCGCCGCATGGTACCGGGCGCCTCATCCGGAAGCAGCGGGACGTCGCCCCGGTAATGATGCCACCATGCATTTCGCCCGATCCCTCACACCAGACCATTGGCGCCTCACCCCTTCCTCCTCTCTTCTCACGCCTCACTCATCCTCGACCTTGAACTCCTCGCCGAACTGCGCCCAGTAGAGCTCGTAGGCGCCTTCGGTGACCACCGTGTCGCCCGGCTCGAGCCCCGAGGTGATCTCGATCCAGCCGGGGCCCTCCTGACCGGCCGTGACGGAACGCTGCTCGTGGCGCCCGCCGGACGCGACGAAGACCAGCGGCCGGTCCTCGCTGTCCCGCACGACGGCCACCGTGGGCACCGTCACCGCCCGCTCGTGAACCGCCACGACGATGTGGCCACGGACCGCTGTCCCCGGCGCCAGCGCCCGGAGATCGTCGCCGGTCAGCCAGAGCTGGACCGTGCCCGCCCCTCCCGCCGTCGGCTGGATCGCCGTCACCGTGGCCTCCAGGGCCGCGCCGGCGTCGCTCTCGATCACGGCCCTCTGGCCGGCCCGCGGGTCGAGACCGGACCGGGGCATGACCTGGGCGTCGACCCGGATGGAGCCCGGCTCCAGGATCTCCCCAAGCACATCCCCTGGACGGACCTGCTGCCCGCGGCTGACCCGCCGGTTGGCGAAGCGCCCCGAGGCCGGCGCCGCCACGGCCACGGAGGCCAGGAAGCGCTCGAGCCCGGCTGTGGCCGTGGCCAGGTTGGCCCGCGCCGTCGACAGCTCCACCGCCGCGCGGGTGACCTCCCCGGGCGCCGCCAGGTGATTCCTCTTCCGCCTTTGCGCCTGCTCCAGTCGCTCCTGGGCCGCCTCGACGTTACTCCGGGCCGTCTCCACCCCGGTCTCGAGCGCCTTCCGCCGGGCGGCCAGCCTGGATCCTCCAAGTTCGAACACCACCGTGCCCGGCTCCACGTGTGCACCATCGGCCACCCGGACCGCAACCACCGTCCCCTCCACCAGCGCCAGGAGGGCCACGGTCCGGGCGGACTCCGCCTTCCCGACCAGCGGCAGCGTCACCTCCACCCTCCGGATCTGCACCGGGGCCGTGGAAACGGCCGGCTCCGGCGGGGCTGCCGGCCCGGCCCCGCCACCGCAGGCGAGGGCCGCCATGGCGTAAAGCGCCGGGATAAAGACCTTGAGAACCCTCACGGCGACACCTCCTTCACGGGACCGGCGCTCATCCCTCCCACGGCCGTCTCCAGGGCGACGCGACCCTCCAGCCGGGCCTGGAGCAGAGACACCTCCCTGAGCTTGAGCTCGAAGAGCCTGGCGCGGACACTCTGCCAGGCCAGGCGATCGACATCGCCGCTGGCGACCCCCTGACGTTCGGCCGCCTCGATCCGGGCCAGCGAGGCGATGCCGCGGCGCGCCGTCGCGATCTGTCCATCGAGCAACCGGTCCTCCTCCACCAGCCGTTCCACGTCGGCCCGCACAACCGCCAGCCGGGCCTCGAACTCGTGCTCCAGGCGGGTCCGGGTCGCCCGCTCCCCGGCGATGGCGCCCTGGTTCCGGTCGAAGATCGGCAGGCCCAGGTTGACGAACCCGCCGAGGAACCGGATGTCCGTCTCGTTCCGCTGGGCCGTGATCCCGATGGAAAGCGAGGGAAACTGCGCCAGGACCGCCTGCCGGACCCGGGCCTCCTGGGCCCGATACCCCATCTCCAGGGCCTTGAGGTCCAGCCTGGCCGTCGCCGCCCGCCGGACCAGTTCCCGGGCTCCGGTCAGGGCTGGGCAGGCGGTCTCGTCCCCGGGCAGGACGACCTGGAGCCGCGACTCGGGAGGGAGGCCCAGCAACAGGTTGAGCTTGGAGCGCGTCCGGGCCTCGGAGCGGGCCAGCGTTCCCTCGAGCTGGCGCAGGGCCTCCAGGGCGGAACGGTGGACCCCCAGGTCCTGCATCGTGACGTCCCCCTGCTCCATGGCCCGTTCCAGTACCTTCACCGTGGCGGCCTCGAAACGGGCCTCCGAACGGATCAGCTCCAGCCTCCGGCCCACCATGGCCAGCCGGATCGTCGCCAGCCGGGCGGCCTGGGCCGTCTGCCACTCCTGCCAGGCGATCCCCAGATCGACGGCGTCCAGGGTGGCGCTGGCCTCCGCCACCCGCGCCGCGCGCCCGATCATGGAGGTGATGTCGATGCCCAGCCCGGCGTTGTAGGCGTTGACCGTGCCCTCGGAGCCGCTCCCGTGGGGGTGGTCGACCTCCACCGAAAGGAAGGGGTTGGGGAGCAGCCCCGCGGTCACGAGCTGGGCCGCCACCTCCCCGTGGGCATCCCGGACGGCGACCAGCTCCGGGTTGGCCAGCACCGCCAGCACCGCCGCCTCGTCCGGAGAAAGCCCGTCCGAGAGATCGAGCTTCACCGGCCGGACCAGAGGGTGATGCAACTCCTTGGCAGCGACCTTCAGCCGTTCAAGATCCGGCGTACCCTTCTCCATCAGCTCCCCGGCTGGGGGAAGCGGCTCCGCCCGGTACGTCGCACAGCCAGCCAGGAGCAACAGCCCAACCGCAGCCAAAATCACGGGCACGACGGCCGTCGACCCCACTCTCGTACTCATACGCTCACCACCTTACTCCTCCCTCTCCCGAGTAAGGTGGTCACGACATCGAAGCCACTCCGACGTCCGAGTCTCCCGATCCGTTCAACGGGAACCTCAAAAACACGGATAACAGCCCTCAGGTTGCTTCTTCGCCCGGCCCGGAGGCTGGCTTCTCATCGCGAATCCAGCGCCGGTACCACCATTCCAGGTTGAGCAGCATCCACAGCTTGTTCCAGCGGCGCAGGGCCCTCCGCTGCAGAAGGCTCTCGATGAAGCCGGGGTTGATCACCCCGTCTTCGGCCAGGGCCCCGGTGAGCAATCCGCGGTGCAACTCATCGAGATCGCCCTCCCGCAACCAGACCTTGAACGGAGGCGAGAAGCCCGCCTTGGGCCGGGTCAGCACTTCCTCGGGCACCAGGCCGCGCACCGCGTCCTTGAGGAGCCCCTTTTCGCCATCGCCCGGCGACAGCTCCTCCCAGGGGAGGTGGAATAGCTCCTCCACCAGACGGTGGTCCAGCAGCGGCACCCGCGACTCCAGGCCGTGCGCCATGGTGGTCCGGTCCAGCAAAACCAGGCAGTTGTCCGGGAGGAAAGCGTTGAGATCGTGGTTGAGGAGGGCCGGCACCAACGGCCAATCGGGACGCCACGTCCGCTCGTGAACCCACAGGTGCGCACCCTCGGGTACGTCGGCGAATCCCCCGGCCAGAAGCCTGCGCATCTCCCAGCTGTCCAGGAATCCCCGGATGTGGAAGGACCGCTCCGTCTGATCCCGGCCGAACAGCTTGAGCGCCCCCGGCGCTCGCATCCCAACCGACGTTCCCCGCAACCCGGCGATCGCAGCGCGCACCACGGCGCCGAGTGGCCCCGCCGCCGGGCCCAGCCTCGCCCTTCTGCGGGCGTAGCGGACCAGGGAGGCGAACCAGCCGTACCCGGCGAAGGCCTCGTCCCCTCCGGTTCCCGACAACGCCACCTTGACGTGCCGGCGGGCCAGGCCGGCCAGGATCCAGGTCGCCAGGGCCGAGGGGTCGTACAGGGGCTCATCCAGGACCTCCGCCATCTCCGGAAGCAGCGCCCGCGTCGTGGCAGCATCCATCACCGCCTCGTGGTGCCGGCTTCCAAGGCGCTCGGAGACCAACCGGGCGTAGCGGACATCGTCCTCGCCCCCGCTGTCGAAACCCACGCAGAAGGTATCGAAGCCTCCGCCGGCATGGCGTACGGCGTGCGCCGTCACCGTCGAGGAGTCCACCCCGCCCGAGAGAAAGGAACCGACGGGCACATCCGCCACCATGCGCAGCCGGACGGCATCGGCGATCAGCTCGCCGACCGCCTCGACGATCGACGAACGGCTGCTCCCGGACCCCTGGGGAGCGTACCGGAGCTCCCACCAACGGTGCACGGAATACTCGCCCGCCCGCCAGGTCAGCGCGTGGCCAGCGCGGAGCTTCTGCATCCCCTCGAACATGGTCCGCTCGTGAGGGACGTATCCGTAAGCCAGATAGCCCTGCAGCCCCTCGGGATCGACCGCCCGTTTGACGGCCGGGTGCTCCAGCAGGGCCCGCGGTTGCGAGCCGAAGACAAGACCGCCTCCCGGCAAGAGGGCGAAGTAGAGGGGTTTGATGCCAAGCCGGTCGCGCACAAGGTGGAGCTCCTGCCGCTTCGAATCCCAGAGCGCAAAGGCGAACATTCCGTTAAGCCGCGGCAGGAGCCCGTCGATCCCCCAAGCCTCGTATCCGTGCAGGAGCACCTCGGAATCCGTCCCCGAGCGGAACCGGTGGCCTTCCCCCTCCAACTGGCGCCTCAGCTCGCGGAAGTTGTAGACCTCACCGTTGAAGACCAGCCACAGATCCTCTTCCTCGTTGGCCATGGGCTGCGCCGCGGCGGTACTGAGGTCGATAATCGCCAGCCGGCGGTGGCCCAGTCCGGCCGTCCCCCGGGGATCAATCCACACGCCCTGCCCGTCGGGACCACGATGCGCCAGTTGATCGCACATCCGAACGATGACGGATCGGCTCACCTCGTCCGGGCCGCCTGTCCATCCGGCAATACCACACATTGTTTGCTCCCCTCAGACGACCCGTTGTCTCCCCTGCCGTCTTCACTTCTGATCTGCGTCAGCAGCCTCATCACGCAGCCACGGCCATTCGATATACCAGGGAAACACACCACCGTGGGCGGGACGACGGAAGATCCCCAGATCCTCCTCCACCGGCAAAACCCTCATGGGCTCGATCGTGCCATGGCCTGGACCCGCATCTCAAGTATCGCGCACGACGGGCCGATTCCCAAAAGGTTCCGAGGCGGTCTTCGGCCCGGCTCCGCCAGCACCCCTTGGGCGCCGACCGAGCCGGGGCACTCCGAGGAAGGTGTTCCTGTGGTACAAAGGTGCCACGATGCGCAGGGTCTTCAAGCGAGCCATGATCCGTGTCGCCAGTGCCGCGGTTGTCCTGGCACTGGGTGTTCCTCCGGCCGGCGCCGATGGGACACGGAAGCCCCGGCAGGTCCTCATCATCTTTGAGGACGCAGCGCCCCCATGTCTCTTCCCCGAAACGACCGCCCTGCGCGACCGCTACGCACCCCAGGGCGTCACCTTCGCCGGGCCGGAGGAGAACGACGGCGGCGCGATCCTCCGCGATTGCAGCAAGTTCGGGATCGAGGGATACGGCGGATACAATTTCCTGGCCTTCAACGGAGCGGCCAAGCTGGAAGACGGAGGCACCCCGCGAGGCCCGGAGACCCTGAGCTTCTCCAGACCGGTCGGGGAGGTGGAGATCCTGGCCGGCTCACCGGTGGAGGGCACCGTCACTCTCTCCTGCTTCGACGAGGACGGCGTCCCGAAGGGCTCGGCCTCCATCACCATGACCAAGGTTCTCCAGCCCCTCTCCGTCTCCGGCCAGGACATCGTCACCTGCCAGATCGAGTTCGACGCCGTCGCTCTCGTCCTGGACAACCTCCGCTTCACCCCCATGGAAGCCGCCCCGATCCCCGCGGAGAGCCCCTTGGGCGCAGGCCTTCTGGTCCTTCTGCTCGCCCTGGCGGGCGCGGCCCTCCTTCGACGGCCCTGATTCAGGAGCCGGTGACGGGGCCAGAGGCCAGCCGGACCACCTCGCCACCGGCGAAGATCGGCGGGACCTCGAGGTCGAGCGGCGGGCGGGCGTAGAGCCTCGGCGGGACCCCGATGTCCGCCAGGTAGAGCTCCCCCGTGCAGGCGGCGGCGCCGGGGGCGCGCAAGCCCGTCTTGGGCAGGGCGAGGGTCAACGTGGCCGCCGCGCGGACGGCCGGCTCGAGGACCCGCCCCGAGCTGGCCTCGACGCCCGAGGGAAGATCCAGGGAGAGGACCGGCGCCTCCAAGCCGTTGGCCAGCTCGATCAGGTGGCCGGTCCAGCCCCGGGGGGCGCCCCGCAGGCTGTAACCCACGAGACCGTCGAGAACCAGGTCCCACGTCCCCGTGGGTGGCTCCCCCGGCCCGAGGACGGGAATGCCCAAGCGTTGCACGATGGCCAGCTGGTGGGCCGGGACGTCCCGGCATCCGTTCCGGTCCCGGGCCAGGGCCACCGTGACGCGGGCGCCCCAGGACGCCAGCCGCCGGGCCGCCACCAGGGCGCCGCCCCCGTTGCCGCCCGGCCCGGCCAGCACCAGCACGCTCCGGCCGGGGGCCTCTCCCCCGAGGAACCGCACCCTGGCCAGGTCCGCCAGGTGGCGCCCCGCCAGCTCCATCATCTGGATCAGGCCGATGCCGTAATCCTCCACCATGGCCCGGTCCACCTCGGCCATCTGCTCCGCCGTGACCCATGGCGCCTCGACTTCGGGGATCTCCATGACGCCATGGTACCCCTCCCCCCACGCGCAACCCGGAGCTTCCCCCGCATCATCCGTCAGCCCCCGCAGCGAAGGGTGGGAGGTGCCGTGCCTGGCGACGTTCTCGCGAGATTTGCGTGGCCAGGCGTGCTTGCGAATCGAAACGACGACGCCGCGTGCTCACTCCCCGTCCCATGTCACAGCCGGCACCACGGAGCTCTTCGTATACTCAGCACATGGATTGCTCCCGCTCTTCGGAATCACCGGGAGCTCCCCTCCTCTTCGCGCTGGGGATCCTGCTGATCGCGGCCGCGTTCGCACCGCGGGCCTCCGCCTCGGATGGGAGCTGGACGGGTCCCGTTGTACCCATCGCCGGGGGCTACGGGAGCTGGGGCGCGCACGGGGTCTCGGCTCCGGCGCGTTTCGGGGTCCAGAGCCACGGGTACACCAACGGGGTCACCATCTACTTCCCCGGGGATCAGGCCGCTCCGGCGCCGGTGATCTTCTTCGCCACGGGCTGGGACATCCCGTGCGAGAGTTATGGCGAGCTGCTGCGTTTCCTGGCCAGCAAGGGCTACGTTGCCGTCTGCGACGATTACGGGGAGGACAGCGGTATCATCGGCGATCAGCTCCTCGACGCCTTCGTCGAGGCGGCCGACCGCTATGGAACGCGCATGGATACCAGCCGTTTCGGTCTGGCGGGACATTCCTCGGGAGCCGGACTGTTGCCGTCCCTGGGGTATCGCCTCGCGGTGGACCACGGCTGGGGCACGCGGGGGATGTTCATCTTCTCCTCCGCCCCCTGGTTCGACTTCGACATCACGGACGCCATGCTGAATAACTATCCCAGCGACATGAAGCTCATTGTGCAGACCTACGAGGATGACACGAGCACCGATCTTCGAACCTACATCGATCAGTTCGAGAGCCTGACCCGCATCCCCGACAGTGAGAAGGAATACATCACGCTGCGCCCGAGCGTCGTCTCCGGATACCGGTACCGGGCCGACCATCCCACCATCGCCACGGGCGGACAGGGGTACGGCGTGTACGACGCCATGGATTCCTACGGGGTCTTCCGGCTGATGGACGCGCTGGCCGACTACGCCTTCACCGGAAACGAGGCCGCGAGGGTGGTCGCGCTGGGAGACGGCAGCGACGAGCAGCTGGACATGGGGCCCCTGCGCGATCTCGTCTCCACCGACGACCCCCGCCCAATCCCCGGGGAAACCTACGAATATCCCTGCGATGTGGACTACAACCCCCGCCGGCAGCACTGCGACGATTTCGACCGTGAGCTGCCTGCGTCCGTGTTGATCTGGCCGACCCGGCACGTCACCGTCTCCCAGGGGTCACCGGCGTTCATCTGGGAACCGGTCCCCACCGCCAACCGCTACTTCCTCCAGCTCCGTCCGCTCCTGGCCAATGGCGACGTCGACTGGAGCGTCAGCTACGGCGAGAACGTGGCCGCCGCCGACGCCGGCTGTTCTGCCGGAGCTCGAGAGTGCAGCCACACCATCGAAACCACCTTGCCCAACGGCGACTACGTGTGGTGGATCAAGGGCTACGGAGGTCGCCCCGAGGGGGTCTGGAGCCGCGATGGGCATTTCCGGGAGTTCCGGAGGCGGGAACCCCGTCACCCGGACGGGCGCCAGCGGCCGGGAAACACCGGCGCATGGACCCTCCGGAATGCCAGCGTACGTCCCTGAGACGAAGCTGCATGAACGGCCGCCATCCCATGCCGGGGCGCACATGGACACCGGCCGTTCCCGGAGCCCCGGGGCTTGACGCCGAATGAAGAACACCGTATCTAACCATTGGATGAACCACCATGGAATCCCTGGAGCGTGACGGGCATGGCCCGCACCTGACGGCGCCGGGCAGCACCATCGGAAGGTACATTGTTCTCCACCCGGTGGGGAGCGGGGCCATGGGCGTCGTCCTCGCGGCCTACGACCCGGAGCTGGACCGCAAGCTGGCCATCAAGGTGCTGCGACCCGATCCCCTGGGCTTCGAACCCGGCGAGACCGAGCAGAAACGCCTGCTCCGGGAGGCCCAGGCCATGGCGGCCCTCGCCCACCCCAACGTGGTGACCATCTTTGATGTGGGCACCGTGGACGACCAGGTCTTCATCGCCATGGAATACCTGGATTCGGAAACGGCCGGCCGGTGGCTCGAGGGGGAACGGTCCAGGGAGGAGATCCTCCAGGTTTTCCAGGCGGCCGGAAAGGGCCTTGCGGCCGCTCACCGTGTCGGGCTGGTCCACCGGGACTTCAAGCCCGACAACATCCTCGTGGCCCGGGACGGCCGGGTCAAGGTGACGGACTTCGGCCTGGCCCGTCCATTGCCGACGGAACCCAGCACGGTCGCGACTTCTCCCATGGAGCGGCCGGCCCCGGAGCTCGAGGAGTCCCAGGAATCGAACCGCCTGCTCGACGAGTCCCTGACGGCCGCCGACACCATCGCCGGAACACCTTCCTTCATGGCTCCGGAATGCCTGAAGGGGCAGCCAGCGACGCCCCTCTCCGACCAGTTCAGCTTTTGCGTATCTCTCTACCGGGCCCTCTACGGCCGCCCACCGTTCCCCAAGCGCCCCATCATGGATCTCATGGCCCGGGGTCACGGACCCATCGAGGATCCGCCAGCAGAGAGCCGCGTGCCGTCCTGGATCCGGAACGTTCTGCTCCGGGGCCTCGCAGAACGGCCCGAAGACCGCTTTCCCGACATGGAGAGCCTTCTGGCCGTCCTGTCCCGGGACCCCGCCCGGAAGCGCCGGCGCATCCTGCAAGCCGCCGGAGCGGCCCTGGCAACCGTTGCCGTCCTGGGCGGCGCTCTCTTCATGGCGCGGCGGCCGGGCATCCGGTGCGAACGCGCCGCCGACGCCATGGAGACCGTCTGGAACGACCATGTCCGCCAGCGGCTCCGCGGCGCCTTCGCCGCCACGGGTTCCCCCGCCGCCATGGGGTCGTGGCACCGCGTCGAAGATGCCCTGAACGACTACGCCTCCAAATGGAAGGCCATGCGTGTGGAGGCCTGCCGCGCCACCCATGTCACCGGAGAGCAGTCGGAGGAGCTCCTGGACCTCCGCATGGCCTGCCTGGACAACCGCCTCCAGGAGATGAGCACCCTGATCGAGCACCTGGCCTCACCCGACGAGAACCTGCTTCTCCAGGCGCCCCGGGCGGTGCTCGACCTCTCCAGTCTCCAGAGCTGCGCCGACACGGCCGCCCTGACCTCACCCCTCCCCCCACCCAGCGATCCGGCCGTCCGGAGCCATGTCCGCGAGCTCAGGCGCCGCCTGGCCGTGGTTCGTGGTGCCCGGCTCGTGGGAAACCTGCAGGAGTCCATCGCCACGGTCCGCGAGATCGTCGACATGGCGCGGGACCTGGCCTACGAGCCTTTGCTGGCCGAAGCACTGACCCTCCAGGGCCGGATGGAGGAGGCCGCACATCTCCTGGATCCGGCCCGCCGCCACCTCGAGGAGGGGCTCGCCGCCGCCCTGGCCGGCCGCCACGACCAGGCCGCCGTTCAGGCCCTGATCGGCCTGACATGGCTCGATGGCAACGACGTCTACGACTTCCCCCGCGCCCACACCTGGGCGCGTCTGGCCGGGGCCGTTCTCCAGCGCCTCCCCAGGGACCAGGACCTGGCCCTCGAGCTGGCAAACGTTCTGGGCTCCACCTACCAGGCCGAGGGCCGGGTGGAGGAGGCCATCCAACAGCACCGGTCGGCCCTCCAACTGGCCGAGAAGCTGCACGGTCCCGACAGTTACTTCGCCGCCCGCTCCCTGGGCAATCTGGGCAACGTGGAGTTGGCCAGGGGGAACTTCCAGGGGGCCGCGAAGCTGCTCCGGCGCGCCGCTCTGCTGGTCCGCCGGCACCTGGGGGACAGCTTCAACACGGCCCTGGTAGAGAACAGCCTGGCCAGCGCACTCGTGGAGCTCGGCAAGACCGGGGAGGCGAGGACTCACCACGAGGCCGCCAGGGCCATCTTCACCCGAACCCTCGGCGCGGACAACGCCTGGACGGCCATCACCAGCCTCAACCTGATTCTGGTGGACCTGGAAGAGGGCCGCTACGAAAAGGTCCTCCAGGCCTACGAGGAACTCCAGAAGAACTTCACCGCCACCTTTTCCGAGGGTCATCCCTTTTCGGCTTACGTAGCGTACGGCAAGGGTTGCGCGCTGCTCGGTCTCGGCCGAGTCAACGAGGCCCTGCCCCTTCTCGAACGGGCCCACCGGCTCCGGACCTCCTCGGGATCCGTCGCCCCCTACGAGGTGGCCCAGGCGAGCTTCGCCCTGGCCCGGGCCCGCTGGGCCGCGGGTCAGCGCTCGGCCGCCCTCCACCTGGCCCGCGAGGCCTCAACCATTCTCGGCGGCCTTCCCAAAGGCCCCATGCCCTTCCGCGATCGGGTCGCCGCCTGGCTCGAGCAGCACGACAGCCCATCTCGGTGATGTCGTGCGCCGGCGTCCTCACCCCTCGTGATGAAAGACTCACGAGCAGCAGGAAGATCACGAAGGGTCCCGGCGGGACCGGCGCGCCGTGGGGACCCAGCGGGGATCGAGGCGGCGGGCGGCGAGACCGGGCGGGAGCGACGGCAGCGGTGCGGGGCGTGGCTCGAGGTCCAGGGCGGCGGCGAAGGCCGAGGCGAGACGGGAGACCACCTCGCCGGGCGGCACTCCATGGAGCGCCGGGCCAACGGCCTGACGGATCCGCTCCTCGCCCACGCCGAAGATCCGGGCGTGGAGGGCGGCGTCCAGGCCGAGGAGCACGGCGGCGTGGACCAGGACGGCCCGGGCGCGGCGCGCCTGGGCGCAGCCCACGGCCTTGCGTCCCCCGACCAGCAGCGTCTCGGCCAGATGGTCCTCGAAGCAGATGGGCGAACGCTCTCTCCCACCGCGGCCACTCCCCTCACCGCGGCTGCCGGCGGCGCCGAACCCCGCCAGCCCCGGCGCCACCACCTCCACGAACCTGCCCTACAGCCCGGCCACCCCCCCGGCCCACGCCTGCCCCGCCCGCGCGCCCCCGCGCCCCGCCCCGGCCCGCTCCGGCACCCCCCCCCCCCCCGCCACCCCCGCACCCAGCCCCG
>CAZXNA010000054.1:0-19845 GCA_964641295.1 uncultured Thermoanaerobaculia bacterium
CCGTGCGGCGCGCGCCGCGCACCGCGCCGGGCGGGGAGCGCCTTGGCTGGGGGTTGCGGGACCACGGGCGCCCCGGCCGGAACGCCGGCGGGGGGGTCCCGTCCCGTGCCGGGTCGGCACCAGGCGCGGCCAACCGGGAGCGTTCGCAGCGAGGCGCCCCGTCGACCGCCGCCAGGCGGCCCCCCGCACCGGGCCGAGCCCGGGTTCGTACGGGACGACCTGCCTCCCCCCGCCGGGTCACCGGCGATCTCACCGCACCGCGGAGTCGCCGGCCGGCCGCCCGGGGATCTCGAACGACTCCCCAAGAGAGGGTCAACCAGGACGGGCGGCCCGGCGTCTGAGGAGTGGCGTCACGCACAAAACCACTGTGGGAGGCTGAGATGCTGCGGAGAATCCCCGTCGTGCTTTCCATCCTGATCGTTTCCACCGCTCTTGCGGGCGCTGCGCCCCCGGTGTTCCAGACCATCGGGGAAGCCGGAGCCTTGTCTGACAGGGTGGCCGTGGTGGAGGGCGAGGACGTCGCCTTCACCGTGCAGGCCAACGACCCGGATGGAGACCCCCTGCTCTGGAGCGCCGAGGGGCTCCCGGCCTGGCTCGAGCTCGATCCCGCAACGGGCCGGATCACGGGCCGGGCACCGTTGTGGCCGGACGACCCCGACGAGCGCAACCGGCAGCCCGGTGCTTTCGACCTGACCATCTCGGTCACCGACGGCACCTGGACCGTCCGGAAGGTCGTCACCGTAGAGGTCCAGGACGCCGACTGGAAACCCATGACCATCGCCGAGCTGATGGCCTCGCGGCCGGTCTCGGAAGCAGGGGCCTTGCATACCCCTGTGGAGCTGAGCCAGGTGCAGGAAACCACGTTCACCTCCCAGTTCGGTGGCGTCGAGGTGCGCAGGATCTGCTTCGCCTTCACCAGCCAGGTTCCGGCGGTGGAGGGCTGGGAGGACGACTGGATCTCCACCCTCAACTGTGCCTACCTGCCCGCCGACGGACCGGCAGTCCCAAACGCAGGCGCAGTGGTGGAAGGCTGCTACTCCCAGGAGTTCGGCGACCAGGCCCTGGCCGAACGGGTGGTGGCCGAGCTGGGGATCCCCGTGCTCGTCATCGACCGTGCCTGGGAAAGCACCCACCCCAGCGACCTGATGGGGCTCTATGACCAGACCGCCGCCTCCCTCGGGGAGCCCGGATACCTGTTTTACGCCTTCAGCACCTATCACTTCCTGCGGGCCGCCGATGCCCTGGTCACGGTGATCGACACCTACACCGACTGGCCGGTCAGCTTCGACGAGTTCAGGACCATCTTCACCGGCCACTCGAAGTTCGGCCACACCTCGTTCCTGACCGCCGGCGCAGATCCGGGCCGCGTGGCGGGCTTCCTGAGCAGCGGCGCGGTCGGCGTCGACGGCAACTCGGGGCGCATCCTCGGGTACCTCCAGGGGGCCACCGGTGTCAGCCCCGAGAGCCACCCCAGCTACCTCGGCACGATGATGCGGGCCTACGTGACCGACCGGCTGTCCCAGGCCATGGCCGACCCCGGCACCGTCGCCCTCCTGACGCTGGGAACCGACGACAGCAAGGGCGGGGAGGACGGCTACACCCCCAAGTACACGATGCTGGCCACCGAACCGGTGATCACACTGCCCCATCGGATGGGCTGCATCCCCAACGCGCCCCACACCACCCGGACCCCGCCCCACTCCACCATGTGGGAAATGCTGCTCGCCCACGTCTTCCTGGGCCGGCCTCTGGGCGCCGTTGAACGGGTCCGCCACCGTCAGGCAGCCGGAAAAATCGAGGTGACCGCCGAGCTCGGCGGTGGCACCACCATCCGCCAGGTGACCGTCTGGGCCACCAACGAGAGCGACGTGGACATCAGTCACTGGGACGGTTTCGTCGCCTACCCTGCGACTTCCTCCGGTGAATCCTCCTACACCGCCACGATCCCGGCCAGCTCCACCGCCTTCTTCGTGGAAGTACTGGACACGGCAGACGGGATTGACGGGCTCTTCACGTCCAGCCCCGAGCCCGTCAACCGCGACTACCCACTCCTCCCCATCCCCCCGGATGATGTGGGGGGATTCACCGCCCGGCCGGGCTCCGGCGGAGTGGACCTGAGCTGGACGAACCCGGAGAGCACCGACCTGGCCGGGGTATTGATCGTATCTGCCGAGGGTTCCCCGCCAGCATCCCCCCTTGGCGGCACGGTCGTCTATGACGGTCTGGGCACCAGCACCGTCCACGCAACACGGGCGCCCTATTACACGGCCTTCACCTACGACGCCGCAGGCAACTACAGCGCGGGCGTCACCGTGTCGCCGTCCCGCACGCCCCGCCGGCCCTCCGGGCGGGTCGTCCCGAGGGGCGCCTCTTCAGCCGCCGCCGTTCGCATCGGCGGCGTGAACACGGCCGACCCCGTCGTGAAGCCGCTGTTGGGAGTCGTCTCCGGCCCCGATCAGCCGCGCGACTCCCCGGCGCCGAACCTGACCGCCCACTTTCACGACATCGGCGTACTGACCGTCCGCAACAACGGCTACTTCGACGACCGCATGGACATCGAGGGGATCTTCAACTGCGGCGGCCCGACCTACCCCTCCTGGGAGGGCTGTGACCCCCAAGATGAGGCCAACTACTTCTGGGAGTCGAGCGACGAGCTGTTCGAGAGCTGGCTCTCCGGCGGGTTCGAACCGTTCCTGAGGCTGGGCGGTGAGATGCAGAACGCCGATCGTCACCACGATTTCAAGGGGCCGCAAAACGCCACCCAGGAGCAGAACTGGATTCAGGCAGCGCAGAAGGTTGTGGATCGTTACCTTCACTGGGGCGGACGGGCGCAGACGTTCACCTACCTGGACATCTGGACCGAGTTCCCCAATGGGAGCTTCTGGGATCGCAGCAATCCGGCCTTCTACAATTTCTGGATCCACGCATTCGTCGCTCTCAAGGCAGCCTTCCCCGAGCTCAAGATCGGCGGCCCCGGCTTTTTCCCTTCGCAGGCCGTCAAGGTGGTCGCAGGGGAAGGGAGCGCCGCCCAGGAGTTCCTGGCCCACCTGTACCGGAACGGGGTCAAGCCGGACTGGATCGGCTGGCACCTCTTCTACAACGACCCCCTGATGTTTTACCAGGCCGCCCGGGCCTACCGGGACCTGCTGGACGGAAAGGGTCTCTACGCCGATGTTCCCTGGGCCGGCAGCGGTTTCTTCGACGATGTGGAGCTGATTGTGGACGCGTACGGTGTGTCCCAGATGGGTCTGACGCCACAGGAAAAGGACCGCGTCTACAACCACCAGAAGGGCGCGGCCATCCGCACCGCCTCCTGGATCGCCATGCAGTACGGACCTGTGGAGCGAGCGTATCTCTACCGCTCCGGAGACCCCTACTCCAGCCCGGGTGATGATCCGGACCTCGTCGACCGGGGCAACTACACCGGCCTGTTCTACGGCGACCCGCAGGCCACCTACAAGCCCAGCGCCCACGCCTTCAGGCTGTGGTCCCAGGTGGTGAGCCGTTTCCCCACGCTCCTGACCACCCCGCTACCCCCGTCCGAAGAGACCGGGAACCTGTGGGTGCTGGCCGCCCGGAACGACGAGGGACAGATCGCCGTTCTTGTATCCAACGTTACCACCAGGGATGTCTCCTGGACCCTTACCTTCGACGTGTCGACCATGGGTGATTACCGGGTGGAGGTTTTTCAAGTCGACGATGAGGGGGATGGCAGAGTCGCCCAACCGCAGCCGGGCTACAACATGACCACCCCGGCGGAGAGCGTTCAACTGGTCATCCTGACCCGGATCTGACCAGACATCGAGGCGAAGGGAGGAAGGGGCCGGCGGGTCTGAGAGGGGCGGTGGCGGGAGACCTCGGCAGCATGTCGAGGGAAACGGGGCGATCTGACGCCGCAACGGCGGTGGATCGCCGACAACTGTCGCGGGGTAGAAGGATTCGCATGTTAGACTGGTCTCAACAAGACCCAACGAAGTGACGCGCCCCAAGGGCCCCGCGCCGAGGGCCGGGAGGTCTCGATGCTCGACCGGAGGGAGTTCATCTGGACGTTCCTTGCTTCCATCTCAGCGGGCGGAGCTGTACTCCACGCCGGGCCCGGGGATCGTGTGCGTCGACCATCCGGCCGGGCCCTCCCATTCCCCGAGGAACCCAGAAGGGTCGGCTGTCTCTTCAACGGCTTCATCCTGACCGTGGACCCTGGCCGGGCCCTCAGCTCGGACCCCGCGGAACGGCACCGGATGTACGTCCTTCACGCCGTCCTGATCGACACGGCCACGGGCCGGATCGCGGCCACGTACCCTTCCCTCCCCAGCGTCGCGTCGTCCGGCGAGATGGTCGCCCAAAGGGTGGAGGACTACGCTCCACTCCGCTCCCAGGAGCACCCGCCCGCGCCCGGCATCACCGCTCCCCAGCTCGTCCAGTACTGGCAAAGCCATGGAGTCGACGAGAAGCTCCTGAGCGGCATCTGGATCGTGGACCTGCAGGGGGCGGTGGCAACTCCCGGGCTCATCGACGACCATTTCCACGTCTCGAGCTGGTCCAAGAAGCTGCCGGAGGAGGGGCAGCGTTTCGGCTTCTACGCGGACATCGGGGATCCCAGCTACTACACCGATGCCAGCAACTGGGGCCGTGTCTGCGTTCACGAGGCCCTTTGGAAGATCGTGGCCGACGCCAATTCCCACCTGGCCGACACGGGGCGTGACCAGATCTACCTTCACGGCTACTGGTTCTCCACGGCCTCCGAGCTGGGAGAAGACGGATACTCCACGTCCTTCCTGTTTCTGGAGGGGTCGAGCCCGCCCAAACGGGACCCCGGGTACCTGCTCAACAGGATCGGCACCGCGGCCACTGCGCCGCAGGCGGCGCCGGCGGACCCGTGCGGCTCCGACCCCTCCACCTGGCCCGACCTCGACTACGAGACCTCCCCCGCCCTTCTGGTGCACACCTCGGGCCAGATGTGCTGGTACAACCATGCTGTCCTCCAGGCCTTCAACGAGGCCCAGGAGGAGCAGGCTTCGGCCTTCCCGGAAACCGGCGTCACGCGGATCGTTCCACCTTCCCAGGACGGAGAGTCCTGGGAGATCGTCCTCGATCCCGCTTCGGGGGGAACCGGCATCGTTCTCGCACAGGAGCTTCCATTCGGGATCGATGTCGTGGTGCCCCAGGGCTCGTCCCAGGAGACACACCTCGTTCCCTTCCTCATCGACGAGACGGACTCCGCAGCCGGGGCCCTCCGGGGGCTGCCGATGGTTCCCGAGGTCGCCGACAGGGAGCTTGGAGCATCTACGCCCGCGGGGATTTCGCTCGTTTCCTTCCGGCGTCCCATTCCCCTCGAGGTGCCGGATGCACTGTGGCGGGGCGCCGCGGACTACTGGGATGAGAGCCCCGAGAGCGGGAGGGTCGCCTACGGGCACTGGGACCCCGCGCACCCCTACGAAACCAACTGGTACAACGGCGCCGAACGGGGCCTCGTCCAGTACGTCCATGACGGCCGGACCGGTACGTGGCGCCCCTCGGGTTACGCCGAGCACTACGTGATGCGGGACCGGCTGTCGGTCTTTGTCCTCGATCCCCTGACCCCAGAGGAGGGGATGCGCCAGCGGCGCAACCTCGCCCGCTGGTGCCACCGGCACGGCATCACCAGCGTCCAGGACATCATGTTCTACCGCAGGGAGTACACGCCCAACGAATTCGCGGCCTGCGAGGGCCTGTCCTTCGACCACAGGTTCCCCGGAGGGATCGACTACTACCGGGAGCACGGTGTCGATCCGGCGGAACAGACCGGCGGCCTCAATCTCCGCATCGGTCTCTACTACTACGTGGAGAACGCCGCGGGGATCGACGAGGTGCTGAATCTGGCCCATTCCGCCGGGAAGCGGACGGACCCCGAACGGCTCCGGCCGCCCGAGGAGCACCCGGAGTATCCTGGCTGGATCCGGTGGTTGGGGTGGAAGCTCCAGCTCGACGGAGGGACCGGAGCCCGCACCCTGTTCTCCAACGCCCCCATGGCCAAGCCAGCCGTTGACGACCGGTGGGAGATGGAGGACGAGAACGGCCACACCATCACCTTCTACAACCACGGCTTCGGCCTGCTGACCATGACCAATCTGCAGGAGCAGGTCCTCACGAGCCGGGAGACGGCGGCCCTCTACTGGCTCGTCCGCGAGTCCGACCCCTCGTCGCCCTTCCACAACTCGGCCATGACGGCGGACTGGTCGTTCCTGTCCAGGGGGGTCGTGGGCTGGCTCGACAGAACCGTGGATACCGCCGTCCTGGGCGCGGACCTCTCCCACCTCCAGCACGTTCCCCTGAGCGCACCGGATGAGCTGGCGGAAAAGATCGGCCTGCTGTTCGAGCAGGTGCAGTCGGGGTGGGAACGGACGCTGATGGCTCTGGCGAGGATCTGGTACGAGTCCTCAGCGCGCCGCAACGGCCCCGTTCCCATGCCGTCTCAGGTGGCCTGCCACAACATCGGCGACGGTGCGGTGGACCTCTACGTCCGGGCGCTCAAGCGGATCAAAGAAGACGTGGAGAGTTTCCCGTCGAGGTGGGCCGATCTGCCGGATTACTGGAAGAACGTGGTTCCGGAGAATGCCGATCTCTCGGTGGTCCGCCGTAGCTTTGACGGTGAGCGTTTCCGGGTCGAGCACCTGCTCAACGTGTCCGCCGGTGTATTCCAGGACCTGCACGGGCCCGATGGGCTCGACGCCGACACAAGCCCGGCGGCCCGGAACGTCGTGTTCTCGACCCAGCCGGCGCTGCTGGTGCTCGACGGGAACGCCATCCGTACCCGCGCGTTCCCCTACGCGCAGGAGCTGTGGGAGATCCCGGACGACGGAACGGGGCAGCTGTGGTCCGGTGTGCCGGCCAGCCCGCGCTGGCACCACCACATGCCGTGCCCGGTCTTCCGCGATCGTGATGTCCCCTTCTGTCTGAGCAGCGACCCTCCGGCGGTGCGGGATCCGCGGCCGGCCGTCACCCTGATCGGGGCGGTGGCACGGACTCCCGTGGAAATCGACCCCACGCACTGGGTGGGCGAAGAGCTTGGAGGTGAACCCGAGCGGCCCGTGGATTATCTCGTCGGCAAGGTGTACGGGCCGCTGGGACTGACCCCCTCCACACCGGAGAACCCCATGCACCTCTCGCTCGAGGAGGGCCTGTGCGCCATGACCTTCTGGGCGGCCTATGTGGTGGGAATGGAAAACGAAATCGGCGCCATCGCACCGCCGGAGGCCACTGCCGGTGGGAAGGGGTGGTTTGCCGATCTCGTCGTGTGGGCCGTCAACCCTCTGGCGATCGCCGGCCCCGATGGCATGCGCCTCGAGGACGTGGCAACGATCCCCGAGGGAGCCGATGAAACCCGGAAGGTGCAGATGACCAACGCGTTCATCAAGGAGTTCCGCCCCAAGATGACGATGGTTGGAGGTGTTCCCGTCTACGCAGGTTCCTGAGCCGGCAGCCTCACCAGGCGAACCGTCACGACGGCGCCCCCACCCCCGCGGTTGGCCAGGCTCACCTCGCCACCGTGCTCCCGGACGATGCGGTGTACGTTCGCGAGACCGAGACCGGTGCCGAACTTCTTGGTGGTGAAGAACGGCTCGAACCCTCGCCTCAGGCTCTCGTCGGAGAACCCCGTTCCCCGATCCAGGACGATGATCTCGACACCGAGCTCCCGGCCGGTGGCGTCCCGCCACGGCCCGACCTCCACCTCGATCCGCCCACCGGTGGGCATGGCCTGGCGGGCGTTGAGCAAGAGGTTGAGAAGAAGACGGCGAAGCCGGTCGGGGTCGGCCAGGATCCGTGGCGTTGCGGGATCCAACCGTGTCTCGATGGTCATCCCGGCGGCGGCCAGCTCGTCCTCCAGGAGTGAGGCCACCTGCCGCACGAGCACCTTCAGGTCCACCTCCGAGAGGGTGGCCTGACCCGGCCGGACGTAGGAGAGCACATCGCCGATGGTCCGTTCCAGCCGGTCCATCTCGCCCTCGATGACCTCCGTCAGCTCGGCACTCCTCGGGTCGTCCTTGAGCCGGCGCCGGAGCACGGCAGCCGAGCTCTTGACGGCCGCCACGGGGTTCTTGAGCTCGTGGGCCAGGGCGCTGGTGGCGGAACCCACGGCGGCCAGGCGCTCACGAAGAGCGCGTTCCTCCATCAGCCATCCGCGGCGGATCACGACTCCTGCCATTTCGGCAAGCGTGGTGAGAAGATCCAAATCCTCCGGCAGATAGGGAGCCTCCAACGCCTTCCCGCCGAGCAACAGCACACCGAGGGTAACGCCGGATTCCCGGATGGGAACGGCCAGCTCCACACGGCGGCCAGCGGGAAGCTCCAGATCTTCCGGAACGAAGGCGCTCTCCTTCCCCGCAAGCTGAGCCGCCAGCTCCTCGAAACCATCCTCGTCCTTCCAAGAGGGTTCTTCGAACTCCTCACCGCCGAGGCAACGCCACGGACCTCCACCCTCCTCACGCACGAGAACGTCACTCCAGGCGGGTTCCAGGAGCGCGTTGACCCGTTCTCTGATGAAGCGCGCAGCCGCCGCCGGATCGAGAATCCCGGCGAGCCGGCTCGCGGTCTCCCGAACCGCCTGCCGATAGCTGTAGCGCCGGCTGTAGAGCCGGCGATCCACCTGCTCCTGCACCCACCGGCGAATTGGGGTGAAGACCAGGGCGCTGACCGCCGCCGCCCCGGCGACGATGAAGGGATCGAGAGGCGGCCAGATCCGGTGGACCAGCCAACCCACGCCCCCCACCGCCGCCACGAAGACCGCGGCAGCACCGGCCGATGCCAGACCGTAGACCAGCCCGAACCTGACCAGGATGTTGATATCGAAGAGACGGTGCCGGACGATGGACGCCGCGACGCAAAGTGGAACGATGACATCGAAAAGGGCCTGCGTTTCCACGGGGATCAACGAGATGCCCGTCAACCGGAGCGGCAACTCCCACAGGCCAATCTGAAGCAGCACGAGAAGCGCCAGACCGGCGAACAGCAGTCTCGCCTGGAGCCGGATCTTCAGGTCGTTCGCGCGCCAGGCAGTCGTCCCGAGACTGACGGTGCTGACCAGATAGGCCAGAATGACACTGGCGTCGTAGGCCCCGCTCACCACACGATGGAACGCCGGTGCCGCCAGCAGCTCCGTCAGGGCCGGAATCACCGTCGGGAGGTAGTACACCAGCCCCAGAAGCAAGGCCGCGCCATAGACGGCGGGCAGCAACACCCTCAACCTGCGTTGCAGGGGACCCCGGGCCGGAAATATCAGAAAAAGATGGAGCAGCAGGGCCGGTCCGAAAAAGCTCGTCATGGTGTAGGCAAAGGTGAGGACCCTCTCGTTCCATGAGGTCCCCGCGAGACTGACCAGCATGCTCGCGTCGCTGATGACGGAGCTCATGCAGAAGAGGAGGAAGAGCAGGGTGGCCGGTGTTCCCGGACGTAACGCGTACGTCCCGGCTCCAACCAGGAGCAGCACCCCGATGGCGATGCCGACCGTCGCAACCCTTGATGCCGTCAGGCCGCTCTCGACCTTCATCTCAAGCTCGAGAACCCCGCCCCCACGCCGCACAGTCCAGCGGGCCGTGTCCCCGGGCCGGTGCCCCTGCCACCTGTCGGCCAGCTCCATTCCGCTCGAAAACGATGCACCGTCGAGAGCCAACAACTCATCCCCGGGGCGAACGCCGGCCGAGTCCAACACCCCTCCCCGGGCCACCAGGAAGACGTGGGCCACCCCGTTCCAGTACCGGATGTTCGACTGCAGCGGCTGAGCGCTCCTGCTCGCCGTCCAGAGCGCAACGACGACCACCCCCACAGCGTAGAGGACGGCGCCGGAAGCCACCGCCGAACGCCATCGGCCAAACGGCAGCTCCTTCTCGTCCTGTGCGGTTCTCATCTTTCGATTATCCCCCATCCCCGGTTTCTCTCCACCACCGGGCCCGAGAAGATGACCAGGGGATGACGGCGCCGAGCACCGAGAATGGGAGACCTCATCGAAATCGAGCCCTCCCCCGGCGGTGACCCTCGTGCCGGAACCCGGTACAGTAGCTTCCATGCGCTGGCCGCCCCTTCTCGTCGAGCCGGTTTTCCGGCCCCCGTCGGAGGCCTCGTCACTGATCCTCCAGCTGACGGTGGGTTGTTCCTGGAACCGCTGCACCTACTGCGCCATGTACCGCGGCAAGGAGTTCCGCGTCCGGCCGGTGGAGGAGCTGCTCGAGGAGATCCGGGGAGCCGCCCGCGCCCTCCCCGGCGTCCGGCGCGTCTTCCTGGCAGACGGCGACGCCCTGGCCGCGCCGGCAGGGATGCTGGAGGCGGTGCTCGAAACGATCCGGGAGGAGCTGCCGGAGGTGACACGGATCGGAATCTACGGCGACTCCCGGTCGATCCTGCAGCACGGCCCGGAGGGGCTCTCCCGGCTCCGGGAGCTGGGCCTGGGCATCGTCTACTTCGGCTCCGAGACGGGGGACGAGGCGACGCTCCGGGCAGTCCGCAAGGGCGCCACGGTCCAGCGCCAGCTCGAGGCTTCACGGACCGTGCTTGCAGCCGGCATCAAGCTCTCCGTCATGGTGTTACTGGGGCTCGCCGGCGTGGAGGGCTCCGAGCGGCACGCCCGGGCCACGGGACGCTTCCTCGCCGACGCCTCGCCGACCTATGCCGCGGCCCTTACCGTGACGCCCGTCCCCGGTACCGAGCTCTTCGACGCCGTGGAGAACGGCACCTTCCAGCTCCCCGACCGCTGGGGCATGCTGCAGGAGCTGCTCTGGATGCTCGAGGAGATGGAAGGCTACCGCGGCCCCTTCCACGCCAACCACGCCTCCAACTACCTCCCCCTCAAGCTGCGGCTCCCCCGGGACCGCGAGCCGGCCATGGATCTGATCCGGCACGTGCTCGAAACCCGCGACGAGACGGCCCTCCGCCCCGAGTGGGCCCGGGGGCTGTGAGGAACCACCGGGCCGGGAATGTGTACCATGGCCCAGTCATGGAGAGCCGAGGCACTGCGGACCGGGGACCATGAGGTACGAGCGGAGCTTCAACCGCTTCGAGCTCAAGTACGTCATCCCCTTCGAGGAGGCGTTGGGCTTCGTCAGGGGCCTGGGGGAGCTCCTGCAGCCGGACCCCCACGCCGGGCCGGAGGGGATCTACCGCCTGAGCTCCACCTACTACGACTCCGACGGCTTCGCCTGCTTCTGGGAGAAGATCGACGGGCTCAAGTTCCGCCGCAAGCTGCGGGTCCGGCGCTACGAGGATACGGACGACGGCACGGGCTTCATCGAGATCAAGCAGAGGGTGGACCGGACGGTGCAGAAGCGGCGAATCCGGTTGCCCCTGGAGACGATCTTCTCCATTCTGCCGCCGCCCTCGGGGGAGGAGCGTGCGGACCCCGGCGAGCTGATGGAGGACCCTGTGGTGGCCGAGGCGCTGGCCCTGGTCTCCCTCTACGACCTGCGGCCGAAGATCAACATCCGCTACCAGCGCCGCGCCTACTTCGCCACCTACGACCCGTCGCTTCGCATCACCATCGACACGCGGCTGACCTGCCGGACCCACAACCTCGACTGGACGGCGGACAGCGACGGGGAACTCTTCTTCATGCCGCCGGATTTCTCCGTCATGGAGATCAAGTTCAACCACGCCGTACCCATCTGGCTGACCACGTGGGTGGCCCACTACGAAGCCGAGCTCCGGCGGCTGTCCAAGTACTGCGCCGGTGTCAACCTGATGTTCTACAAGGGAAGAATCCTCTAGGAGGCAACCATGGGACACTTCATCGACCAGCTGACCACCGGCCCCACCGAGATCAGCAACTACTTCACCGTCTGGGAGCTTCTGATCTCCATCGGGCTGGCCTTCGTGCTGTGCACGGTGGTCGCCTACGTCTACCGGGCCACCCATCGCGGCGTGTCCTACTCCCAGTCCTTCACGGCCACCACGGTCATCCTCGGCGTCACCGTGGCCATGATCATGCTCATCATCGGCTCCAACATCGCCCGGGCCTTCACCTTGGTGGGCGCGCTCTCCATCGTCCGCTTCCGGAACGCCGTCAAGGAGACGCGTGACGTGGGCTTCATCTTCCTGGTCATGGCCATCGGCATGGCCTGCGGCACGCGTTTCTACGGCACGGCTATCCTCTTCACCATCGCCGTCTCGGCCATGATCTACGCCATGTTCGCCCTCAACATGTTCGGCAACCCTCAGGCCCAGCGGATCCTCCGGGTTCACCTCCCACCGGATCTCGATCCCAACACGGCCTTCGACGACCTCTTCTACCGCTACCTCCAGTCCCACACTCTTCTCAGCGTGGAGAGCGTCCGCCAGGGGGCTTTCCTGGAGGCGGTCTACAGCGTGGTCTTCCGGAAGGGCGCCTCGGAGCGGGAGTTCATGGACACCATCCGTGAGATCAACGGCAACGCCAGGGCCGCCCTGACCATGGCGGAGAGCGTTAACATCTGAACGCCATGACCGAAGGGCACCATCAGGGCCTGCTGGACGGCGTGCGGCGGTGGTTTCACCGCCGGGAGCGTCCGCTGATCGTCGTGTGGCTGGGCTTGCTGGTCGTTCTCAACCTCCTGCCGGTGGGCTGGCTCGTCGCCAACCGCGCCTGGGGGATCGAGGACAAGCTCGTCCGCGGGTACCGATGGTACTGGCACCAGCGCTACCTGTCGGCCCTGGCGGCGGAAAGACAGGACCCCGCGCGCGGACTGCGCAGCTTCGAGGCGCTCCTGGCCGACCTGGGGCCGGCCCAACTCCGGGAGACCACGGGCCGGCTGCGTCAGGACGCACTCCTTCAGGTTGCAGCTCTCGAGCTCGAGGCAGGCCACCCCAAGCGCTCAATGCGGGTCGCCCGCCGGGTCACGGCCACCGACCCCTATGACGTCCGCGGCTGGGTTGCATTGGGCGGCGCTTTGTGGGCCCGGAAGAAGACGAAGGATGCCACGACCGCCTACCGCCGTGCCCTGGGCATGAACCCCAACTTGGAGCATGCGGTCCGCCGGGTGATGGAGTACCAGGCCGATCATGCCGACTGGGAGGGGGTCATTGCCACCTTCGAGTACTACCGGAACGCCGTGTGGAGCCTGCCGGCCTACCTCCAATTCACGGACTCCTGGCCCCATTTCGATGTGGATCATCGTATCCAGATCCCCATCCTGGCCGATGGCAGGCGCCACACCTGGCGGCTCCACCCCGCCCACCCCCGGGCTGTCGGGAGCTTCGTCTTCCGCACGATGGGCCCCATCGTTGGCCTCGCCCTGACGACGGCGGTGCCCGGGGTTGTGGTGGAGCTCCATGCATTGCGGTTCTTCCCGGCCCCCAACCGTTTCACAAGCCCCCCCGCGCCCATCGTAGAGATCGACGGCTTCCGCGGATGGAAGCCCGGCCGTGACCTCGTGCCTCTCGGACCCAACCGTTGGCTCGTCCGGCGTGGGGATGCCATGCTCCGGGCTCCCATCTCCATCCCCCAGCCGGGCAAGGCGACTCGCATCGAGCTGGACATGACGGTCAGCAAACCGGTCCGGCCCGAGCTGGAGCACCTGCTGCGCTGGGCTTGCCACAACTTGGGCCGGGACGACGAAGCAGACGAGCTTCTGAGAGGGATGGTTGTGCTACCGGGGCCGGCTCCAGGCCAACGCGAGCCAGCACGCCTCAGCGCAGCTTCCCCCCGAGCGACCGTTCCGGCGGTCCCCCAGGGATACTCCATCGCCGTGGCGGGCCACCTCCGGAGGGGTCCCAAGGATGATCCGCCGCTGCTGCCCGCCCTGGTCGCCGCCGTGCCGGAGATCTCTCTCCGGGACCGCGCGCTCGTGCTGACCGGCGACGTCGTCTGGGAGGGCACGCCGGTGCGCTGGAAGCGTCTCGACGAGCTCCTGCGCCGCCCCCTCGGGATCCCGCTCTTCATCGCTCCCGGCAACCACGACCTCTTCGACGGGCGCGCCGGAGCGGCCCGGGAGCGTTTCGTCACCCTCTTCGGTCCCACAGGGCGCAAGGAACGGATCGAAGGCAGCCTGCTGCTGGTGCTGGACACCGAGGAGAGCCCGGGAGACATCAGCACCGGACAGCTCGAGATGGCCCTGGCTGCCGTGGACGAGGCCGGCCGGGATCCGGAGATCTCCAGCGTCCTGGTCTTCCTCCACCGGGTGCTGTGGTTTCTGGGTGACTCCCGTTACGCCGATGTGGCCAAGCGGGCGAACCGCTCCTCCGTGCCGGGAGAACCCGGCAACGGGGACGGCCACCATTTCTGCTCCACCCTGCTGCCGCGCCTCCAGGAGCTGGCCCGGACGAGGGCGGTGGCCGTCGTCGCCGGAGACGTGGGCACCCGCCTCCCCCTGGTGTTCGACCGGAGGGGCGGCGTCGTGCTGATCGCCAGCGGCAACCGTGCACAGGACCCGCCCGCCTGGTGGAACCACTACCTGCGCCTCCACGTGGAGCATGGCGACCTGCGTTTCGAGGCCGTGCCGCTGGGACCGGCCTCCCTCGGACCCGTGGAACGGTACACGCCGGAGTTCTGGAAAACCCATCCCGCCACGCTGCGATCCCCGCTGGAGGTCCACCCGTGAGGCTGGGCGTGCCCCGCCGCCTGCGGCTGCTCCGCCTCCGCACCGTGGTGCTGGTCACGGCCATCCCCGGCCTGCTGCTGCCCTTCTTGTTCTTCCGCTCCCTGGCCGAGTTCGGTGCCGTCGCCCTCAAGTTTCCCGGCGACGTTCAACGGGTGATGCAACGGCGCGACGCCGTGTGGGACGACCTCCGCTACAAGTTCAGCGGGTTCTCGCGGCTTCTGACGTACAACAGACACGAGGAGAAGGTGCCAACGGAGCATTTCTGGGCCAACGACGAACTGCACCTCCACGTCCCCGGAACCGTGTGGGACGAGCTGCTTCACGATCTTCCGGCCAGCGGTGAGCAATACCGGAAGATCCAGGTCTGGAACGGCGGCCGCTACCGCAAGGCGAAGCTGAGGATCCGGGGCAACTCGGGGTTCCACTGGCTCTTCGACAAGCGCTCCCTCAAGGTCAAGACATCCAAAAAACACCTGCTGCGGGGTTTCCGTCACATCAACCTCAGCGTCAAGTACCCCTACGTGGAATCCCTGACCCATGAGGTGGCCCGGGAGTGGGATCTTCTGACACCCATCAGCTGGCCCGTCCAGGTGTTCACCGACGGCAAGCTCTACGGCACCATGCGTTTCATCGAGGACGTGGACGAGAGTTTCCTTCGCCGGCACGGGCGAATGCCCGGAGACATCTTCAAGGGCGAGGGCTCCCCCTTCACCAATGAGTGGCACCACGGCACACCGGTCAACTTCCTCCTCCGCGACCCCTACGTCTGGCCGTTGCTGGCCAGGGACAACAGCCTGCCCACGAGCTACCGCGGCGAGATGGAGGCCATGGCTCGGGCGGTCGGCCAGCCGGGCGCCGAAGGTATTCACCGCCTCAGCGCGCTCTTCCACCGGGAGACCGTGGTCCGCCACATCGCCTACCATCTCTTCGTCAACGAGCTCCACGCCGTCGACGGCAACAACCTCAAGCTCTACCTCGATCCCCTCAGTGGCCACCTGGAGCCCATCGTCTGGGACCCCTACCTGGGCTCCAACCGCCGGATCTTCTCCGATGATCCCAACCCCCACTACCCGGTGCTCAACTCGGTCTTCCACAAGCTGGCATCCGATCCCAGGCTGATGCAGCAGGTCTTCCTCTTCCTCGAGGACCGGCTCAGCCACCCCGAGGGCCTCCTGGCCCGGATCGGCCGGCTCCGGGAGAATCTCAGGCGGCACCGGGAATCGTTCAAGATCGAGCGCTCCAACCCGTGGTTTCCCATCACGGAGTGGTTCTTCGAGGCCAACGTCAACGTTCTCGGTGAGAACCGTTCGCGGATTCTCGGTCTCATCGGAAGGACCAGCCTTCAGGCAATGGTCCGGGGAAACGCCGCCATCCTCGGATGCCGGGGGGTGGCCGGTATCCGCCTGGAGGCGCTGGAGCTCCGGCTGCCGCCCGGCACGGCACCCCGCCTTGTGGAAGACCGCAACCGGAACCTCCGGGCGGATCCCGGTGAGCCCGTCTTGAAGGGGCACCTGGAATCCGCCGGCACGGAGACGCAGCGTTTCGTCCTCGACGAACCGTTGCTCATCCTGCCGGCCTACGTGGGCATCAACCGCGTCGACACGGTTCCCCTGGCCTACCCCATTCTCCTGCCACCGGGCGTGGAGCCCACCAACGCCCAAGCCGTCAACGCCATCACCGGCAAGCCCGCCACCATCACCCTGGTCGAGTCGTGGCCCGCCCCCTGCGACGATGTGATCCACCCCTGGGACCTGGCCCCGGAGCGGCAGCCCATGCTTCGAAATGCGCCCCACCCGGTGTTTCGCGTCAAGGGTTTGCTCCGGATTCCCGCCAACGAGACCCTGGTCATCCGGCCCGGCACCACCGTGCTCCTGGGCCCCGGCGCCACCATCCAGAGCTTCGGGAAGATCCTGGCCCGGGGGACGGCGGCGCAACCCATCGTGTTCCGACCCGCCGACGGGAACACGCCGTGGGGATGCCTCGCCCTCCAGGGCCCCGGAACGAGCGGGAGCGTCTTCCGCCACGTCGTTTTCCGGAGAGGCAGCCAGGCCCGCTTCGGGGCGCTCCACTACTCGGGGATGGTCAACGTTCACCGGGCCGAAAACGTCCTCTTCGACCACTGCGAGCTCTCGGACAACGTACTCGGCGACGACGCCCTCCACACGGCCGATGCCGGAGTACGCCTGGAGAACTGTTACTTCCACGACACCAACTCCGACGCCCTGGACATGGATTTCTCGAGGGGCCGCGTGGCCGGCTGCCGCTTCGAGCGGGTGGGCAACGACGCCATCGACCTGATGACGAGCTCGCCGGTCCTGACGGCCAATACCATGCTCCACTGCGGCGACAAGGGCATCTCCGCAGGTGAGGGCTCCAGCCCACTGGTCTACGACTCGCGGATGGAGGGCTGCGACGTGGGGATCCAGATCAAGGACGGCTCGGACCCCCTGATCCTCAACTGCTCCATCACGGACTGCGGCACCGGGATCGACGCCTACCGCAAGAACTGGCGCTACGGCACCGGAGGACGTGGCCGCCTGGTCAACTCCGTCGTCAGCGGCAACGGAACCGACCTCTCCATCCGCGAGGAGTCCCGTCTCATCGTCCGCTCCTCCGTCGTCGGCGTCTTCCCCCGGAACCGCGCGCGGCTCGAGCTCCACCACGTGGCAGGCCCCGACGAATCCGCCCCCGAGCCCGACATGGCCGCCCTGGCGCTCCTGGCTCGGCCCGACGGCCAGGCCATCATCGGCCCCACGGGCGACGGACGCCAGACGGCTCTCCGCCCGCTGCTGGCCGACGACCGCTTCAGCGACGGCTTCGTGCTCGACACCCGCGGCTGGCGCCTGGAGGGCGGCGTCAAGCTCCACGTGGAGGGCCGGCGCCTGCTGGCCCGGTTGCGAACGTCGCAGGCGTCTCTCGTGCGGGACTACGGTCTCAGCGGCTTGGCCCCGGACAGCCGGCTCCACCTCTGGCTCTCTTCCTCCCGTCCCGCCGCCGTCGTCCTACGGTTTTCCGGCGACTTCGGAACCGTCGAGAAGGTCCTCAAACTCGACCGCGACGAGACGGCTGTGGTCCTCGGCATCCCCGGCCGGACCCTCGATCGCGTCAGCTTTCACGCAGGATCACGAACCACCCTCCGGTTGCAACGCGCTGCCGTCAGCGTGCCGTAGAGCTCCCCTCGCCGCTCACTCCAGATGCCCGCGCTCGGCGTCGCCCATCTCGACGTTGCCGGCGGGGAAGTACTCCTTCCAGCGGCTGCTGACCAGGGCCTCCGTCTCCGGGTCGCAGTGGAGCTCCTCCGGGTAGGAGGGCTTCATGCGGGCGTCGAGGACGATGGGTGGTGTACGGACCACGTGGTTGGCCTCCACCCGCACGGCGGCGGCGTGGAGGTCCGAGGCCGGATCGAAGCGGGTGAAGGTGGTCCACAGGAAGTTCATGGCGCTGGCGGCGGCCCGTGCCGGCTCATCGGAGAGCACCACCAGGGGCCAGTCCGCGAAGGCCGGGTGGGCGGCGAGGCGGGCGGCGGCGCCGGGCTCGGCGGCGTAGGGTGGTCCACCGACCACCAGGCAGCCTCCGCAGAAGACGTGGACGCGGTCGATGCCATCGGGGAGCGCCACCCCGGAGAACTCCCGTGGCAACTGGCGAACGGGATCGCCCAGGCCCAGCCAGACGCCCTTGGAGCCCTCGTTGACCGCCGGCCCCGCGTAGTCCAGGGTGTCCATGGCCAGGTTGGGGAAGACGTGGAGATCGGTCTCGGGGCGGGTCCGCTCGAGGACGTGCTCCAGGGTGGCCCGGAAGTCCCGGAGGTCGACGGGTCGGTCGGTCACCAGCAGGAACTTGGTCAGCGAGAGTTGCCCCTCCCCGAGGATGCGGAAGGCCGAAACCATGGCCTCGTGCCGATACCGCTCCCGCACCACCGCCGCCGACAGGGCGTGGTAGCCCGTCTCGCCGTAGGACCACAGGTCGATGACCGTTGGCATGGCCAGGGGAAAGAGCGGCGCCAGGAGCTCCTGGAGCAGGTCGCCGATGAAGAAGTCCTCCTGCCGCGGCTTGCCCACCACCGTGGCGGGGAAGATGGCGTCGCGCCGCCGGTAGAGGTGCTGCACCCGGAAGACCGGGTAGTCGTGGCGCAGGGAGTAGTAGCCGTAGTGGTCGCCGAAGGGGCCCTCGGGCTTGCGAATCCGTGGCGGAACCTTGCCCGCCAGTACCACCTCGGCATCGGCCACCAGAGGATGCCCGGCCGGCCCCGGGATCGTCCGCAGCTTCCGGCCCAGGATCAGGGAGGCCAGCAAGAGCTCGGGCACGTTCTCCGGCAGCGGCGCAATGGCCGCCAGGGTCAGGGCCGGCGGCCCGCCGAGGAATACGGTGACGGGAAGGGCCTTCCCGCGCGCCTCGGCCGCGGCGTGGTGGAAGCCGCCGCCCTTGCCGATCTGCCAGTGCATGCCGGTCTCCGCCGGCCCGTGGATCTGCATCCGGTACATGCCGAGGTTGTGGCCCAGGCCGTCGGGGTGTTCCGTGTGGACAAGGGGCAGGGTCAGGAAGGGCCCGCCGTCCTCCGGCCAACAGGTCAGGGCCGGCAGGCGGGTCAGGTCGGGCGAATCCTCGCGCACCTCAACGACGGGGCCGCGACCGACGCGGCGAAGCCCGATCCGGGCCATGCCGCCCAGCACGTCCCGGGCCGCCCAGAGCTTCCCGGCCGAGGGAGGCATCAGCTCGTGGGCCAGCTGCGCCAGCCGCTCCACGAAGGCCCGCGGTCGCCGCCCGAAGGCCAGCTCCGCCCGGCGGGCCGTCCCGAAGAGGTTGGTCACCACGGGCATGTCGGACCCCACGGGATTGACAAAGAGCAGCGCCGGACCCCCGGCGGCGATCACCCGGCGGTGGATCTCGGCCATCTCCAGCCGCGGGTCCACCGGCGCCTCGACCACCGCCAGGTCGCCCTCCGCCCGGAGGACCTCCAGAAAGGCCCGGAGATCGGGAAAACCCCGCTCGCGGCTCATGGACGATACTTTACTCCCCACCCTGGCAGCGTAGCAGAGGCCTCGGGATGATGGGTCTCCTGCGCGGTCCGACGGCGAGCACCCGCTCCGGGGCTCCGGCGTCCGCTGGGATTGGTCTCCAGCGGCAGCGTCGGGGGACAGCGGCAGGGGGCAGACACAGCGGCAGACACAGCGGCAGGGGCAGCGTCAGCGGTGGGGGCGGCGTTCGGAGGTGGGGGCGGCGAAACGGTGTGAGCCGCGCGGCATGATCACCTTCGGGCCGTTCATGGCTCGGCGGGTAGCTGGTGGGCCGGACGGCGTCAAGGGCGGGC